>DATHTJ010000187.1:0-9224 GCA_035463315.1 Pseudonocardiaceae bacterium
CCCGATACCGCCGCGATCATCGGGCGACGGATGCGGGAGCGCGGCATCTCGTTCAAGCAGGCGCTGAACGAGGCGATCCGGGCCGGAGCGGGCGAGGATCGCGGAGCCCCGTTTCGCACGGCGACCGCACCGCTAGGCGTGCCCGTGGTCAACCTCGACCGTGCGCTGCAGCTTGCCGCAGAACTCGAGGACGAGGAGTTGGTGCGCAGGAGCCGGGTTGGCAAGTGAAGGTGGTCGACGCCAATGTTCTGCTCTACGCGGTGAATGAGTCTGCCGAGCATCACGACGAAGCCGTTGACTGGCTCGATGCGGCGCTCAACGGGCGATCCACCGTCGGGTTCAGCTGGATCAGCCTGCTGGCCTTCCTCCGCCTCTCCACCAAGATCGGTCTGTTCCCGTCGCCACTCAGCGTGGACCAGGCGTTGGATCGGGTGCATGCCTGGCTGGCTCAGCCTGCGAGCATCGTGTTGGAGCCCACAGCACAGCATCTTCAGGTACTCAGCCACCTGCTGACAGCTCTGGGGACCGGTGGAAACCTCACCAATGACACGCACCTCGCTGCGCTGGCGATCGAGCACCGGGGCGAGGTCATCACCTATGACAGCGATTTCGGCCGCTTCCCCGGTGTCACCTGGTCCCCGCCTGGGGCGCTTGAGATTCCCCACCAGGAGGATCGACCCCGTTGAGTGCTGCGGCCGCGCGCCCGCCGCGTCACCAGCAGCCGGTGCAGGTTCTCCACGGAGATGGCAGCCGCATCGAGAGGCCCGTCATCGAGCCCGATGAGATCGTCAGCGGCTTCGGGCGGTGGTGAGTCCCCGGGCTCGGAGAATCCGGCGTTCCAGGGGTGCGAAAACCAGTAATTCGATGGCGACGCCGACCACCAGGATCAGCAGGATCGAGGCGATCACGAGGTCCATTGCGTTCAGTTCTCGCCCGATGTTGAGCTGCTGGCCGAGCCCGATGCCCAGCGCGGGGGAGTAGGTGATGAGCTCGGCGGCCATCAGCGAGCGCCACGAGAACGCCCAGCCCTGCTTGAGACCGGCCAGGTAGCCCGGCAGGGCCGCGGGCAGCAGCACGTGCCGGATCCGGCCGACGGTGCCCAGCCCCAGCACCCGGCCCACCTTGTCCAGCAACGGTGGCACCTGGTCGAACCCGGCGAGCAGCCCGTTGGCGATAGACGGGACGGCGCCGAGCAGCACCACCGCGTAAATGGCCGCGTCGGACAGGCCGAACCAGATGATCGCCGCCGGGACCCAGGCGACCGAGGGCAGGCTCTGCAACCCGCTGACGAATGGCCCGAGAGCGGCCCGCAGCCAGCGGCTTTTCCACATTGCCAGCCCGAGCACGGTGCCGACGGCCAGGGATGCCAGGAATCCCAGGGCACCCCGGGACACGCTGATCGAGATGGCCTCCCAGGCCCGGCCGTCGCTCACCGTCTCGCCGAACGTCTGGAACACCTCAAGCGGGCTGGGCAGGGCAAAGCTCGGCTTGAGCTCGACGCTGTAGGCCAGCTGCCAGAGCCCGACGAACGCCGCCACCGCAACGATGGGGGGCAGCACCGAGCGCACGAACACTTTTCCCGGCCCGGGCCGCGGTGGCAGCGTTGGCGCTTCCAGGGCATCCAGCCCGGCTTCGAACGCCCGGCTGTCTTCGAGGGTCCGCGGCGGATCGTCAACGGGCATGGCGGCTGATCTCCGCTCGCAGGTAATGGGTGATCTCGGTGGCCAGCGCACTCACCCCGGGGGACTCGATCGCCCTGGGCTGGGACAGCTCGACCTGCCACTCCCGGACGATCCGCCCCGGCCGGGAGCTCATCAGCAGCACCCGTTGCCCCAGCCGGACGGCCTCGCGCACGTTGTGCGTGACGAACACGATGGACAGCCCCTGCTCCGACCACAGGCGGGCCAGTTCCTCGTGCAGCGCATCGCGGGTGATGGCGTCGAGCGCGGCGAAGGGTTCGTCCATCAGCAGCAGTTGGCTGTCCTGGGCCAGCGCACGGGCCAGCGCCACCCGCTGGCGCATCCCACCGGAGAGCTCATGCACTCGCTTGCCGCCCTGCCCGGCCAGGTTCACCAGCGCGAGCAGTCGCTGTGCCTCGGTACGGCGCTCGGTCCGACCTACCCGCCGTGCCTTGAGCGCGAGTTCGACGTTGCCGGCCGCGGTCAGCCACGGCAGCAGGGCTGGCTCCTGAAACATCAGCGCCGGACGGCCCACCGTGACCTCAATGCGGCCAGAGGTGGGTGTGCCGAGCCCGGCGATGAGCGACAACAGGGTGGATTTGCCGCACCCGGAGGCGCCCAGCAGGCAGACGAACTCGCCGGGCCCCACGTCAAGGTCGATCCGGTCCAGCACCGGCGGGTGGCCACGCTCGAAGATCTGGGACAGTTGCGTGACGCGAACGCTGGAGGGCAACGCCGCTGCCTCGACAGCACTCTCGTGCGAAACCAGTGGTCGAACATCGTGGATCATGCTCGTTAGTCCTTCCCGAGCCCGTCGGCCGACACGGTCGGCAGGCCCCGTTGGGTGAGGATCCGGTTGAGGATCGACAGCTCGTAAATTCCGTGCAGGTCGACCTTCTCCTTGGTCACCCCTGCGGCCACCGCGTTCTCGGCGCTGCGCTGAAGCGACGCCGCGATGGGGTCGTTGGTCACCGTCAGGTTCTGCCAGGCGCGGTCGACCACCTCCGGCTGCAAGGGTTTGCCGGTGAGAGCGTCGATGCCCTCGTTGACGACGGTCCTGGCCTCGGCGGAGTTCTGGGTTGCCCACTGCACCGCATCGACGTGCCCCCGTAGCAGCGCCTCGACTGTCTGCGGGTGGTTCTCCAGGAACTCGGTGCGGACGATCAACTGGGTGGTGACGAACTGCCCGTTGGGCCACAGATCCCGCTCGTTGACCAGCACCGTGCCGCCGGCCTCCAGCACCAACCGGGACGCCCACGGTTCGGCTACCCAGGCTCCCTCGAGCGTGCCGGACTTGACCAGCTGGAGCGTGTCAGAGCTCTTGGTGGGCATGATCGTGACGTCCCCGCCACCCCGCACGCTGTTGCGCAGGCCCTGCGTGGTCAGCCACGCGCGCAGCGCCACGTCCTGGGTATTACCGAGTTCCGGGCTGGCCAGTTCCTTGCCTCGCAGGTCCTGCACGGTGTTGATGCCCGGACGGACGACCAGCTGCGCGCCGCCGGAGGTCGCTCCGGCGATGATCCGGATCGCCTTGCCGTCGCTCTTCGCGAAGGCGTTGATCGCCGGGTTCGGCCCGATGTACGCCGCGTCGAGGGCACCGCCGAACAATGCTTCGACCGTTGAGGGTCCTGCGTCGAAGATCTGGGTCTGTAGCCTGGTGCCGCCGAGCTCGCGGGCGATGAAGCCCCGGTCGACACCCACGATGGCGGCGGCGTGCGTGACGTTGGCGAAGTAGCCCAGCCGCAGCGTGGTTGCTGGGCCCTGCGGCGCGCCGGAACTGTTGGCACTGCCGCCGCACGCAGCGGCGAGCACGAGTGTCGAGAGGGCAATGAGGGCGGCGAGAACGCGGGTGCGGGGGGTGGGTGTGATGGCTGGCATGACGAGCGCGTCCTCGGCTTGGGGGGCGCGCGAGGTGACGTCGGGGCCACCGTGGGCACCGGGACGGCACGACCACACGCCCGGGCTGATGGAGGGTCGGGCAGGGTCAGGCCGACATACAGATCATGCTGCGGGTGCGCCCATAGTCAACGTGGCGGCGAGCCACGAGCGTGAACGACAGGGCTGGCACGATAGTGAGGCTACACGAATGAGTGATCACAACCCGGTTACGCCCACATTGTGGACAAGCTAGCCGGGCGCCGGAACTACGGCGTGGTTATGTTCGCTGGGCTGGGGCCTCCCAGGGTTGCACCCACGGAGTGGCTGGCCAGCCCTCCGCGGCAGCCATCAGCGGGAGAGCGGTAGCGCCGTCGAGTGACTCACGGATGATGTCAGCATGGCCGGCGTGGCGTGCGGTCTCCTCGATCAGGTGAAGCAGAACCCAGCGCACCGACCATGCCGTGACCTCGTCAGGGAACCAGGGCATGTCCTGCGGGACTGGCACCGGCTGCCCGAGGTCGGAGATCTCGACGATGACCGCGTCGGTCTCCTTGGCCGCCTGGTCGTACAGGTCGAGCACGTCGGCCAAGGTCTCGTCCGGCCCGAGCCGGAAGTTGGCCTGGTGATCCTTGTAGTACTCCTTTGGCCACGTCCGGAGGCGCTGCAGAACAATGTCAATCCACCCCCGCTCTGCGGCCGTCACGTGTTTGATCAGCCCCCCCACGCTGAGCGGACTTGCGGTGGGGGCTGCCCGGGCCTGCTCGTCTGTCAGCCCGTGCGCGGTGAGGCGAAGTACCAGACGTTGCTGAGCGAGGTAGGCGAGGAGCCCCTCGCGCTCGTCAGCCACCGGTGCCACGAGTCCAGGCATGTGGTGTACCTCTCTGTGCTTCTCTCCTCAGGACCCGTTCATCGTGGCACCGGACCCTGACAGTTTTCGTGCCGTCACGAAGGCGGGGGTTGGCCGTCGTTAGAGGCGCTCGGGACCGGGGTTGGTAGTCCTTGAAGGCGTGCCAACTGAGGGGTGGGCGGTCATGCGGAAGATGCCTTGGGCGTTGCCGGCGTCGAAGGTGAGGTCGAGTCTGCCGTCGGGTCGGGCGTCGCGGGTGATGAACTCGAAGAACGACCCGGGGACCTCGCGCGTGATGCTGGCCCCGTCGGCATCCCGGAACCGGCGCAGCACCGGGTCGGCCCGTAGCGCCGTCTGGCGGACCCGCCCGCTGCGGGACCGCTCGACCGTGTCCTTCAGCGGCCAGTTGGGACGCAGCGCCTCGGCCAGCGCGTCGACGTCGGGAACCCGGTCGGTGGCGTGGTTGAAGGCGTTGCCCTCGGTCGCGATCCAGGCCATCTCGGCCGAGTGACGGAGCAGGGTGTGATAGTCATCGAGCCGGGGGTCGGGATGGTGGCGTCCGAAGCACGACACCAGCATCGGAACCAGGCGCGCCGCGTCGTCCAGCGTCACCCAACCCCGGCCGGCCAGGTCGTGGAGCAGCGCCAGCGCCTCGCCGTCGAGGGGATCCACCGAGTCGCCGACCGTTCGGGTCACGGCCTGCTGGGCGTCGGGGTCCAGGCGGTCGACGTGCAGTTCGGACACGAAGTACTGCGGCACCTGCTCGGGGAGGTCGGCATGGGTGAACACCCGCCCGGTCATGTGGATGCGGTCCAGTGGGTAGCGGCCCACTTCCTGGTACCCGAGCGGGACGAGCAGCCAGCGGAACAGCTCGGCACCCGGCGGCAGCTGCCCGGTCTCGGGCCAGTCGACGGTCCGGACGGCACCGTGGTCGAACACGACCTGACGGCTCCGCTCCCGCTGGCTGGCCACGTAGCGTGCCCCGCTGGGGACGCGGGCCAGCAGGTCCTCGAACAGCACCAGGCTCATCGCCATCGCCGCCGTGGCCCGGCGTTGGGGGGCGTTAGAGGTGCTCGGAACCGGGGTTGGTAGTCCTTGAAGAGCCGCCAACTGCGGCGGGACGGCGACCTGGGCCAGCAGCTCTGCGCACCGTTGCGCACCGACGATCCTGGTGAGCAGCTCGTTCATGCTGGGTCCCGCCGTCCGAATTCGATGCCTTGCGCCAGCGGCAGGCCGGTCGAGAAGTTGATCGTGGCCGTTGATCGACGCATGTACGAGCGCCAGGAGTCAGACCCCGACTCCCGACCGCCACCGGTTTCCTTCTCGCCGCCGAAGGCCCCCCCGACCTCGGCACCGGAGGGCCCGATGTTGACGTTGGCGATGCCGCAGTCCGACCCGGCGGCGGCCAGGAACTGCTCGGCTTCCCGCAGGTCGTTGGTGAAGATGCAGGACGACAGGCCCTGGGTGACGTCGTTGTGGACGGCTATCGCCTTATCGAGCTCGTCATAGCGCAACACGTAGAGGATCGGGGCGAAGGTCTCGCGCCGCACGATCTCGGTCTGGGCCGGCATCTCCACCAGGGCTGGTCGGGCGTAGCAGGCCTGCGGATACTCGTCGGCCAGCACCCGCCCCCCGCCGTGCACGTTGCCGCCGTCGGCCCGGGCGGCCGCCAGGGCCTTGTCCATCCCGTCCAGCGCCGTCGCGTCGATCAGGGGACCGACCAGGGTGGCGGGATCGAACGGGTCACCGATGGGCAGGGTGTCGTAGAGCCGCCGCAGGGAGGCGAGGAGCTCGTCGGCGATCGACTCGTGGACGATCAGCCGGCGCAGGGTGGTGCAGCGCTGGCCCGCGGTGCCGACCGCGGCGAACAGGATGGCCCGGACCGCGAGGTCGAGATCGGCCGACGGGGCCACGATCATGGCGTTGTTGCCGCCCAGCTCGAGCAGCAGGCGCCCGAACCGCTCGGCCACGACCGGTCCGACTGCTCGGCCCATCGGTACTGACCCGGTCGCCGAGACCAGGGCCACCCGGTGGTCCTCGACCAGTACCTGGCCAGTGTCCCGCCCGCCGAGCAGGACAGCGGACAACCCGCTCCAGTCCTCGCCGCTGTAGGCGCGCAGGGCACGCTCGAAGAGGGACTGGCAGGCTAGCGCCGACAACGGCGCCTTCTCCGACGGCTTCCACACCACCGGATCGCCGCAGACCAGCGCCACCGCGGTGTTCCAGGACCACACCGCCACCGGGAAGTTGAACGCCGAGATGACGCCCACCACGCCGAGCGGATGCCAGGTCTCCATCATGCGGTGCCCCGGCCGCTCCGAGGCGATGGTCTTGCCGTAGAGCTGGCGGGACAGGCCGACGGCGAGGTCACAGACGTCGATCATCTCCTGCACCTCGCCACGGGCCTCGGCCAGGATCTTGCCGGTCTCCAGCGTGACCACTGCAGCTAGAGCGTCCTGGTGGGCCCGCAGCTCCTCGCCGAACAGGCGGACCAGCTCGCCCCGCTTGGGTGCCGGCACCGAACGCCACCGGGCGAACGTGCTGGCCGCCCGGTCGAGGGCGGCGTCGACCTCCTGGCGCGAGGTGGGCACCAGCCGGCCGATCACCGCGCCGTCGATGGGGCTGCGGGCGGTCAGGTCGCCGCCGGACAGCTCGGCCGGGTCGAGCCCGACCGCACGGAGGATGTCCTGGGGGTTTATGTCTGGGGTCATGTCTGGGTCACCTTTTTGCCTTGCAGGTAGAGCGAGCCGAACCGGTTTGCCAGGAACTCCGCCAACGCGCACTGCTCCTGCCGGACGAACCCGGACGTCGGCAGTTTCTCCTCCCGGACCAGGTCGGCCATGGCGCAGATGCCCGCCGCGGTGGTGAGCTGGATGGCCGAGAGCCGCCGGCCGCACACGTCCGCGGGATAGACCTTGCGCGCGAAGGCATGCTGGGTGAGTACCCCGGCACGGGTACCTGACACGCTCACGAAGATCACCACGGCGTCCTGGTCGGTCACCGGGATGGCGGTCTCGAGGACGTCCTTGAGCACGTCCCGCCGGCGAGCCAGGCGCAGGTCTCGCACCAGGAGCTTCACGATCTCGCAGTGGCCGGGGTAGCGCACGGTCTTGTAGTTGAGGGTCTCGACCCGACCGAGGAGGCTCTCGCCCAACGTGCCCAGCCCGCCCGAGGTGTTGAACGCCTCGTAGGCCACGCCGTCCAGGGAGAACGCCTCCAGCTCTTCGAGCGGCGGCACCTCGCGCAGCTCACCGTCGACGATGGCCTCGCAGGGGTTGCAGTACTCGTTGATGAGTCCGTCGGTCGACCAGGTCAGGTTGTACTTGAGAGCGTTGGTCGGGAACTGGGGCAGGGCACCGACCCGTAGGGACACCGCACGCAACTCGTCGAACGAGCTGGCCAGCGCGGCTGCAGCCACCGACACGAACCCTGGCGCGAGGCCACACTGAGGCATGAGGACCCGCGGCGGCATCAGCACCGCCGGCGCGTCCGTGGCCATGGCGGCGACCGCCCGGGCCGACGCCCGATCCTCGGTGAGGTCGAAGTAGTGGGCGCCGGCTTCCCGCGCGGCGCGAGCGACGCTGGTGGTCAGGTGGAAGGGGGCGGCACTGAGCACCATGTCGTGGCTACCGGCCAGCCGGCCGAGCAGGGCGGCGTCGTCCGTGTCGCCGTGCACGGTGCGCGCCCCCAGCCCGTCGGCCGTCCGCAGCGCCCGCTCGGAACGGTCGAGCACGGTCACGTCGTAGTCGGGTGCTGACCGCAGCAGGCTGGCGATGGCGATGCCGATCTTGCCAGCACCGACGACGAGAGCCCGGGTGCGGCCGGCAGAATCTGTCGTGTCGCGGCTGCCGCGGCGGGGGTTAGACATAGGTTGAACGTAGGACCGGTCGCCGCCGCAGCGGCGCGTCCTGTTGCCCGATGCCGGTCCCTGCTCCGGCAGAATGCCGGGCTTTGGCGTCAGATTGGCGAGAATGCGTCCATGGATGAGCTCGACCAGCGGATCCTCGGCCTGCTCGTCGACAACGCCCGCCAGTCGGTCGCGGTGCTGGCGAGACGGCTGCACGTGGCCCGCTCGACGCTGCAGGAGCGCATCGCCCGCCTCGAGCGCAGCGGCGTGATCGCCGGTTACACCGTTCGGCTCGGGCCGGCGGCGACCGGGCGGCACGTCACCGCCCATGTCGCCATCACCATTGACCCCAAGCGGGGTGACCACGTGCAGCAGACGCTGCGCCGGATCGCCGGTGTCCGCACCCTGCACACGGTGAGCGGGCCGTTCGACCTGATCGCGGTAGTGGCCGCCGAGAGCACGGCGGAGATCGACAACGTCCTCGATCACATCGGCGGCATCCCCGGTGTCGAGCGCACCATGTCATCGATCGTCCTCACCACCAAGTTCGACCGCTGACCCCTTGCCGCGCCCGGCCTTGGCAACCGCGCCCCGCCGGCCCAGCAACCGGGTGCGTCAAGCGCTGTGGCCGGACGCTTCTGCGCCGGTTCGGGTCCTGGCCGGCCCTGATCAGCGAGGTGGCCGCTGTCCCTCTGGTCTCTACCCCGATTGGGCGTGGTCGGGCCCCGTGGTTAACGTAGCCGGCATCAGAACCGACGTCCCGAACTTTGGCCACTGACGAATTAGGCCCCCAACGTACCGGAGATCATGACTGCGCCGCACTCGCCTCCTGATTCAGACGACACCACGCGCAAGATCGACCTCAACCTGGCCCAGGTCGCTGCAGCCGCCCTCGCCGCAGTGACCACCGCCGTGCTCGGCTCCGAGCTCGGCGCTGCTGGCACTCTCATCGGGGCCGCCGGAGCCAGCGTGA
>DATHTJ010000188.1:0-31207 GCA_035463315.1 Pseudonocardiaceae bacterium
TCGCGCAGTGCGGCGTTGAAGCCGGGATCGGGCGCCACCACGCCCATGTTCCCGGCGGCCGCCTCGGCGATGACGCAGGCGATCTCCGCTCCTTTGTCGACGAAAAGGGCGCGAGCCGCGTCGATGTCGTTGTAGGGCAGCACGATCGTGTCCGCGGCCTGGGCGCCGGTGACGCCGGGGCTGGATGGCAGCCCGAAGGTGGCCACGCCGGAGCCGGCGGCGACGAGCAGCGCGTCAACGTGTCCGTGGTAGTGCCCGGCGAACTTGACCACCATGGGACGCCCGGTGGCGCCGCGGGCCAGCCGGATCGCGCTCATCGTCGCCTCGGTGCCGGAGTTCACCAGCCGGACCTGCTCGACCGGCTCGACCCGATTCACGATCTCCTCGGCAAGCTCGATCTCGCCGCTGGTCGGGGTACCGAAGGACAGCCCCTGCGACGCGGCCGCCCGCACCGCGTCCACCACCGCCGGGTGCGCGTGGCCGAGGATCATCGGCCCCCAGGAACAGACCAGGTCGACGTAGCGGGTGCCGTCGGCGTCCCACAGGTAGGGCCCCGAGGCGCGGACCATGAAGCGTGGCGTGCCACCGACCGCACGGAAAGCCCGTACGGGGGAGTTCACCCCACCAGGGATCACTGCACTGGCCCGCTTGAACAACCGGGCCGACTCGGTGGCACTCACGCGCGCCAGTCTCCCCCAGTCTGGTGGATCGTGGCGGCGCGGGCCGATCTCAGATCGAGGCGACTGCCCAGGATCACCGCGCCGTGGGCTGGTCAGCGGCTCGCGTTGCAACCCGAACCTCGTGCTCACGTGGTGTCGGGAACCGGCCAGCGAGGAGAACGCTCAGCGTCGAGGACGACAGATCCGCTCACGCCGCAACCGCATGTACTTCGATACCAGCTGCACATTGACAGAACCGCGCTCGGCGCATCGAGGAACTCCGGCCACCGCGGCGATCGCGTCGCTGCAGTCGACCAGATCAGCGCCCACATCGCCCGAATCCGGACACCAACCAAGCAACGGATACGACGCGCATCTTCCCGCGCAGCATCGATGGGCATCGTGCAGAGATCCCAGTTGCCCATAAAGGCAGAACTCCAGGTAATCCTGCCGATTCGACGCGTAATCGTGAAAATCGAGCAACCCCGCACAGGATGATGCCACTGCCTCGCTGCTACAGTACGCGCAGATAACGACGTCACTAACGACGAGGAGGGCGAAATGTCCGAACGGCAGAGACAGGCTCGACGTATCCGTGAAGCAGCGGCCGAGGTGGCCTTCTTGCGGCCCACACCCCAGCATCGAGCCAACGGAGACGAGCAACGGCTGCACGACGAGCAGGGGCGGCTGACCTACGCCGGCAACTTCACCAAATGCCAGCCCCACGACGAGTACGGCTTCCTGCAGAGACCCACCGACTACTCTGACTGGGTACGGTCAATCGACTCCGGTGATCCACGCGACTTTCTTCGCCTGCGTCTCGGACCAGGCCCATTTCAGCCCAATGGGGACTTCGTATACGGTTCCGATGGGAATCCGCAGCTGGACTGGGCCGCCACTTACCCTGCAGGCGAGGAGCCAACCGTACGCGCCTGGGAGAGTCAGGGCGCCGGGAGTACGTTCGAGTTGGAGGGTTCGGACGCTCAGGCACTGACTATGCCGCCCTATCCTGCGCTGGCCGGCCAGGAACTGATCTCCGAGATGGGCGAAGTCTACTGGATGGCCTTGTCCCGCGATATTCCCTTTACCGACTGGGGCAGTGACACCACCATCCAAAACGCTCGCGAGTCGCTCGCCCGTTTGTGGTGGTTCCGGCAGGACCGCACCGATCGCCTGACCGGTTCAACCGACGTCCTGCCGACCTCGCTGAACCGCCGCCGCGTGTTGAGCCAGAACGGCGCGGACCCCGTCCCGCTGCGGCAACTGTTCCGCGGCCTGCTTCCTCGTGAGAGGCAAGGCCCTTACGTCTCGCAGTTCCTGTTGATCGGCAATGTGGGCGTCCATGCGAACGACACCGCTCACGACCTGAGCGATGGAATGATCGCTTACGGAGCCCTGCGGACTGACCAACGAGTGCGCGTCGCTACTCCAGGCGTGAACTACCTTACCGACTGGGACACCTTCCTCGATGTGCAGAACGGCGCGGACACCCGCGGCCGCGAAAGCTACGACGAAGGCTATCGCTTTATCGCGACTCCACGTGACCTCGCGACTTACGTCCACTATGACGCTCTGTACGAGGCATATCTCAACGCCTGTCTGGTGCTGCTCGGCTTGCGGGCGCCTTTCGATCCCGGCTTGCCGTTCGAGCGCCCAGACTTCATCGACAAGCAGCAGGGCTTCGCTCAGTTCGGCGGACCGCACATCCTCACGCTCGTCACGGAAGTGGCAACCCGCGCGTTGAAGGCGGTCCGTTACCAGAAGTTCAACGTGCACCGGCGGATACGGCCCGAGGGCGTGGGTGGGTGGATGTACCAGCGGCGAGTCAACCCCGCCGTCGTGCAGGAGCGGCTGCAGGATCTCGAGAACATGGAAGCCACTTTCGCCGGTTCCTCGGGAATCGGCGCAGCCGTGGGCGCCGCCAACGGCGACCCGGACAACTGGCTGCTGCCCATGGCCTTTCCCGAAGGCTCGCCCACCCACCCCTCATACGGAGCCGGGCACGCCACTGTGGCCGGTGCCTGCACCACGATCCTCAAAGCATGGTTCGACCACGGATGGTCACTCACATCTGCCGGCAACCCGATCGCGTACGAGGCGAACTCCGACGGAAGTGCCCTCGTCGACGTGTCCGCCACGCTGGACCGGCCACTGACCGTGGAGGGCGAGCTCAACAAGATCGCCGCCAATATCAGCACCGGTCGAAACTTTGCCGGCGTGCACTACTACAGTGACTACATCGAATCTTTTCGCTTGGGCGAGCAGATCGCGCTGACGGTGTTGGAGGAGCAGAAGCTCACCTACCGAGAGAATTTCTCGCTCACCATTCCGCTCTCGGACGGCACCACCGTCCGGATCTGAAACCACTTTTCGTCGCCCCGCCGCGCGGGCACTGGGTCTAAGGCGCAGAAGCCACGCGGCGCGGGAATGTACCAGAATGTTGGATACGGTGCGGCGAGGCGCTGCGGGTTACGCTACGTCCCCGATCAGGGCCAGGCCATCACCCATTCGGACCGCCACGGCGACCACGTGTGCATCAGCAAGGCGATCTAAGAGTAACATGTCTACCAGAGCATACGAGGCTTGCGAGCAGGAGGTCGAAATGACGCAATCCACGCAGTACAGCAAGGGAACCGTGCTCACTTGCGGGCATGAGGAATGTGGCTGTCGAGTTCGCATCGACGAGGAATGCCACTGTCCGTCCGGCGACCGGGTTTACACGTGCGCCTGCGGGGCACCGCTGGTCGCGCTTACTGACGACGCCAGCACGACGGCCGACACGGCATAGTCATCGCGGCGTCGCCACCGGACCTTGGGGTTCCGCCTGGATCAGGATCAGCGCAACCAGCCGGCGGCCTGCACCGCCCAATAGGTCAACACCAGATCAGCGCCAGCCCGGCGGATCGAGGTCAGCGTCTCCAGCACCGCGCGCCGCCGGTCGAGCCAACCGTGCGCCACCGCCGCCTCCACCATCGAGTACTCGCCGGACACCTGGTAGGCGGCGACGGGGACATCGGAGACCTCGGCGACGGCGTGCAGCACATCCAGGTAGGACATCGCGGGCTTGACCATCACGATGTCCGCACCCTCGGCGAGATCCAGCGCCGCCTCCCGCAACGCCTCGCGAGCATTCGCCGGATCCTGCTGGTAAGTCAGGCGGTCCCCGGTCAGCTGCGACTCCACCGCATCGCGGAACGGCCCGTAGAACGCCGAGGCGTACTTGGCGCTGTAGGCGAGGATCCCCGCGTCCTGGTGCCCGGCAGCATCCAGCGCCTCCCGGACCACCCCGACCTGGCCGTCCATCATGCCGCTGAGCCCGACCAGATGCGCGCCTGCCTGCACCTGGGCGACGGCCATCTCGGCGTACACCGCCAGGGTGGCATCGTTGTCCACCTGGCCGGCCGCGTCGAGCAGGCCGCAATGGCCGTGGTCGGTGAACTCGTCCAGGCAGGTGTCAGCCATGATCACGATGTCGTCGCCGACATCGGCGCGCACGTCGCGCAGGGCGGCGTTGAGCACGCCGTCGGGGTCGGTGGCGCCGGAGCCGGTGGCATCCTTGGTAGTGGGCACGCCGAACAGCATGATCCCGCCCAGCCCAGCGGCCACCGCCCCAGCCGCAGCCTTGCGCAGCGATTCCGAGGTGTGCTGGACGACGCCCGGCATGGATGCAATCGGCACCGGCTCGATAGCCCCCTGCTTGACGAACACCGGCAGCACCAACTGCCGCGGCGCCACCGTGGTCTCCCTCACCAGCCCCCGCATCGCAGCAGTCGTCCGCAATCGCCGCGCTCGGCTCGTCGGGTACATCGGACCTCCGGCCCGTGAGTGGCGATGCGAGTGATCACTCCCATCGCCACTCACGGGTTATACACAGTTAGCGGCGGCGGGTTTTGGCTTTGCGGGGTGGGGGCAACGCACCCTCGGCGCGGAGGTGGGCGGCATGCTCGGCGAGGGCGTCCACCAGGGCGCTGACCTGCGCCACCTCGGGCTGCACGTCCACCCGGAGGCCGAACTCGACCGCGGTCTCAGCGGTGGCCGGGCCGATGCAGGCGACGATCGTGCGCGCATGCGGCTTACCCGCGATACCGACCAGGTTTCGCACCGTGGACGAGGACGTGAAGCACACCGCGTCGAAGCCGCCCGTCTTGATCATCTCGCGGGTCTCGGCGGGTGGCGGGGCGGCCCGCACCGTGCGGTAGGCCGTCACGTCATCGATCTCCCAGCCGCGATCGCGCAGCCCAGCTGCCAGCGTCTCGGTCGCGATGTCCGCACGCGGCAGCAGCACCCGATCCACCGGGTCAAGGATGTCGTCGAAGGGCGGGAAGTCGGCCAGCAGCCCATCGGAGGACTGCTCGCCCGAGGGCAGCAACTCGGGGACAATCCCCATCGCGCGCACCCGTTCCGCAGTGGCCTCTCCCACGCAGGCGATCTTCACACCGGCGAACGCGCGGGCGTCCAGCCCGAACTCGTGGAACTTCTCCCACACCGCCCGGACCGCGTTGGTGGAGGTGAACACCACCCACTGGTAACGACCATCGACCAGGCCCTTGACCGCGCGCTCCATCTGAGCCGGAGACCGGGGCGGCTCCACCGAGATCGTCGGCACCTCCACCGGCACCGCGCCGTGCACCCCCAGCCGCTCGCTCATCACGCCGGCCTGCTCCTTGGTGCGCGGCACCAGCACCTTCCAGCCGTACAGTGCCCGGGACTCCCACCAGGACAGCTTCGCCCGCTGCCCGACCACCGAGCCGACGGTGACCACCAGCGGGCCGGTGAGCTCGCCAGCGTCGCGGCTCAGCGACGCGAGCGTGGTCTCCACGGTGTGTTGGGTGGGCTCGGTGCCGGCAACGGTGACCGCCACCGGGGTTTGCGAGGCGAGCCCGTGCTCGACCAACGCGGCGGCCGCCTCAGCCAGGTGCGAGGCGGTAGCGTGCAGCACCAGCGGGCCTGGCACCGCCGCCAGTGCCGCCCAGTCAACCCCGGATCGGACGTCTGCTTCGGTATGTCCGGAGCCCAGCGGCACCCCGGCAAAGGCCGGTACCGCGGTGCCCGCGGGCACCCCGGGCACCACCTCGAAGGGCACCGAGGTGCGGGCGACGGCCAGTGCCTCGGCGACCACGGCGTCGGCAGTCAGCGGATCTCCGGACACCAGCCGCACCACCATCTGGCCGCCCTTGGCCTCGGTGACCAGGTCCTTGGCGACATCGCCGGGCTCCCCCACCGCCGGGCGCACCTCGGCGCCCTGGGCAGCTAGCGCGAGGATGTCGGCGGGCACGTCAGGGTCGGTCACCAGCAGCGCGGCGGAGGTCAGCAGTTGCTGCGCTCGAACGGTGAGCATCCCGGCATCGCCGGGGCCAGCGCCGACAAAGGCGATCCGGCCGGTGGTCTTGCGGGCACGGTTCATCTACCTACTCGTTTCCCATCGGTTCTCGACCCGGACCACACGGCGCGGGACCCCGCATCCAGCGCGCCAGCACCCAGGTCCAGCAGCTCGGCCGCGACCTCGCGGCCGAGGTTCTCGGCATCGGACAGCTCCCCAGGGGAGTAAGGCCCAGTGGCGGACGACCGGATCAGGTGGTCCTCCGCAGTGGCGGCAACCCCCCGTAGGGACAGCCGCAGCACGGACTGTCCGTCGTCATCCAAGTCCTCGACGACATCGGCGAGCGCCCCGACCGGTGCACGACAGCCGGCCGCGAGCGTGGCAAGCAACGCCCGCTCGGCGGTGACGGCGGCGCGTACCCCGGCGTCGTCCAGGAAGGCACCCAGCAGGTGCTCGGTGTCCAGATCATCGACCCGGCACTCGCAGGCCAGCGCTCCCTGCCCAGGGGCGGGCAGCATTTGCAGCGGGTCGAGCAGCTCGGTGGCCTCATGGATCCGGCCAAGCCGGGCCAACCCGGCGGCGGCGATCACCACACCATCGAGTTCCCCGTCGACGACCCGACGGATCCGCGAGTCGACGTTGCCGTGGATCGGCTCCACCTGCAGGCCCAGGCCCAGTGCCCGCAGCTGCGCACCACGCCTCGGCGAGCTGGTACCGAGCACCGCACCAGCGGGCAACGCCCCCAGCACCATCCCGTCCCGGGCCACCAGCGCGTCACGGGGATCCGCGCGCTCCGGCATGGCGGCCAGTACCAGCCGCAGGTCGGGCGCGGTCGGCAGATCCTTGCAGGAGTGCACCGCCACGTCGACCTCACCGGCCACCAGGGCTTCGCGCAACGCCGAGTAGCCGTCCCCGGCGCTCCGCACCGGCACGATGTGCACCGTCAACCCGGCGGCGCGCAACCGCCGCGCCACCCACTCAGCCTGGGCGAGTGCCAGGACACTGCCCCGGGTCCCCAACCGCAAGACACCCGGCCGCAAGACACCCGGGCGCAACACGGCCATCACCGTGTCCCGGACGGGTCGGTGCGGACGGTCGCGGCGATGGCGACGGCGGCCTGCGGGTCCAACTCGAACAACTCTCGCAGGGCGTCGGCGTAGGCCTCACCGCCACCGGCCTCGGCGAGCTGCTTGACCCGCACCGTGGGGGCATGTAACAGCTTGTCCACCACCCGGCGGACGGTGCGGGCCACCTCATCGCGCACGGCGTGATCAAGTTCGGGCAGCCGGCCGTCCAACCGCAGCAGCTCCGCATCCACCACCTCGGCGGCCCGCTTGCGCAGCGCGGTGACCGTCGGAGTGACCTCCGCGGTGCGCTGAGCCACCAGGTAACCGCGCACCTCCTGCGCGACGAGGCGGTGCGCGGCGCTGATCGCACTGGACCCGGTGGTGCGCCGCTCCAGCCGGCGCGCCACCGTGGTGAGGTCCAGCAGGGTCACGCCGGGGAGGTCAGCCACTCCAGGCTCGACGTCGCGGGGCAGCCCGAGGTCGCACACCACCAGTGGTGCCCGTGAGCGGTTCCGAGCCCCGGCGACCTGCTCGACACTGAGCACGGTGCCGGTCGCGCCGGTGCAGCAGATCACCAGGTCCGCGGTGGCCAGCGCCGCGGCCACCCCGTCCAGGCCGACGGCCCGGGCGGGCGTGCCCTCGGCCTCGCACAGCGCTGCCAGCCGTTGCGCGCTGGCCTCGGTACGGTTGGCCAGCACGATCTCGGCCACCCCGGCCCGGCGCAGCTGCGCCGCGGCGAGGCCACCCATCGAACCGGCACCGAGCACCAGCGCCCGCCGGCCGGCCGGACCCGGCCGGCCGGCACAGGCCAGCGCTTCCGCCGCATCAGTGAGGGCTTCAGAAACCACCGAAGCGCCCGCAGCGTCGATGTCGGTCTCGGTGTGCACCCGCTTGCCCACCCGCAGCGCCTGCTGCACAACCTCGTGCAGGGTGCGCCCGATGGTGCCGGCCTGCTCGGCGCCCGCGTACGCGGTGCGCAGCTGACCAAGGATCTGCGGCTCGCCGACGACCATCGAGTCAAGCCCGGCGGCCACCGAGAACAGGTGCTCCACGCCCGCCGCCGCGTAGTGCACGTAAAGGTGGTCGGACAGCTGGTCCAGCACGATCGCGGAGTGGCGCGCCAGCACGTCGGTGATGTCGGACAGACCGCCATGGAAGGTCTGCACCACCGCATAGACTTCGACCCGGTTGCAGGTGGACAGCAGCAACGCCTCGGCGATGTGCTCGCACTCGAGCAGCTCAGAGAGGACCTTGCCGGCATCCGCAACCGGCACCGCGGCTCGCTCTAGCACTCCGACCGGCGCGCTGTGGTGGGACAGCCCGACAACCAACAAGCTCATCGGCCCACCGCCATCCCGTCAACCGACTCGACCACCGGTAGCGCTTCGTCGGCGCTGAAACGGCGGGCCTCGTGAAACGACAGGATCTGCAGCTCCACCGCGAGGTCCACCCTGCGTACCTCGACGTCGTCGGGCACCTGCAGCACCACCGGGGCGAAGTTGAGGATGCACCGGACGCCACCGGCCACCAACAGGTCACACGCCGACTGGGCGGCGGCCTGGGGGGTACAGATCACCCCGATGGTCACCTCGCGCTCGGCACACACCACTGGGATGCTGTCGACGTGGTCGACGGGCAGCCCCCCGACCGGGATCCCGATCAGATCCTCGTCGACGTCGAACAACGCCGTGACCGGGAAGCCGCGGTCGGGAAAACCTGGATAGTTGGCCAGCGCATGACCGAGGTTGCCGATGCCGACCACCGCGACGCTGTGGTGCCGGGTGAGCCCGAGCAGCCGCTCGATGTGCTCCACGAGCCGTGCCGTGTCGTAGCCCACACCCCGGGTGCCGTAGGAACCCACATAGGACAGGTCCTTGCGCAGCGTCGCCGAGTTCACCCCAGCCGCACCGGCGAGTTCCTCGCTGGACATCGTGGTCACGCCCTGCTCGATCATCGAGGTGAGCACCCGCAAGTAGACGGCGAGGCGGGCGACCGCGGCCTCGGGCACCGCCCGGGACGGCAGATCCCCGACCGGTGTGCCGTACCTGCCGTGCTCGTGCACCGTGACAGTTCCTCTCGGATCATCCACTCAACGCCGCCGCTCGCGCGTTCGGGCTTACGGGTCGAACCGCCGCCGTAGGCGGGCATCCAGCGATGCGGCTACCACGGTAGCCGCTTGTGAACGTAGGAACAAAGTCGCGACTCGGGCTCCAGCATGCGTCAGGGGCGGCTCCACAACGGAGCCGCCCCTGACGGGTGGTAGCGGTCGCCTAGCGATGAAGCCAGCGGTCAGGAAACCGGCGGCGACAGCACCTGCCCAATCACGAACACGGTGGCGTTCTTGGTGGGGATGTTGCCGCACAGCACCTGGGTGCCGTTCACGGTCGGTGCGGCCGCGGTGCCGGCGATGGTCACCTTGCCGCCTTGCAGGGTCTCCACCGATCCGGCCTCAACGAGGCCCGCGGCGTCGTAGCGCTGCCCGACCACGTGGTATTTCAGGATCGTCGCCAGCTTGCTGTCCGCCGACGCCACGTTCGGGTCAGCAGTCAGCTGCTTGGTGATGCCGGGATTCTTGGCCTCCAGGTCCGCAAAGGCCGGGTCGGACGGCGCGAACACGGTGATGGCCTCGGCACTGTTCAGGGTGTCACCCAGCTTGGCGGCCGTCACTGCCGTCACCAGGGTGGTCAGCAGCGGGTTGTTGCTGGCCGCGGTGGCCACCGGGTCATCGACCATGCCTTCCGCCGAGCCCTCGCCCGTCTTGGGAACCTGGTCACAGGCCGGGCCGAAGATGTCTGTGATCTGGGTAACGCCGCTACTGGGCGCACTGGGCGCCGCCGCCTCTGGGCCGGGCTCAGCCGGCTCGCTGGCCGGCGCGGGCTCTGGAGCGTCGGCGGCCGGTGTCTGCTCGCTGCTGCACGCGCCGAGCGCAACGGTCAGGGCCGCCATAGCGCCGACCGCAGCCAGTCGCTGGATCTTCCTCAAATCGATCTCAACTCCTCATCGGGCTGCCCGGCTGGTCCGGGCCTCTCCTGTATTACTTCGGCAGTCCCCAGTGCGGGGTTCACCGCAAGCGGATTACGAATAGGACACATCTGTCCGGCACTCGATACGTCCGCAGTGTCCTTATCGGACGGTGAACTGTACCGAGTGCCATCCGCTGGCGCCGTCCGGGATTGGTGCGGCCCGGTCCGCAGTCTGGCTGTACCCCGTCTTGTCCGTCGCGCGCACCTCCGCGACGTGGCTCCCGGGTTGCCACCGTCCCGGCAGCCTAAACATCCGCCACGTGTCTACGTTGACCTCAGTGGACAGTTCCGCGGGTCGCCACTCACCTTGGTCGACCCGCACCTCGACCTTCTCGACGCCCTTCGTCTGCGCCCACGCGACACCGGTAATCGGAGTGTCCGGGCTGACCCGCTCGAACGAGCCGGGACTGTCGATTCGGGACATGGTCTTGATCGGCGCCCGCTGCCCCCAGCCGCGCTGCAACCAGTAGGCCCGCTTCGCGGCGAACGTGGTGAGCTCCATATCGGTGATCCACTTGGTCGCCGACACGAATCCGTAAAGTCCGGGAACGATCATCCGAACCGGGAAGCCGTGCTCGATCGGCAACGGCTCTCGGTTCATCCCGATCACCAGCATGGCCTGCTGGCCCGGGTCGGCGAGGGCCTCGGTCGGGCTGCCGCAGGTCCACCCGTCGACGCTGGTGGTGAATACCTGGTCAGCGCCCCGCTGCACGCCGGCCTCGTTGAGGATGTCGGCCAGCAGCACGCCGGTGAAATTCGAGGTGGACAGGTAGGGTCCGCCGACCTCGTTGGACACGCAGGTCATGGTCACGGTGCGCTCGACCAGCGGGCGCGAGGTCAGGTCCGCCCAGTCCAGGGTGAGCTCCCGATCGACCATCCCGTGGACGCGCAGTCGCCAGTCCTCGGCGCGCAACCGCGGCAGCGCCAGGTTGACGTCGACCCGGTAGAAATCGCGGTTCGGGGTGATGAAGGTCGGCGACCCGTCGGCGGCGAAGTCCGCCCCAGCCGGGATCGGCGGCGCCGCAACCGTGGGCACGATCCGGCCCACCGCAGCGCGGGAAGCCTCGACGCCACCACGCGTGGTCAGCAGCTGGCCGCCGGCCGCTGCGATGCCGGCGCCCGCGGCAACCGCTGCCGACCCAGCCAGCAGTTTGCGTCGGGACACCCCCACCGCCGCTGTGCCTGCTGCCGGCGCCCCGCTCGCCAGACCCCAGCCATGCAGGACGGCGAACGTCGCCGAACTGGCGATCAGCGCAGCCAGCGGAGCGAGGATGTCAAGCGCACCTGCGTTGGGACGGGTCAGCACGGCGACGGCAGCGGCCCCGCCGAGCAGCAGGATCAGGATCAACCCGGGTGTGCGGGAGCGCCGGGACAGCAGTCCGGTGGTCACCCCGAGCAGTGCGACCACCACTGCCATGCCCAGCAGCAGCACGACCTTGTCATAGCTACCGAAGGTGCGGACCGCGAAGTCCTTGAGCCAGGTCGGGGTGAGGTCGATCGCGGTGCCGCCCACCGCGAGGAACGGCGAGGCGGTCGGCGACACCAACCCGCCGACCAGGTGCCCAATCCCGAGGCCGGCGGCCACCGACAGCAGGCCGACGAAAGCGGCTCCGGGGACGGATAACCGGGAGGAAGTCACGCAGGCCCTTTCGGTGCTCCACCGGAAGGCGGTTCGCTACGAGACCAGATCGTGATCCGGCTCACCGGCTCAGCGCGGCTCGCAGCCGCTGCTCCTGCACTGTCCAGAAGCCGTGTTCCCGCCCGTCGACCAGGATCACCGGAACCCGGTCACCGTACTCAGCCCGCAGTTCCAGATCCGCATCCACATCAGTGGTGTGCCACCCAACGTCCAGTTCAGCACAGATCCGGGCGATGTCCTCCCGGGCCGCGGCACAGGCCGGGCAGTCCGCCCGGACCAGCAAGGTCACCTCGTGCTGCATCCCTCAGCCTCCCGCCGCACCTAGCCGCGTTCTGGAGAGACCGCGGTAATCCACCGTCGCATAACAGCGGTCTGTCTCCAGACCGCGGGTCACGGGGAGCGCGGGTCACGGGGAGCGGAGCATCCGGCGAGCCAGCTTGCCGGTGGGTAAGTAGGGCAGCGAGTCCACCAGCGCCACCTCCACGGGAACCTTGAACCGGGCCAACCTCGCCGCGCAGTGCTCGACGATCTCCTCCGCGGTGGGCTGCATCCCCTCGACGGGCACCAGCACCGCGCGCACCGCCTCGCCACGCTGCGGATGCGGCACCCCGACCGCGGCCGCCGCCCGGACCCCGGGGTGCTCGAGCAGCACGTCCTCCACCTCGTGGGGGTAGACGTTGAACCCGCTGACGATGATCAGGTCGTCAGCGCGGTCCACCAGATGCAGATCGCCGTCGGCATCCAGATAGCCGACGTCGCCGGTGCGGAACCAACCCGGACCGAGCCCGGGCAGCTCCGCCGGCCCGCCGACGCCGTCTGGCCAGTAGCCGGAGAACAGGTTGGGACCGCGGACGGCGACCACGCCGGTGTCCTCGTCGTCCCCTTCGGTGTCCAGCGACCTGCCGTCGGAGTCCACCAGCCGCAGCTCCACCGGATCCACGCCGCGAGATGGCACGCCAGGCAACGGCCGGCCCACCGCCCCTGGCTTGGCCGACCCGCCGACCAGGGCGGAGGTCAGCACCGGACCCGTCTCGGTAAGACCGTAGCCCTCGAACACGTCCAGCCCGGTTACCGCACGCATCCCGGCGAGCACCGCAGGCTCCAGCGGCGCGCCACCGGAGACGAACAACCGCACCGTGCGCAGACCCTCGGCCAGCCGATCCGCTCCCAGCCGCAGCCACGCCCGGTACATCGGCGGGACCCCGACCACCGTGGTCACCCGATAGCGGTGCATCACATCCAGCGCCTCCGCGGCGTCGAACCGCTCGAGCAAGACCGCCGTGGCACCGGTGTTCGCAACCTGCAGCAGGCCCGGACCGAATCCGTAGGCATGAAACAGTGGCAGGGCCAGCAGGACCCGATCCGCGGCGGTCGTCGGTGCGGGCCGCAGCGCCGCATACTGCTCCAGATTCGCCAGCAGCGCCCGGTGCGACAACATCACCCCCCGCGGGCTGCCCGACGTGCCCGAGGTGAACGCCAGCACCGCCATATCCTCACCACCGGTCGGCGGCCCCGGGGCAGCCACTGCTCCAGTCCGCGGGGTCGCGGGCGGATCGAGCCGGGTGGCGCCGATCCGGCTGGCCGCCTCGTCCGCGGTCGCATCGTCTCCGGCAGCGACCAGCAGGCCAGCCCCGGCGCTGTCCAGTACCCGATCCAGTTCCCGGGCCGGGACGCTCGGGCCGACCGGAACCGCCACCCCGCCTGCGCGGAGCACCCCGAACAGCGACACACAGAACGCCGAAGAGGTCGGCATCCGCAGCACGACCCGTTGCCCCGGCTGCAGCCCGCACTGGATGAGCCGGACGGCCTCGGCGTCCACCGTGGTGTCCAGCTGCCCCCAGCTCAACTCATCACCGCTGATCGGCTCGATCAGGGCCGGGTGGGCAGGATCTCGCCGCGAAGCGTCCGACACCAGTCCGGCCACGTTGCGGCGGGCACCCGCCAGCCGCTCTGCTGGCCCGGACGATGACGCAGACGCAGACGGGGACACCGAGCCTCCTGACGGGTGAGGTCACACGGTCACGAGTCATCCGGCCGACCCTCTCACCGACGGCCTGGCTCCTGACAGAGTCTGGCATGCGCTGCCGACGTCAGCTACCAGGAACGTCCAGCTCCCGGGGGCGGGACCGTCCGCAGCCCGGGATGCGCACCGCGTAACGTGTCGGCGTCGTATGCTTCCGCCGCGCTAGGCGACCGGTTGGCGCGAACGGTCGACACGATGCGAACGAGGGAGTGGCTCATGCCGCAACCGAGATGGACCCCGGAACTCCGGAGCCGATCTGGCACGGCGCGCTGCCGTGCGGACGGCCCGCCCGTAGTCATGCGCCGGTTCGGACAGCCGGTCGTAGACCGCGTCGAGCGGGATGCCTGATCGCGTGAAATCCGTCTCCCGTCCCGACACCGAGCCGATCCCGGATCCACGCACCACGGATTCGGACAGCGCCCCGCTGGGTGGCCCCCCAGCGGGTATCAGCGCTGCGGGTATCAGCGCTGCGGGTACCGACGCTGCCGACCACCCCGGGCCGGAGGTCGACACCAGCGCGTGGGAACTCGTCACGGCGGCCCAGCAGGGTGATCAGAATGCCTTCGGCCAGCTCTATGACCGGTATGTCGACGTGGTCTTCCGTTTCGTCCTGTTCCGCGTGGGCGATCGCCCGCTCGCTGAAGACCTCACCAGTGAGACCTTCCTGCGCGCACTGCGCAGGATCTCCTCAGTGAGCTACCAAGGTCGCGACGTCGGAGCCTGGTTCGTCACCATCGCGCGTAATCTGGTGCTCGACCACGTCAAGTCCAGCCGGTACCGGCTGGAAATGACCACCGCCGATATTCTTGACTCCAGCGCAGATGACCGCGGCCCCGAGCACAAGGTCGTGGAGGAGGCCACCGCCACCGAACTCATGCGCTGCGTGGCCCAGCTGGGCCACGATCAGCAGGAGTGCATCATGCTGCGCTTCATCCAGGGCCTGTCGGTCTCCGAGACCGCAGCCGTGATGGGCCGCAACGAGGGTGCGGTCAAGGCGCTGCAACACCGTGCGGTACGCCGGCTGGCGCAACTTCTGCCTGAGGGGCTGCGATGACTCTCCCCAGGATGATTATCACGGCAGGGCCCGACGTAACCACCCGGGTCGCCGCTCGTTGCTCCTTCAAAGGACATGACGGAAGGGCCCGAAGGTGGTGAGGACAACGCGCGCATCCGGGGGTTGGGGCAGCGACGGGCAGGAACAGGAAAATTTCGCCCGAGCCGTGGACAGCGGTATGCGCGAAGTCTCTGACCGTGCCCTGCACCGTGAGCTGACCGTCGTCGCAGCGTTGCGCAAGGTCGGGGCTAGTGACCTGACCGGCGGGCCGGATCCAGCGGAGCGGGACCGGATGCGTCAGCGCATCATGGCGGAGTTCTCCTCCGTCGTGCACGACGGCACCAGCCCTGTCCTGCCGCTACACATTTCTCGGGGCACCTCCCGGAACCGCCGTTGGATCCCCGAGGAGACCCGAGGGCGGCTGATGGTGGCGGCAGCCGCAACGTTGTGCCTGCTGATGTCACTGTCCGGGATGAGTGTCCTGCTGTCTCGCGATGCGCTACCCGGTGATGCGTTGTATACGTTCAAGCGCACGGCCGAGTCCGCCGAACTGGGGTTGACTTTCGGCGACCAACCCAAGGCACTCAAGTATCTAGAGTTCGCTGGCGCGCGGGTGAGCGAGATCGAGATGATGGCGGAACAGGCCGATGTCGTCGGCAGTTGGCCTGCCGGGCAGGAAAAGTTCTTCCAGGTTCTCGATGACTTTGACGCTGACACCACCGCAGGCGCCAGACTGCTCACCGCGCTGGCCAGTCGCGGCCAGACCAGTACCTTGCCCGCGCTGAGCAGTTGGGCCGAACAGCAGGGAATTCGCCTGCGGGTGGTCCAGGCTGCACTACCCCTGCCGGCCAGTGCACGGCTGGATAGCACTCTTGGGCTACTGGGCCGAGTCGTCGCGAGAACCTCCGCTCTGGACCACCGCTCCGATTGCGCGGTGATCACTTCCGGCACCCACGACGATCTTGGTTTACTGCCGGCGAAGGATCCCTGCGCTCCGGTTCCAGTGGATGGCACCTCGTCGGTCGTGCCACTGCCGGACGCCTCCGGCGCACCCGCGGGAGGTCCGCCCAACGTCATCATGCCGCCTGGTCTGCTCGGCGCACCTTCGGTGAGTCCGGCCCCCGTTCCCGGTAAAGCGGGTCAGCGCAACCAGCCCCGACTCCCTGGTGCCCCGGACGCGGGTGACGTGTTGCCGGCCCCAGGACAGCCCGGAGCAGAGCCTTCGCAGCCGTTGCCCGGAAGCGATTCACCATCATCACCCGCCGTTCCCTTGCCGTTGCCGGGGATTCCGCTGCCGCTCTTGGCGCCACCGGCCTAGCTCGTCCCGGAGTGGTCCCGACAGTATGTCCGGTAGATCTTTCTTGTCGGGTTGCCCAGGTCACGCCGTCACGGCACGCTGATGACCGGTTCGTGTGAGCGGGGCTAGCGGAAGAGCCACTACTCGGATACCAGGGCAGGGTCCAGTGCCACGATGGCGCCGTCATGACACCCCAGAGCAGCGAGTGGCGCTGGCGACTCTTGCCGGGGAAACCGCCGCCGAGGCCGCCCTTGCCAGCGCGGCAGTCGCGGAGGTGGAGGTCGCGCTGGCTGTCACCCCAGACCTCACCGCGGCAGCCTTCTTCGATGTCGACAACACCATGATGAGAGGCGCGTCGATCTTCTACTTCGCCCGGGGTCTGGCCGCCAGGAAGTTTCTCACCACCGGTGCCCTCACCTCGTTTGCGTGGCAGCAGGTGAAGTTCCGGGTGGTCGGCAAGGAACCCAGCCCCGAGGAGATCCACGCCAGCCGCGAGCGTGCGCTGTCGTTCGTGGCTGGCAGGCCCACCAGGCAGATCGTCGAACTCGGTGAGGACATCTACGACGAGCTGATGGCGGACCGGATCTGGTCGGGAACCCTGGCGCTGGCAAAGATGCACCTCGACGCTGGGCAGCGGGTGTGGCTGGTCACCGCCACCCCGGTGGAGCTGGCCGCGATCATTGCCCGCCGGCTCGGCCTCACCGGTGCGCTAGGCACCGTGGCGGAGACAACCACCGAGGGGCTGTACACCGGCCTGTTGGTGGGCGACCTCCTGCACGGAGCGGCCAAAGCGCGGGCGATACGTGCACTGGCCATCAAGGAGGGGCTTGACCTGCGGCGCTGCACGGCTTACTCCGACTCAGCCAACGACATCCCGATGCTCTCGGTGGTGGGCACTGCCGTCGCGGTGAACCCTGATACCGACCTTCGGGAGACCGCCCGAGCACGTGGCTGGGAGATCCGGGACTTCCGCACCGGTCGCAAGGCCGCGAAAATCGGGGTGCCCTCGATGTTGGGCGTCGGAGCGGTGGCCGGTGCGTTCGCTGCCGGCCTCGCCTACCAGCGTCGCTCCCGCGCCTGATCCTCCGGCGGGAGGTCAGCCGAGGAACGTGCTACGGCGCTGAGCGAGCAACCGGTACA
This sequence comes from Pseudonocardiaceae bacterium, assembly GCA_035463315.1. Classification (GTDB taxonomy): domain Bacteria; phylum Actinomycetota; class Actinomycetes; order Mycobacteriales; family Pseudonocardiaceae. The sequence continues at coordinate 17,223 of DATHTJ010000188.1, forward strand.
GGGTCTGCTGGATGGTCTCGCGTACCTGGTCGGTGAGGTTGAAGACCAGCATCGGGTCGTCGGCCGAACCTGGCTCGTAGGCATCGGTGGGGACAGGCTCACTGAACTCGATGTACCACTTGGACGGCAGTGGGATCGCCCCCAGCGGCCCCAGGATCGGGAAGAACGGCGTCATCGGGAAGTACGGCGCGCCGAGCAGCCGGGCCAACGGCTTGATGTCGCCGATCATCGGGTAAATCTCCTCCGCGCCCACGATCGAGCACGGAATGATCATCTTCTGGGTACGCAACGCTGCGGAGACGAACCCGCCACGCCCGAAGCGCTGCAGCTTGTACCGGTCGCGGTAGAGCTTGCCGATGCCCTTGTACCCCTCCGGCCACACCCCGACCAGCTCGCCGCACATGAGCAACCGCTCGGCGTCGGCGGTGCAGGCCAGAGTCTGGCCCGACTTGCGGGCCAACGAACTCAGCAGGGGGGTGCGGAACACCAAGTCGGCACCGAGCATCCGCAGGTGCCGCTGGGCCGGATGGTGATCGTGCAGCGCCACCGCGGTCATCATCGCATCTACCGGCAGAGTCCCGGAATGGTTGGCGACTACCAGCGCGCCGCCCTCGGAGGGCACGTGGCGCATGCCGATCGTCTCGACCCGAAACCACCTGCGGTACAGCGGGCGCAGCAGCGGTAACAGCACATTGTCGGTGAGATCAGGGTCGAAGCCGAACTCATCGACGCCATAGTCACCGCACAGCCGTCGACGCGCGAATGCCAGCAGGTGGGCCACATCCCGGTACCACTGCGGGTCCCCTACTGCTTCCCCAATGTCACCAGCCTCGTCCGCTTTGGCGCCTTCTTCGGAGCGGTGCAGTGGAATCACTCGCGCTTCCGGCATCCTCGGCACTGCCTCCTACCGCAGCCGCGCCGCAAGTGCGAGCAGGCCGCGCTCGACACCGGCCACCCGCTTCGAGTCGATCACCGGCCGCAACGCCCGGCCGTGCACGAAGTCGTCGAACGCCTGGACAGTGGTCCACCGGGGCGTGAAGCCGAACTCGGTGCGCAACCGGGCCGTGTCCAGCACTCGGCCGAAGTTGAGGAACCGGGTCTGCTCCGGGGAATAATCGATGAGCTGGGCATTGCGCAGCAGCCGCCCGACTATGGCCACCGCCGGCTCAGGTAGTGGAGCCGGAATCCGGCCCGCCCGTCGAATCGCCTGAGACAGCAACAGCACCCGGTCGCCGCCGACGTTGAACACGCCGGGAAGCCGCTTCCGGGTGGCCCGCTCGAGCACCGCTAGCGCGTCCTCCTCGTGCAGCAGCTGCATCCGAGCGTCGAAACCCAGAACCGTCGGCACCACCGGCAGCGCGAAGTACCGAGTCAGGGCGGTATCGATGCGGGGGCCGATGATGTTGGTGAAGCGCAGCACCGTGACATCCACATCCTCGCGCCGCCGGGCGAAACCGCGGATGTAGCCTTCGATCTCCACCGCGTCTTTGGCGTAGCCCGAGGTCGGCAAGTCCTTCGGTTCGTCCCGCTCGGTGAACACCGCCGGATCCCGGGGGCTCGCCCCGTACACCGCCCCGGTGGACTTCACCACCAGCCGAGTCACCGTCGCCGCCTTCTGGCAGGCCGCCAGAAGCTGCATCGTACCGATGACATTCATCTCTTTCATCGCGCTGCGCCCCCCCGAATCACGCGGGGTGGCGGTCATCGCGGCATGCACCACGGTGTCAACCTTGGCAGTAGAGATCACCTTGGCGATCAGTGGGCTGCGGAGGTCGGCGCGGACGAATTCGGCGCGTCCCATCCGCCGCAGCAGATCGCGGCACGGCGGCACCGCGTCCACCGCGAGCACCCGGTCGATACTGGGATCAGCTGCAAGCCGGGCAGCCAGCTGCCCACCGACGAAGCGGCTGACTCCGGTGATGAGGACCGTGGACGGCGACATGCTGGCGACCGGGTGTGAGTTACTTCCCCAACTTGCGACGCTGGACCCGGGTCTTACGCAGCAACTTGCGGTGCTTCTTCTTGGACATGCGCTTGCGGCGCTTCTTGATCACCGAGCCCATGCTCGGCCTCCTCGCTGGTCGTGGGTGCAGTAGGAAACGCCCGGCAGCGAGCGCTGCGGGCGGCGGCGGCCACTAGGCTACCCCGGCTCCGATCGGCGACGTGCAACCGGCCAAATCTCATCCGGCATCGAAGTAGGCGTTCTCAAGGTATCCGTGCACCGCCACCTCCGGAACCCGGAAGGAACGCCCGACGCGCACCGCGGGCAGCTCACCCGCGTGCACCAGCCGGTAGACCGTCATCTTGGATACCCGCATCATCGCAGCCACCTCGGCGACCGTGAGGAACTGCACCTTGCCCGGCGCGGCTTGCTCGTTCGTCGGCATGCGTCATCGCGTCCTCACCACGTCGCGCGCCGCTGGGCTTCCCCTTCCGCGGTCCGTGACGCTCGTGTTCTGATGAGAATAGCGGGACAGGTGGTGCTCGTGCGACTGCTACCAGTGCTGGCTGGCATCAGTCCTGATGGGAGAGTCCGAGTTCGACTGACCGCTCCCGCGCTGCCTCAATGGCGGCCAGCAACGCAGCCCGCACGCCGTGGCGCTCCAGCTCCCGGATCGCCATGATCGTCGTTCCGCCGGGAGAGGTCACCGCCTCCCGCAGCAGCACCGGATGCTCACCGGTCTCGCGCAGCATCCGGGCCGCGCCGACCGCGGACTGGGTGATCAACTCGGTGACCATCGGCCGGGGTAGCCCGAGCAGGATCCCCGCGTCAATCATTGCCTCGACCAGGTAGAAGAAGTAGGCCGGGCCGGACCCGGACAGCGCGGTGACGGCGTCCTGCTGGCTCTCCGGTACCCGGACCACCTTGCCCACGCTGCCGAGCAGTTCCTCGGTCAGCTTCAGGTGGGCCTCGGTGGCGAAGCGACCGCCGGACACCGCGCTCATCGCCTCGCCGACCAGCATCGGAGTGTTCGGCATGACCCGCACGACCGGCACACCGTCGGGCAGCCGACGCTCATAGAGCGCGGTGGGCAGCCCCGCGCACAAGCTCACTACCAGGGTGCTCGGGTCGATCAGCACAGCAAGCTCGGCCAGCAGCGGTTCGATGTCCTGGGGCTTCACCGCAACGACCAGGACGTCGGCCTTCCGCGCGGCGGTGGCGGTGTCGACCGCGCGTACCAGGTAGGTCTCCTCGAGCTGGGCAGCCCGGCCGGGGTAGCGCTCGGTGAGCATCAGGTCGTCCGGGCTACGGCCGGCAGCGAGCATTCCGGACAGCAAAGCCTCGCCGATCTTGCCGGCACCCAGGATGGCAATCGTGGTCATGGCCGCAGAGTGCCACAGTGGCACGACAACCCTGCCGCCCGACCGTTCACCTGCCGGCAGTCACCGCGCGGAGGAAGAACGCGACGTTGCCGGGTCGCTCGGCGAGCCGTCGGGTGAGGTAGGAATACCAGTCCGAGCCGTAGGGCAGGTACACCCGGACGGTATCTCCACCGGCGGCCAACCGCCGCTGCTCGGCCGGACGTACTCCGTAGAGCATCTGGTACTCGAAGCTGCCCGGTGGGCGCCCATACCAGCGGGCCCGCTCGCCCACAATGGCGACCAGCCGGGGGTCGTGGGTGGCGAACATCGGGTACCCCGGTCCGGCGAGCAGGGTGTTGGCGCAGCGCACAAAGCTGCGCGCGACCTCGTGCGGCGCCCCGAAGGCCAGCTCGGGCGGTTCGGCGTAGGCGCCCTTGCACAGCCGGACCCGAGCGCCCTCCACCGCCAGCGCCCGGCAGTCGTCCAGCGTCCGGTGCAGATACGCCTGCAGCACCGCTCCGGTGGCGGGCCAGCTGCGGCGTAGCTCGGCGTGCACCCGCAGGGTGGATTCGGTGAGGGTGTGATCCTCGGCGTCCAAGGTGACGGTGGTGCCGGCCTGCTCGGCGGCGGCGCAGATCCGGGAGGCGTGGCGCAATGCCAGTGCCTCGTCGAGTCGCTGGCCCACCGCGGAGAGCTTGACGCTGACCTCGACCCGGTTGGCCAGACCGTCGGCTTTCACGTGCTCCAGCAGCTCAAGGTAGGCGTGCACGGTCGATTCCGCCCCGGCCTCGTCTCCGACGCTCTCCCCCAGGTGGTCCAGGGTCACTGCGAGACCGTCGGCTACCAGGGCGGTGGTCGCGGCCAACGCCTGCTCGGTGCTCTCCCCGGCCACGAAGCGGCGGACGACGTACCGGCTGACCGGGGCAGTGGCGACGAGCCGCCGGACGGTCGGATTGCCGGCAACGGCCAGGATCAGCGAGCGCAGCACGAGGTGCACGCTAGCGCGTATCGACGCCAGGTCACGAGCGGTATAGCAGCCGTCGCAACAGACCAAGCCTGCCGGTGGCGTGGCTGGTGCGCCGCGCTCGGCAGTGGTGCGCGAATTCGACGCCAAACATCGTGACCTGGTCGATGCCTCGCTGGTCTGAGCCGAGAGGAACAGTCAGATGGTCACGGAAAAGGGTGTCGCTACTTTCTTACCGAGCAGCTATGCCTTAGCTTCGCCGAGGGCAACTTGATGCCGTAACACAGCTGCAACGTTAGGCGGCGAATAACGTTCAGACTTCAGCACTTTCCCATCGGCTCTGATTATCGGCTTACCATCATGATCCAGCTTGCTCATGTTCGATCGATGAACCTCGCTGAGCACGGAGTCCAGATCGATTCCATAGGTCAATGCAGTGCCATACACTACGTAGGTGATATCCGCCAAGGCATCAGCTATCCCAGTCAGATCGCGAGCACGCGTTGCGGTAACTAGTTCGCCGACCTCCTCTTCGAGTAGCGAAATTCTCAGAGCTTCTAGAGATTTTTCCACATCGATGGAAGGCTGTGTCCGACGTGGCAGATTGAACGCGGCATGGAACTCTGCTACGGCGACCGCAACATCGCTTCGCCTGAAACCCTTGGCAGGCACACAGCCGTCCAGCTCGGCCGACTGCGGGCCGCTGAGGGGAAGTGCGGGCGGCTCAGCTGGGACGGTCTTGTGCCGTGGCGTCAGCCCGTTGCCAGGATGTGATGTGGTCTGCGTTGTCCTCTGACTGTACGTCACAGTGAATGAATCTCCTTACGCCTGACTCTCGCGTTGCCAAGGGCAGCCGCGTACTCAAGAGCGGAGCCGGCAACGGCTACACCCCACCCCGGCCACCGTCGGCGGCTACCGTCGCCCTGCGCCTTGATCGGGCCGAGAGCCAGCCACGAGAAGAACTCGCGCCGAACAGCGTCCAGGAGGTCCAGCGGACGCCGCACGGACGCACGCTAGCGCGCGTCTGCGGGCGGCTCCGGGGCAGTCGACGAGGCACTCACCGCGGCGACCTCTTCGCCCTCGCGCTCGCCGCCACGCGCGGGCGCCTCGCCGGTGCCCGCTGGCTCGGTGACACCGCGACGCTGTCGAGCGTCCCGCACAGCGAACCGCACGGCGAGCGCGAGCACGAGAATCCCGACGACGATCTCAACGACGATGATCATGTTCATGACCAGCCTTCACACCCCTTTGATGACCAGTGGTGACATACCCGCTACGCAGAGCATTACACACGACCGCACCCTTGACTCGGGAGGGCCACTCACCGGTGCAGGCGGCCAAAGAGCAGGGCCTCGGTCCGGACGGCGCAGGACACCCTGGCCCTCATCATGACCGCGCGGGCTCCCCGGAGCAGCCGATCACGCCGAGAGCAGGCGGTCGAAGAACTCGCGGTAGCGCTGGAAGCTCACCCGCAGGTCCTCGGTCGACGTCGTCTCGCTGGTGTGCCCGCTCCCGACGTTCACGCGGATCTCGTCCAACATCCGGTCGACCAGCACGCTGGCCTCGTGCACCGCACGCGGCGGGTCATCAACAAAGGTTCCCTGCACTCGCTGCCACTCCTCGCGCAGGCCGGCCACGTCGTTGAGCAGACCCACCTGCCCCGCACCACCATCACGTCCGGTGTCGTCGGGCGCGATAGTTGCCGGCTGCTCGGCATAGTCAGGCGCGCCGGCGTGGGGGGCGACGGGTGCTCTGTCCGGGGCAACGGGCTCTCTGTCTGCGGCAGCGGCCGGACGCGCCGGCTCCGGGTGACCCGGATAGCCGGTCTGCACCTCCCCACGATCCTCACTGTCGAGATCGCCGCGTACCCGCTCGCCCTCTGGTCGTTCGGGCTCCTCGTAGTGCTCGCGCCGGGTGTTCATCCTGAAGCCTCCGCTCGGTGTTATCTCGACGTGTCTTGGCGGCCATGCACGAGCTCGTTGAACAGCGCGCGGTAGTGCACGAACGCCTGTCGCAGCTTCTCAGTGTCGGAATTGCCCGAGTTATCGTGATAGGCCTGCCGGGCGGCATGCGCGGCGCGGTAATGCTCGACGACCTGCGGATGGTCCGCGGCAACGAGCTCGGCACGCTCACCGAAGTCCTCCACCGGGTAACCGCGATCGTGCATCACGTCCGTGATGAGCCGGTCAGCCTCGTCCAGCGCAGATCCGGGCCGGTCGACGAACTCGGCCTGGACAGCCTCCCAGCGTCGGGTGTAACGCTCCCGGGCTGCGGGCTCCAGCTGGCGGATGTTGAGCCGGTCGCGCCGATCCGCGACCTCGCCCAGGTGCTGCACTGCGTCGCTCTCGCTGCCGCGCGCTCGCACCTCGCGCTCGTACTCAGGTCCGAATCGCTCCTGGAGGCTGGCGCGCCGACGCCGACGGATACTCCATACCGCGAACAGCGCGGCCGCCGCAAGCACGACGATTCCGATGATGATGATCAATACGACGGCGTCCATGACGAGCCTCCACACCACTGTTCAACCGGCCATTCGTCACATACCCCGCTGGCCGGGCACTGACCCACAACCCGCCCCTCCCACCTACTGACCTTACGCCAGCTGACTCACAAGTTCAGGCGAGCAAAGAGCAGGGCCTCGGTCAGGATGGCGCGGCGCTCCAGGCGGGTCCGGGCTCGCCGGGTACTCACCTCGAGCACGACGGTGCCGGTGAATCCGCGGCCCACCAGCGCCCGGCACACCTCGGCGCAAGGTTGGCTGCCCCGACCGGGCACCAGGTGCTCGTCGCGTGGGGCGCCGCTGCCATCGGCCAGATGCAGGTGCACCAATCGCGGCCCCATCCGCTGGGCCATCGCCATCGCGTTGACCTGGGCCGTGGCGGTATGCGACAGGTCCAACGTGTAGTGCGAGTACCCGAAGTCGGTCGGGTCCGGTGAGGGCGCGTAGCTGGATACCTCCAGCCGGCCGCGGCGCACCGGGAACATGTTCTCCACCGCGATCGTGAGCCCGGACGAGGCCTCCAGCGCGGCGATCTGCGGTGCGAACCCCGTGGCGTAGTCCCGCTGCCAACGAAACGGGGGGTGCACCACCACCACGCCGGCTCCCAACTCGAGGGCCGCCTGCACGGTGCGCTCCAGCCGAACCGCCGGATCTGCCGCCCACACTCGCTGGGTGATCAGCAAGCAGGGGGCGTGCAGGGCAAGCACGGGCATCCGGTGACGGGCCCCCAACTTCGCGAGGGCGGCGACGTCCTGGCTGACCGGATCACCCCAGACCATCACCTCGACGCCGTCGTAGCCGAGCTCGGCGGCCAGCTCGAAGGCCACGGTGATCGATTCGGGCCACACCGAGGCGGTGGACAGGGCTACCCGGATCGGTCTTGCCGGGGACACCGCCTATCTGCCACCGACGAGCAGCAACGCGGCCGGGGACACGGTGACGAACAAGCCGACGAGCACCGCGATCGCAGTCGTCTGCAGGTCCTCGGCACGCCGAACCCGGCGGACCACCCAGACCAGTCCGGTGATCACGGCCAGCACCACGGCCAGCGCCACCACCGGCATCCGCTGCCAGAGCCATTCACAGATCAGCCACAGCGCCGCGCCGCCGACGACACCGATCCCGATCTGGGCCACCATCACAGCCCATTCCCGCACCGGGGAGCCATACTCCGGCACGTCCGGCTCGTCGTCTTCCGGCTCCTCGTCCGGCTCCTCAGCGAGATCCCAGGCCTGACCGGCGGGTTCGTCGTTGACCCTCCTGCCGTTCACCGTCTGCTCGGGGATGGCAGGGGGGGCGGTACCCAGCCCAGCAGGGGGTTCCCCACCACTCGGAAGGCGGCCGGGCCAGGGAGCGGGATCCGGGGCCGTCGGTGTCACCCGGGGGAACTGGACGGTGGCCGGGTCGTCGGACAGCACCGTCGCGGCGAGCGGCCGGCGCCCAGCCACCCCCGGGGGTGGGTCAACGGGCTGGGCCCCCACCGTGGGGGTCCTCACAGTGGGGGTCTCCACGGCGGGAGTCCACTGTCCGCTGCCACGACCGTTGAGGTATGACGGGGACGGATAACGCGCCGACGAACCATAGCGACTGGGCGGGTCGGCGACAGGTGGCGGGACGCTGGCCGAGTCTGTTCGCGTGACTCGGTTCGGCTCGATGATGGGCTGCGCAATCGGGGGCTGGGCAGCGGTGTCCGCAACAGTTCCGGTGTCGTCCGGAGCTCGGCGGCGACGTCGCCCGGTGGTCGGGGCCGGCTCACCGTACCGAGCCAGCAGCTCAGCCACGCTGAACTGGGCCTGCTCTTCAGGCTCGCTACTACGCCTCATGATCTCTCACCGTGCCCCCCGAGCCGCCGTTCGTCCAGTCCGTCGAGGCGGGCGGCGCTCCAGCTGCGCCGTCCGGTCGATTTCCAACCAGTCCAGCCTCCGCAGAATCACACCCTCCCGCAGCGCCCACGGGCACAGATCCAGCTCATCGACGTCCAGGGCGCGCATCGCGGCCTGCGCCACCAAGGCTCCGGCGACGAGCTGGTGGGATCGGCTGGCGCTGACCCCCTCCAGTTCGGCCAGGTCATCGGCGCTCATCCGGGAGATGAACGCGATCACCTGGCGCAGGCCGGCGTCGGTGAGCGTACGGCGGGCCCGCAGACCCGCCGACGATGGGGCCGCACCGGTGAGCCGCGCCAGCGACTGGAACGTCTTCGAGGTGCCCACCACCCGGTCCGGGGTGCCGGCCGCGCTCAGCTTCCGGGCCGCCCCTTCGAGCTGCTCGACGATGTGCTCACGCAGGCTTGCCAGCTCGCGACGGCGGGGCGGATCGTGCGCCAGCCAGGACCGGGTGAGCCGGCCGGCGCCCAGTGGCAGTGACACCGCCACGTCGGGCTCCTCGTCGATCCCGCTGGCGATCTCCAGCGACCCACCGCCGATGTCCACCATCAGCAGCCGGCCAGCCGACCAGCCGAACCACCGGCGGACCGCGAGAAAGGTGAGGATGGCCTCCTGTTCGCCGGAGAGCACCTCGAGCTCGACCCCGGTCTTGGCCTGCACCCGGGCGAGCACCGCACCGGCATTGGAGGCATCACGCACCGCCGAGGTGGCGAAGGCCATCAGGTCCTCGCAGCCCATCGCCGACGACGAGTCGACGGCGTCGCGCACGGTGCAGATCAAGTGGTCGGCCCCCTCGCGGGTGATCTCCCCGCGGGCGTCCATCTGCTCAGCCAGCCGCAGCATCGACTTCACCGAGGTCTTGGGCATCGGTGGCGCACCATAGTGCGCGTCCACCACCAGCAGGTGGACGGTGTTGGAACCCACGTCGAGCACGCCAAGCCGCACGGCAGGCAGGCTACCTGGCCCCGGATGTCAGGCGTCGTACTTGTAACCCAGCCCGCGGACAGTCACCAGGTGCTGGGGCGACGAGGGATCCCGTTCGATCTTGGAGCGCAACCGCTTGACGTGCACGTCGAGGGTCTTGGTGTCGCCGACGTAGTCCGCTCCCCAGACCCGGTCGATGAGCTGGCCGCGGGTCAGCACCCGGCCCACGTTGCGCAGCAGGTACTCCAGCAGGTCGAACTCCTTGAGCGGCAGCCCCACCTCCTGCCCGGCGACGGTGACGGTATGCCGCTCGACGTCCATCCGCACTGGACCGGCCTCGAGTACCGCAGGCCCCAGGGCAACGTCGCCGTCGACGTCCCCGCCGCGGCGCAGCACCGCGCGGATCCGGGCGATGAGCTCGCGGGCCGAGTAGGGCTTGGTGACGTAGTCGTCGGCGCCGAGCTCCAGACCGACCACCTTGTCGATCTCGCTGTCCCGGGCGGTTACCATGATCACCGGGACCGCGGAGCGGGCCCGCAGTTGCTTGCAGACGTCGGTGCCGCTCATTCCGGGGAGCATCAGGTCGAGCAGCACGATGTCGGCGCCGTTGCGATCAAACTCCTCCAACGCCGCGGACCCGGTGGCGGCCACCGCTGTCGAGAAGCCTTCCTTGCGTAGCAGGAAGGCCAGCGGGTCAGCGAATGACTCCTCGTCCTCCACGATCAGCACACTGGTCACAGCGATCCTCCCACGTGTTCGGGTGTCGACGGGGTGCGCGGGACTTGGGTGGGAGTATGGGGGGAATTGTCCGGATGCGCAGGTACCCTCAGCGTAAAGGTGGAGCCGGTCCCGGGCTGGCTCCAGAGCTGCACGTCACCGCCGTGGTTGGCGGCGACGTGCTTGACGATCGCCAGACCCAACCCGGTCCCGCCGGTAGCTCGGCTGCGCGCCTGGTCAATCCGGAAGAACCGCTCGAATACCCGTTCCTGGTGCTCGGCGGCTATGCCCAGGCCGCGGTCCGTGACGGCGATCTCAACGAAACCGTCCGCCAGCCGCCTGCTGACCGAGACCGGACTGCCCGGCGACGAGTAGGACACGGCATTGTCGATCAGGTTGGACAGTGCGGTCACCAGCAGCGTCGCGTCACCGTTGAGCAACAGCCCACTCGGCGGGTCGACGGTGATCCGGATGTTCGCCGCCTCGGCGACCAGCCGGCAGCGATCCAGCGCCTCGCGCACCACCTCGTCGACCTCGACGGTGGCCAGCGCGGGGAGCCGCTCGGCGCCCTGCAGCCGGGACAGCGCGATCAGCTCGGTGACCAGCGCGCCCAGCCGGGTGGCCTCGTTGAGGATCTTGGTGCAGAACCGGCGCACCTCGTGCGGATCATCGGCGGCGTCCAGCACCGCCTCAGCCAGCAGCGCCATCGCCCCGACCGGGGTCTTCAACTCATGGCTGACATTGGCCACGAAGTCCCGCCGGGTCGCCTCCAGCCGGACTGCATCCGACTCATCGGAAGCATCGATGACGGTGAACCCGTCCCCCAGCGGTCGGACCTCGCCGAGCACCGCGGTGGGCTCCCGGCCGGATCGGCTACCCCGGTCCAGGGGGGAGAGATCGACCTGGACCACCTCGCCGGTGGCGCGCACCTGCTCGGCGGCCTTCCCCGCGCGCTCGTCCGGACGCGACCCGCGGACCAGGCCCAGTTCGACGGCGGCGGCGTTGGTCAGCACCACGTCACCAGACCTGTCCAGCAGCACCACGCCGTTGTGCGAGGAAAGCACAACCCGCTGGACAAGCTCGGCGACGGTCGCACCGTCCTGGGACAGTTGCGGCGCCACCGTCCTGGCGCGGCGACCGATCAGAGCCCCCACGATCAACACGCCGATCGCAGTGAGCACGACGGCTGTGACTGTCACGCGGCAATCGTAAACGCCAAACCCGGGAGAACTCCTAGGCTGGAGCACCCCGAGTGAGCGGATCGACGCCTTACCCAGCGAATCTTCGTCCGTCGTTCACCGCGGATTCACTCGCCAGTTCAGCTGCCCTTGCTCGCCAACGCGGCGCCGACGTCTAACGTCGCGTCGGAATCGAGGTAGGTCCCGCCGCGAGTGACGGGCCGCAGCCGATCATCGAAGTCGTACCGCAGCGGGATGCCGGTCGGGATGTTGAGTCCGGCGATGGTCTGGTCGTCGATTCCGTCCAGGTACTTGACCAGCGCGCGCAGCGAGTTGCCGTGCGCGGCCACCAGCACCCGGCGGCCGCGCTGCAGGGCGGGCGCGATCGAGTCGTTCCAGAATGGCACCACGCGCGCTACCGTGTCCTTCAGGCACTCGGTCGCGGGGATCTCTTCCGGCTTCAGGTGCTTGTAGCGCGGGTCGTTGATGGCCGAGCGCGCATCGCCCGCGGGCAGGGGATCGGGCGCGATCGCGTAGGCACGGCGCCACACCAGCACCTGCGCGTCGCCATACTTGGCCGCCGTTTCTGCCTTGTTCAGGCCCTGCAGCGCACCGTAGTGCCGCTCGTTCAGGCGCCACGTGTGCACCACCGGCAGGTACATCTGATCGAGCGCATCGAGCGTGATCCACAGCGTGCGAATCGCGCGCTTGAGCACGGAGGTGTAGGCGATGTCGAAGCCGTAGCCCTCGCGCTTGAGCAGCTCGCCGGCCGCCTTGGCCTCGGCGCGGCCCTTGTCGGTGAGGTCGACGTCGGTCCAGCCGGTGAAGCGGTTCTCGAGGTTCCACTGGCTCTCGCCGTGGCGCATCAGCACGAGCTTGATCATGGGGCGCTCTGATTCGGGTTTGTGCGGGCAGCCGCTGGCGGGGCAGCGCCGGCGGCCTTGGTGGGGTCCGCAACTATAATTCGCGCCCCTTGAGCCTTCCGTCCGGGCGGGGCCGCATTGGTCCCACCCGCGAGGGCACTCCGATCGCGCCACCCGACCCAAGTCAGCCGGACCCATCGCCGTGCAATTCTTCATCGACAACATCTTCCTGATCGCGATCGCCTTTATCAGCGGTGCGATGCTGGTCTGGCCCCTGGTGCGCAACCGTGCCGGCGGGCCTTCACTGACCACGCTGCAGGCGACCCAGCTCATCAACAGCAAGAGCGCGCAGATCGTGGATGTGCGCAGCACCGAGGACTTTGCCAAGGGCTCGCTGCCCAACGCCAAGAACATCCCGGGCGCCACGCTCAAGGATCGCGCCGGCGAGCTGAAGAAGGACAAGCCCGTGCTGGTGGTGTGCGACACCGGCCGCACGGCCGGCCCCGCCGCGGCCACGCTGCGCGCGACCGGTTTTGGCGAGGTGTATGTGCTGGCCGGCGGGCTGGCGAGCTGGCGGGAAGCCGGCTTGCCTATCCGCAAGTAAGCCTGAAGTCAGGCGCATCCACGCGACCAGCCCGCCACAAGCGAAGACACCGGAAGGCAACCGACATGACCGCTCCCGTCCGCATGTACAGCACCGCCGTGTGCCCATATTGCCAGCGTGCCGAACTGCTGCTGAAGGCGCGCGGCGTGACCGAGATCGAGAAGATCCGGATCGATCTCGATCCGTCCAGGAAGGACGAGATGATCGAGAAGACCGGCCGCCGCACCGTGCCGCAGATCTACATCGGCGACACGCACGTGGGCGGCTTTGACGACCTGTCGGCGCTCGATCGCGACGGCAAGCTCGTTCCCCTGCTTGCCGGCTGACGGCAGGCCTCATCGTGAGCCACCATCGCGCGCAGCGAGAGGGCAGCTCTTTTCAACGACAGGAAGCAAGATGGCAGAAGAAACGAATGCCGCGGCAAGCGGCAACGCGCAAGGGCCGGTGTTCCAGCTGCAACGCGTCTACCTGAAGGACGCCTCGCTGGAGCTGCCCAATGCGCCGCAGATCTTCCTCGAGCAGGAGGCGCCGCAGGTCGACGTGCAGCTGGAGGTCACCAACAGCCAGATCCTGGAGGGCATCCAGGAAGTCGTGGTACGCGTGACCACCACGGCCAAGATCAAGGACAAGGTGCTGTTCCTGATCGAGTGCAAGCAGGCCGGCATCTTCGAGATGCGCAACATCCCGACCGATCAGGTCGAGGTGATCCTGGGCGTGGTGTGCCCGGGCATCGTCTACCCGTACCTGCGCGCCAACGTGGCCGACCTCATCAACCGCACCGGCCTGCCGCCGATTCATCTGGCGGAGATCAACTTCGAGGCGATGTACCAGCAGCGGCTGGCCCAGCAGCAGCAGGGCAATGCCGGGCTGATCACCCCCGCCAGCACCACCAAGCAGTGATCCGGGGCGCGGGGCAGCGCAGGGTGGCATGACGACGCCGGCCGGCGCTGCCGTCGTGCCTGCGCGCGCGCCCGCCGGCCCGCCGCGCGCGCTCGTCGTGGTGCTGGGCGCCGGCGCCTGGGGCACGGCGATGGCCTGCGCGCTGGCGA
>DATHTJ010000189.1:0-2056 GCA_035463315.1 Pseudonocardiaceae bacterium
GGCGGCTCGTAGGCTGCCGCCATGCGCGCGATCCAGGTCACCGAGACTGGCGGCCCCGAAGTCCTGCGGCTCGCCGAGCTGCCCGTCCCGGAGCCCGGCCCCGGCCAGTTGCTCGTCGAACTCGCCGCAGCCGGGGTCAACTACCTGGACACCTACCACCGCAGCGGCGCGTACCCGATGCCGCTGCCGTTCATTCCCGGTTCGGAGGGCGCCGGCACCGTCACGGCCGTGGGACCCGACACCGGTGGCGTCGCGGTCGGCGACCGGGTGGCGTGGGCGACGAGCTTCGGCAGCTACGCCGAGCTTGCTGTGGTGCCCGCCGAGCAGGCCGTGCCGGTGCCCCAAGGTGTGGACTCCGAGACCGCCGCGGGCAGCCTGCTGCAGGGCATGACCGCGCACTACCTGACGGTGTCCGTGCACCCCGTGCAGCCCGGCGACACCGTGCTGGTCCACGCCGCAGCGGGCGGGATGGGCCAGCTGCTCACCCAGCTGGCTACCGCTCGCGGCGGCCGGGTGATCGGCACGGTGTCCACCCCGGAGAAAGAACGGCTGGCTCGGGAAGCCGGCGCGGCGGACGTGATCCGCTACACCGAGATCGACGACGTAGCCGGCGAGGTCCGCCGGCTGACCGGTGGTGACGGCGTCGCCGCGGTCTACGACGGAGTGGGCGCGTCGACGTTCGACGCCAGCCTCGCCTCGCTGCGCCCACGCGGGATGCTCGCGCTCTACGGCGCGGCCAGCGGCCCGGTGCCCCCGGTGGATCCGCAGCGGCTGAACTCGGCCGGCTCCGTGTTCCTCACCAGGCCGAAGCTGGCGGACTATGTCGCGACCCGCGACGAGCTCACCTGGCGCGCCGGCGAGGTGTTCGACGCAATCCAGAACGGGTCGCTACGGATCAGCATCGGCGGCCGGTACCCCTTGGCCGAGGCCCGCCGCGCCCACGAGGACCTGCAGGGCCGCCGCACCACCGGAAAGCTCCTGCTGCTGCCCCGCTGACCAGCGAGAATTTTTCGATCCTAGGCGGGCACCGACCGGCGTCGGCGCCCGCGGCGGGTGCCGGCTTCGTAGCGTCGGCGAATCCGCTCCGGGTCGACGCCGAGCAGGTATTGCAGTTTGAGCAGCTGCATCAGCACGGTCATGCGCCACGGCCCTTGCTCGACCAGCCGCCGGGCCGAGGCGGTCACGGTGGCCGGCAGCATGACGAGCCGGCCACGTCGGCGCAGGATGCGGGACATCTCGAGGTCCTCCATGAGGGGCAGCTCAGGGAAGCCACCCACCGACTCGAACACGTCACGGCGGACGAACATCGCCTGGTCACCGAATATCCAGTGCAGCCGGCGCGCCCGCTGGTTGGAGGTGGCTGCTAACCAGGCCAGGCCCAGGGTGCGCTGGTCGAAGCGCAGTTGCAGGCCCCCTCCGACCACGGCGGGGTCGAGCATCGCGCGCTGCAGCAGGTCGAGAGCGTTGGCCGGGATCAGGCAGTCCACGTGGATGAACCAGAGAATGTCGCCGGTGCTCAATGCGGCACCGACGTTCATTTGGGTAGCGCGGCCTGGCGCGCTGCGGACGGTGTGGGCATGCCGTGTCGCGAGGTCAAAGGTCCGGTCGGTACTGCCGCCGTCCACCACCACGAGCGCACAGTCGGGGAAGTCGCTGCGCAACCGTCGCAGGCAGCCCTCAATGCGTGCTGCCTCATTGAGCGCGGGCACCACGATCGACACCGTCACCGGCTTGCTCACCATTGTTGATCCGATCTCCCCGCCAGCACCGAACACATGCTGGAATAGCGCACACATTACGGGCGCATCGAGCGGAACCGAGCTGACGGAGCTCACGTGACAGACGGACCGGGCCGTGTCGCGATTCTCGGCGCTGGGCCGATCGGCCTGGACGCCGCGTTGGCCTGCCTGGACAACGGTTGGCCTTGCACCGTGTACGAGTCGGCGGCCTCGGTGGCGGCGAATGTGACGGCGTGGAGCCACATCCGGCTGGTCACGCCCTGGTCGATGAACATGTCATCGCGGATGATCGCGCATCTCCAGGCCGCTGGCGTGCA
>DATHTJ010000190.1:0-1962 GCA_035463315.1 Pseudonocardiaceae bacterium
CCGCCCACAGCAGCGACCCGAGAACCGGCCCCGCCACCGGACCGCCGACCATGAGCCCGCGGGATGCGTCGGAGAGCAGCGTCACCGGGTTGACGTTCACGAACGCCTGCAGCCAGCCCGGCATCGTCCCGGTCGGCACGAAGACGTTGCTGATGAACGTGATCGGGAACAGCGCGATCATGCTGAAGAGCTGCACCTGCTCCGGGCCCTTGGCGAGCACGCCAACCAGCACCGCCACCCAGGAGAAGGCGAGCGCGAAGACCAGGATCAGGACGGCCGCCGCGAGGACATCGATCGTCGAGGTGCCGATCCGGAAGCCGAGGACCGTGCCGATGCCGAGCAGCAGAGCGATCGAGCATGCCTGCTTCACCAGGTCAGCGGCGATGCGGCCGGTCAGTGGCGCCCACCGCGCGAGCGGCAGCGAGCGCAGCCGGTCGAACACACCCTTGGTCAGGTCCATGTTGAGCCCCATGCCGACGTACACGGTGACGAAGAACATGTTCATCACGATGATCCCGGGCAGCGCGAAGGTCAGGTACTCGCCGATCGATCCCGAGATCGCGCCGCCGAACACGTAGGTGAACAGCAGCACGAACATGATCGGCTGAATGCTGAAGTCCGCCAGCTCCCACGGGCTGTGCCTGATCTGCACCAGGGTGCGCCACGCGAGGGTCCTCGTCTGCCGTAGCCCTTCGACGGGACTGACCCTGGGAGCCAGTTCCCGTGCGGCGGGTGCGGTTGCGGTCGCGGCGGTCATACGAGGGCTCCTTCGATCTGCGTGGACTCCTGCGCCGGATGCCCGGTCAGGGAGAGGAACACCTCGTTCAAGCT
The DNA here is from genome assembly GCA_035463315.1 of Pseudonocardiaceae bacterium. Lineage (GTDB taxonomy): Bacteria > Actinomycetota > Actinomycetes > Mycobacteriales > Pseudonocardiaceae. The sequence goes on from DATHTJ010000190.1 coordinate 832, forward strand.
GGAGTTGCGGAGCGTGAGCTCGGTGATGACCACTCCGGCGTCGTCGAGCCAGCGCACCGCAGCCGGCAGCAACGCGGGATCGGTGACCGGCGCCGTCACCAACTGGCCCTCTACCTCTGGCGTGACACCGGTGAGGTCCCCCACCACGGAGATCACGATGGGCAGGTCCGCGTGATCCGCCGGTCGCACGGCGAGGAATCGGGCACCGGTCCTGGCCTTCAACTCCTCCGGTGTCCCGGTCGCGATAACCCGACCGTCATCGATGACCACGATCTCGTCGGCGAGCTTGTCGGCCTCCTCCAGGTACTGCGTGGTGAGCAGCACCGTGACACCATCGGCCACCAGGCCGCGCACCATGCTCCACAGGTCGAGACGGCTCCGCGGGTCCAGCCCCGTGGTCGGCTCATCGAGGAAGAGCAACTGCGGCCGGCCGACCAGGCTCGCCGCCAGGTCGAGTCTGCGGCGCATGCCTCCGGAGTAGGTCTTCGCCGCCCGTCCTGCCGCGTCCGCCAGACCGAATCTGGTGAGCAGCTCGCGGGCGCGCTGCTTGGTGTCTTGCCGCGGCATCCCGAGCAGCCTGCCGATGAGCTGCAAATTCTCCGTGCCGGTAAGGGCTTCATCGACCGCCGCGTACTGCCCGGTCAGCCCGATCAGCTGGCGCACCTGATGGGCGTTGCGGACCACGTCGTAGCCGCCAACCATGGCGGTCCCGGCGTCCGGCTGCAACAGGGTGGCGAGGACGCGAACGGCGGTGGTCTTGCCCGCGCCGTTGGGGCCGAGCAGACCCAGCACGGTGCCGGTGCGGACCGCGAGATCCACCCCGTCCAGGGCGGTGGTCTCGCCGAAGCGCTTGACCAGCCCTTCGGCCCAGATCGCGTGGTTCATCGGTTGGCTCCTGTCCCGTGTCGGTCAGCTCAGCCTGACGGACGGGTCTGACAGTTTCGGCAATGATGACGGGCCTGGAGCCCGGCGGCGACCGGTTTTCCGTTCCGGCCCTTGGCACGCTAAAACATCAACCAAAGTTGAGGTCAAGACGCAGACGACGTCCAGCACCACGAGACGCTGATCGTGTGCGGACGCTGCCACTATCACCGGTCGCGTCATCGATACCGAAGCTGGCTCTGGATCGCC
>DATHTJ010000191.1:0-8439 GCA_035463315.1 Pseudonocardiaceae bacterium
TGGGTCACGCGTGGCGGTAGTCGATGGTGCTGTAGAGGGCTAGGCGGTCGAGGTGGTGGGTGCTGCGGACCTGGCGGACGGTGCCGCTGCGGGAGCGCATCACCAGTGACTCGGTGATGGCGCGGTCCCGCCCATAGCGCACTCCGTGGAGCAACTCGCCGTCGGTGATCCCAGTCATGACGAAGAATGAGTCGTTGCCGCTGACCAGGTCGTCGGTCGTCAGCACCGCGTCGAGGTCGAGGCCGACTTCGTCGGCGCGCTGTTTCTCCTCGTCGCTGCGGGGGTGCAGCTTGCCCTGGAGCACACCGCCGAGGCACTGGATCGCGCAGGCGGTGATCACGCCCTCCGGGGTGCCGCCGATCCCGAGTAGCAGGTCGACGCCCGAGTCGGAGGTCGCGGCCATCACTGCCGCGGCGACGTCGCCATCGGTGATGAACTTGATCCGGGCGCCGGCGTGGATCACCCGTTTGGCCAGTTCATCGTGCCGCGGCCGGTCGAGCATGCAGACCGTGATGTCCTCCGGCGCGCACCCCTGGGCGCGGGCCAGAGCAGCGATGTTCTCCTCCGGGGACTGCCGGATGTCGACCACCCCGATGGCGTCGGGGCCAGCGACGAGCTTGTCCATGTAGAACACGGCGGACGGGTCGTACATGGCACCGCGGGGCGCGACCGCGAGCACCGACACCGCGTTGCCCATGCCCTTGGAGGTCAGCGTGGTGCCATCGACCGGGTCGACGGCGACATCGCAAGGTGTCCCGGCACCGGAGCCGACCCGCTCACCGTTGTAGAGCATCGGGGCGTCGTCCTTCTCGCCCTCGCCGATGACGACCACGCCGTCCATCGCGACGGTCCCCATCATCGCCCGCATCGCCGCCACGGCCGCAGCGTCGGCACCGTCCTTGTCGCGGCGGCCGACCCACCGGCCCGCCGCCATCGCAGCTGCCTCGGTGACGCGCAACAGGTCTAGTGCCAGGTTGCGGTCCGGTTCGGGCCGAACGGGTGGTGTCGTCTTTGATGCAGCAGTTGCCTGAGCCATGCCACCACGTTAGGGGCGGTACACCACGCCCACCTCCCTTAGTGGGAGGATCCCTCGGGGGATGGGGTGCAGGAATGCTGCTGGTCGTGATGGGCGTGTCCGGTTCGGGCAAGAGCACCGTGGCAGCGCTGCTTGCCAGCCGGACCGGCTGCGCGCTTGCCGAGGGAGACGACTTCCACCCCTCGTCGAGCATCGCCAGGATGGCCGCCGGGCGTCCACTCGATGCCACCCTGCGTGCGCCCTGGTTGGCGTCGATCGCGTCCTGGCTTGCCGAGCGAGCCACCCGCGGCGAGTGCGCTGTGGTCAGCTGCTCGGCGCTGACCCGCGCCTACCGGGATGTCCTGCGCGGTGCGGGTCCGGACGTCCGGATGGTGCATCTGGCGGGGCCGCAGGAGCTGGTCGCGCAGCGGCTGGCAACCCGCCGCGGACACTTCATGCCACCTGAGCTGTTGGACTCCCAGTACGCCGCACTCGAGCCGCTGGGCGCCGACGAGCCCGGCATTACCGTCGACCTCGCCGACACCCCAGAACAGATCGCCGACAAGGTTCTGCGCGCTTTCCGCCTCCCACCGCATTCAGCGGGCGGAGCGGGCCGGGCGGGTGGACCGCACCACTCGTGATGTGGATCTCTTCACCGAATGGAATGCGGGCGAGGCGCTGGAACTCTGCGCAACCATCCGGGCTGTCCTCGCCGAGGATGAACTACGGATTGAGTCGGCAGCGGACAAGACGCTCGCGTTGTGGGGACGTGCGGAGCCACGCGACTCCTCGATGTGATCCTGCTTCGCGAGCGCTACGGCGGTTCCCGGTTGCTCGAACTCGCTGCGGAGAAGGATCGTGGGCTCAGCCTCACGACGCTTCCTGAAGCCTCGGGTCGATCAGCCGCATCTCACCTCAACGCTGGGCCGCCGTAGGTACGGAATGAGTTGCACCAGATCGCGTCGCAGGCCCAGGCAGGCCGTTCGCCATCGATCATGAACTCGGAGCCTTCACGGTGCCAAGCCTGCGAAACGGCGCGCGCCCGATGGCGGCTCGGGGGAGGAACGCTCTCGTTGCTGAGACATCCGTCAGCCATATTCAACGGAAGTTGAACGACTCGCACGGCGAACTTCCGAGACACGCTGGTCGGATGTCACCGAGAGGTAAGGTCTGGGCACGCTGCGGAGCCGGATACTTCTTGCAGCGCTCGCGAAGAGGGGGTCGTCGGTCGTGCCGCGAGATGACTGGCGTGCCGCGTGCCGCGCTCCGCGTGCCGCGTTGCTGGTGCTGGCCAAGGCACCCGTGCCGGGGGAGGTGAAGACCCGGCTGTGCCCGCCGGCCACCCCGGATCAGGCCGCTCGTATCGCCGCGGCGGCCTTGCTGGACACCCTGGACGCGGTACTGGCAGTGCCCCATGTGACACCCGTGGTGGCGCTGACCGGTGACCTCGCGAAAGCGGTCGACGCCACCGCGCTGACCGTACGGTTGCGGGCCACCACGGTGCTGTCCCAGCGCGGGACGACGCTGGGCCAGCGGATCGCCACCTCCCACGCTGACGCCGCCGCGGTGGCTGGCCACCTGCCGGTGCTGCAGGTCGGGATGGATACCCCGCAGGTCGATGCCGTGCTATTCGGCCAGTGCTTGGACCTGCTCGAGGGCGACGGTGTGGACGCCGTGTACGGGCCGGCGGCCGATGGTGGTTGGTGGGCGCTGGGGGTGCGGCGACCCGCGGTGGCCGAACTGATCGCCCCTGTTCCGACGTCGCTCCCGGACACCGGGGCACGGACCCTGGCCGTGCTGCGGGCCGCCGGGTGCCGGGTGGTGGAGCTGCCCGAGCTATCCGATGTAGACACCTGGGAGGACGCCACCAAGGTGGCCGCCGAAGTGCCCGGGGGACGGTTCGCCGCCGCGGTTGCCGCACTGGCGCCCCAGCTGGGCAGCGGCCGGTGAACGCCAGTCAGGCCGCGGTTTTCGACGCCGCCCTGGCCGGTCGGCCTGCCCGGCTCGTCGGCGACGACGGGCGGATACTTCCGGTGGCCGTCCAGCGCTGGCTGGCACCCGCCGACGGTGAGGACGATTGGCTGTTAGACCGCTGCATCGGGCCGACGCTGGACCTGGGTTGCGGGCCGGGCCGGCTGGTGGCCGAGCTGGCTGGTCGCGGCGTGCCCGCGCTGGGCGTGGACTGCTCGCACAGTGCCGTCCGGCAGTGCCACTCGCGCGGTGCGCCAGTGCTGCATCGTGACGTCTTCGCCCCGCTGCCCGGCGAGGGACGGTGGCACCACGTGCTACTGGCCGACGGCAACATCGGCATCGGGGGGGACCCGGTGCGGTTGCTGCTGCGCTGTGCTGCGCTGCTCCGCCCCGATGGCACCATGCTGGTCGAAGCCGAGCACCCCGGAGCCGGGCTGTGGCGGGGGGCCGCCAGGCTCCAGGTAGCCGGTGCCGCTACGGGGCCCTGGTTCCCTTGGGCGGTCGCCGGACTGCAGACACTCGCCGCGCTCGCCGCACAGCTCGGATTGCGGATCGGCAACCGGCACTGCGGGGGCCGCTGCTTCATCGAGCTGCGCCACGTCAGCGGACGGTAAGCCCACACCTGCCCCCCATAGAGTTACGGGGGGAGCTAACGTCATGACCATGACCGTGCTGCGCCGGTGGGCTCGTCGAGTAGCCGAGCACCCTCCGCCAGGACCGTTCCGGGCCGGCTTCTGGCGTAGTCCGCTACGCGGACCATGGTTCACGGCGGTGCTCGGCGCGGCGTTGCTGCCCGGTATCACGCTGATGTTCCTCACCGGCCTGGCCTCCTACGCCGCCTACAACCCCAACCTGGCGACCGGCAACGACACCACGCCGGACAAGGGGTTGCTGGGCTCGTGGCTGCCGACCTGGCCGGCCGGTCCGTCCTGGCTGTACTGGGTGATCCAGGGCGTGCACGTCACGCTCGGCCTGGTGCTCATCCCGATCGTGCTGGCCAAGCTGTGGTCGGTGCTGCCCAAGCTGTTCGAGTGGCCGCCGGCCCGGTCGATCACTCACCTGCTGGAGCGCGCCTCGCTGCTGCTGCTCGTCGGCGGCGCGGTGTTCGAGCTGGTCACCGGCGTGATGAACATCCAGTACTTCTACGCCTGGCCGTTCAGCTTCTACCAGGCGCACTACTACGGGGCGTGGGTGTTCATGTCCGCGTTCGTCGTGCACGTAGGGCTGCGGCTGCCTCGGATGGTCAGCGCACTGCGCACCCGCAGCATGCGCAGCGAGCTGCGCACCCCACTGTCGGCGACCACCCCGGAGGAACCTGACCCTGACCACCTGGTGCCCCCCGATCCCGCCCCGCCGACCATCTCGCGGCGTGGTGCGTTGGGCATGGTCACGGCCAGCTCACTGGCGCTGTTCGGGCTCAGCGTGGGCCAGACCATCGGCGGCCCGGCCCGGTCGACCGCGCTGCTGGCACCGCGCGGTCAGGACGTGGGCGACGGTCCCGCCGACTTCCAAGTCAACAAGACCGCCGCCGCGGCCGGGATCGGCCCGGTCGATGAGAGCTGGCGGCTGGAGCTCACCGGACCGGCGACCACGGCAGGGACATCTGCGATGTCGCTGTCCCGCGCCCAGCTGCTCGCCCTGCCGCAGCACACCGCCCGGCTGTCGATTGCCTGCGTGGAGGGCTGGTCCACCGGCGTGCAGACCTGGACCGGGCTACGGCTGGCTGACCTCGCCGGGCTCGTGGGCGCGCCGTCCGATGCCCGGTTGTTCGTCGAGTCGCTGCAGCGCGGCGGCGGTTTCGGTTCGGCGACCCTGTCCGCAGGGCAGGTCGGGGCGCGTGACGCCCTGCTCGCGCTGCGGGTCAACGGCGCGGACCTGACAGCTGACCACGGCTTCCCAGCTCGGGTGGTGGTGCCGGCCCTGCCCGGAGTGCATAACACCAAGTGGGTAACCCGGATGACGTTCCTGCCGGCTTCGGAGGCACTGCCGTGAGCCGCCACGGACCGGTCGCGCTGCTGGCGCTGCTGGCCAGCTTCGTGGTGGCCGGCTACGCCGGTGTCCGGTTGCTGTCCGGTAATCCGGTGGGTGTCGGTGCCTGGTTCGTCGGCAGCGCCGTCGTCCACGACCTGGTGCTCTTCCCGCTCTACGCCGGAGTGGACGCGGCACTCGTCGCGTTGCTGCGTCGCCGCCCCGCGCTGGCCACCGTGGCTGGCGTGCCATGGCTGAACCACCTGCGGGTACCTGCGGTGGTCTCGGGGGTGTTGCTGCTGGTGTGGTCCCCGCTGATCCTGCGGCTGCCCACGGCCACCTACCTGGACGCCTCCGGCCTGTCGGCGCAGCCGTTCCTGCCGCGCTGGCTGGCCGTGACCGCGGTGCTCTTCGCGATCTCCGCGGCGACCCTGGCAGTGCGCGTCGCCAGAATTCGCCAGCGCGCGGTCCCCCGTGGCGCCGGGCAGCGAGGTGCATCATGAGTGCGGGCGGTGTCATTCTCGTCGTTGATGACGACGTGATGGTGCGTGACGTCGTCGGCCGCTACCTGGGCCGCGCCGGTTACCACGTGACGGTCGCCGGGGACGGTGCGGAGGCGCTGCGCGCAGTCGAGGCCACCCCTCCCGACCTCGTGGTACTGGATCTCATGCTGCCTGGCCTGCCTGGTCTGGAAGTGTGCCGACGGTTGCGGGCCGCGAGCCCGGTGCCGGTCGTCATGCTCACCGCCCTGGGTGAGGAGGAGGATCGCATCGCCGGCCTGGAGCTCGGCGCGGACGACTACATCACCAAACCGTTCAGCCCCCGCGAGCTCGTGCTCCGGGTCGCCTCGGTGCTTCGCCGGGCTCGCTCCGCGCAGCCGGTGACCCAGCTGCCGCCGGTCACTGACGACGGGCTGATGGTCGACGTGGCGGCGCGCCGGGCGGTACTGGACGGGCAGGAGTTGGGACTCACCGTGCGGGAGTTTGACCTGCTGGCCTTCTTGATCCGGAACCCGGGTCAGGCTTTCACCCGCAGCGAACTGCTCGACCAGGTCTGGGGCTGGACCTTCGGCGATCACTCCACGGTGACCGTCCACGTGCGACGGTTGCGGGAGAAGGTGGAGGCTGACCCCACCGCCCCCCAGCGGATCGCGACAGTATGGGGAGTGGGCTACCGCTACGACGGCAAGGAGTGATCGTGGTGCTTGACGAGCTGCGCCACGTCTGCCCGGTCGTGTTGTTGTGCACCTTGCCGGTGGCCCTGCTCGGCGCGCTGCTGCTGCACTACATGCGCCGGTACTCGATCACCGCCGCGGTCACCGTGCTGGTGCTGGTGCCGGTGGCCGCGACCCTGGCCGGGGTGCTGGGCGCCAACGGGTGGATGTTCACTCCCCGACTGACCACCGAGCTCGCCGTGGGCGCCGTGGTGGCCGCGGTGAGCGTGCCGACCGCGTTGCTGCTCGGTCGCGGCATCGCGCGGGAGGTGACCTGGCAGCGGGAGGTCAACGCCAAGGACCGGGCGGCCGAGTCGGCCCGACGCGAGCTGGTCGCCTGGATCAGCCACGACCTGCGCACCCCGCTGGCCGGGATCCGGGCGATGACTGAGGCACTGGCCGACAGTGTCGTGACCGACCCGGACGAGGTTGCCCAGTACGCGCAGCGGATCGGGCAGCAGACGCAGCGGTTGACCGGTATGGTCGATGACCTGTTCCAGCTCTCCCGGATCAGCTCCGGGGCACTGCGGTTGACGCTGTCCGCGATACCGCTGGGCGAGGTCGTCTCCGAGGCCCTGGCCGTTGAAGCCGTCACCGCCGCTCGCAAGGGCGTCCGGCTGCAGGCCGACGCCGACAGCGAGTGGCCGGTGGTGCAGGGCAGTGACCCGGAGCTGGCCCGGGTGGTCCGCAACCTGCTGTCCAACGCGATCCGGCACACCCCGCCGGACGGCACCGTGGTGGTTGCCGCGGGAGCCCGCGAGGGACAGGCCTGGTTGCGCGTCGACGACGCCTGCGGCGGCATTCCCGAGCACGATCTGGAGCGGGTCTTCGACGTTGCCTACCGCGGCAACACCGCTCGCACCCCGGCACCCGCCGACGAGTCCGGCGCCGGCCTGGGCCTGGCCATCGCGCGGGGCCTCGTCGAGGCGCATTCCGGTCACATTGAGGCCCGCAATCACGGCCCGGGCTGTCGCTTCGAGATCCTGCTCCCGCTCGCCCCGGCAACCCCCGAGTGAGCATCCAGATGACCACGGTGTAGGCGGCCAGGTGTCCACAAGGCCAGCGGCCAAGCGACCACGCACAGCTCCGTAAGGCGCGCCGATAGCGGTTCAGCCGTGGCACAACACTTCACCATGCAGGACGGCGAACCACCCGTCGTCCTGCTCGGCCCACTGACGCCACGCGATTGCCATGTCCTCGAGGTCCTGGCGGGTGGCGAGGTGCCTGCTCAGCGCCTGGTGGGCGAGCGCAGAGCTGGTGACCCGGTCCGCCCACAGGCCGCCCCACCACGCGCGTTCCTCCGGCGTGGCAAAGCACCAGGCCGTGGCAGAGGCGGTGATCTCGCTGAACCCGGCTGCTCGGGCCCAGCAGAGCAGCCGCCGCCCGGCGTCCGGCTCGGCGCGGTTGCTGCGGGCGACGCGGTGATACATGTCGAGCCAGCGGTCCAGGCGGGCATCCAGCGGGTACCAGGTCATCGCAGCAAAGTCGGCGTCCCTGGCCGCGACGTAGCCGCCCGGCTTGCACACCCGGCGCATCTCTTCCAGCGCGGCGACGGGCTCCACCAGGTGCTGCAGGAGCTGATGGGCGTGCACGATGTCGAACGTGGCGTCCGGGTAGTTCAGCTGGTGCACATCGCCTACGGCGAAGGACACGTTGCTGACGCCCTGCCGCTGGGCGTCGGCGAGGGCCGGACCGAGCGGCGCCGGTTCGTTGTCGATGCCCACCACGGTGCCCGGCGCCACCAGCCGGGCGAGATCAATGGTGATGGTGCCGGGACCACAGCCGAGGTCAAGCACCTGCTGACCCGGCCGCAGGTGCGGGATCAGGTACGCGGCGGAGTTGCGCACCGTCCGCCAGCGGTGCGACCGCAGCACGCTGTCATGGTGGCCGTGGATGTAGATGTTCTGCTGATCTGACACCTGCCAAGCCTGCCAATTACCCTCCGGCCCACATCCCGGCCCCTCAGGAACGTGCGATCAACGATGGGGAAGCGCCAGCGATGAACGCGTTCAACACAATTCCGTGGTGAACGGAGATCCGCGAGGGATCAACGCACAGGGGTTCGGCGGCGTGGCGTGCGGCTGCGTGATCTTGCTCGTCGGTGGATACTGGGGTCTAGTCGATCGCGGGGGCCAGCCTCATCTACACAGCCGGTCGCGCCTGCCGGCTGGTGACTCTATCCGTGAGGAGATCATGACATGTGGGCATTGCTGTCCGCCCGGCTGCGGCTCTGGCTGCTACTCGCCGTTGGCGCCCCCGTCCTGAGCTGGTT
>DATHTJ010000192.1:0-2810 GCA_035463315.1 Pseudonocardiaceae bacterium
GCCCCGCCGATTGCCCCGGCCCCGGACGGTGCAGGCACACCAGCGCCAGGCGGATCATGAGCCTACCGGGGCACTACTGTGTCCCCGGTCACACACGCACCGAGGAGAGACGGTGAGCACCATGGGCTACGGACACGACGACGACATCACCAGGCAGCTGCAGAGCGTCGACAAGGGTGCCGCGCTCCCGTGGTACATGCGCCCCGACGCGCGCAGGGCGCTTGCCGCCCGCGACATCCCCGCCGTGTACCAGATGCTGTATCAGGGCGGGGTCTCCCAGCGGGAGATCGCGCGGCGCGCCGGGCAGAGCCAGTCCGAGGTCTCAGAGATCATCCACGGCGGCCGGCAGGTGCGCGACGCCACCGTGCTGGAGCGCATCGCCGATGGCCTCGGGGTGCCCCGCCCGTTCCTGCGGCTTCTGACGCATGCCCCCGGCGAGGACGGCGCCTACAGTGAGGGCGTCACGGTCGCCGAGCCCGTCGAGGGGGTGAGCGCGGAGATGCTGCGCAGGCACCTGCTCGCGCTGGGCGGGGTCACCACATTCGGTGGCATCGTCACGGGGCTCGGGGAATTCAACGACGGACTGCCCATCCCGGCCATGCCCACCGAGCTGCCCGTCCGGATCGGCATGACCGACGTCGCGGTGATCCGGTCCTACACCGGGCACCTGCGCATCCTGGCGCGCACCTACGGCGGCCAGGGTGCGCCCGCCGTCGCCTTGGCGCAGTGGGCTGATCAGTGGCTCACCGTGGATGCTTCCGACGCCACCCGGCAGGCTCTGCGGGCTGCGCTGGCCGACCTGCACACCATCGTCGCGTGGTGCTGCCACGACAGCGGTGCGGTCGCCAGGTCTCACCATCACTTCGCCCGCAGCGTGCAGCTGGCCATCGACGCCGGTGATCCCTATCGGGCGGCGTATGCGCTGCGCCACGCCGGGATGATGCTTGTCGAGCGGTCCGAGCCCAACGACGCGCTCAAGCTGACCCAGCTGGGCGGCCTGCGCTTGAGCGAGGCACCGCGCGACAATCCCGGAGTGCCAGTGCTGCGAGCGGAGCTGTCGGTGGTGTCCGCATTCGCGCTGTCCAGGCTGGACGACGCGACGGACTCCACCAGAAGGCAGGCCCGAGCGCAGCTGGCCAAGGCGCGGGACAAGTGGGCACCGCCGGATGCGCACGCGCGGGGGGACATGGATCTGACCACGGGGCTGACCTGTCTGCATCTCGGTCAGCTCGACACTGCCGAGGCGATCCTGATGACGTCGGTGCAGACCTTCCAGCAGGGCACCGACCGGCGCGAGGGCGGGGTCGCGGACCTCGCTTTGGCGCAGGTGCACGTGCTGGCCGGTGAACCGCGCGGGCTGATCATGGCGAAGAACGCGATCGACACGGTGACGCAGACGCGGTCGGGAACCGCGCGGGAGCTGTGGCTTGAACCGCTGGCCATCGCGCTGGAGGCCCGGCCCGGCGCCGACGCGAAGGAGCTGGCCCGGATGACCAGGCAGGTAGCCGCGACCCGGGTGTGACCCCGGCGCTACCGCAGCCGGATCGGCAACTCGGGATCGGTGACGGGTCGTGTCGGGTCATCGAGCCGCACCCATTGGCCCGGGGCGCTGACGGTGACGCCGTACCGGTCGCGGTGTGGACGGCCGGCGTGTTGCCACCAGGAGTAGGCACTGATCACTTCGTCGAAGAGCCGGCTTGGCAGACGATGCTGTTCTGCACGCAGGCCCAGGAGTCAGGTCCGAGCAGCCACAGGGTGGACAGGTAGCCGTTCCTCGCCCAGGTCCCAGGACAGCCGGCAGTCGGGCACTCGTAGGCCGATGCCGAAGCGAGCGTGCTCGCCCAGCAGGTCAGCGAGGTCAACGTCGGTGCGGCCGCAGTTGGCGATGGTGTCGAAATCGTGGGCTCACCGGGAATCACCGACCGTTGCGCCCGCAGCCGCCTGAAACTGGCGCGATCACCCGGTCGTTAGGGCTCGCCCGGCGGGCAGCCCTGCGCCCCGTCGCCGGTGACGACCAGCGTCCCACGCCCGGCACGGGTGAGGTGGCGGCGTGCGGTATCCGCCACGACGGGGTTGACCTCGAGGCTGATCACCCGGTCAGCGCCCAGCTGGTAAGCCAGCAGGGCAGCGCTCCACCGGTGCCAGTGCCGATCTCCAGGATCCGTTCCCCGGCCTGAGGATCAAGATGACCGAGCATGGTGGACACCACGGCAGGCATCGAGCAGAAGCTGCTGATCGGGTAGCCATGCTCGGAGGCCTCCGCCCCGTACTTGACGAAGCTGCGGTTAACACGGAACGGCGCCCGCGAGGTAACAAGCGTACCGTTTTACGAGTTATATCTCGCCGCTCTTCTCTGCACTGGGGAATTTTCACCAGTAATGTCACGACCGGGATCGGGGTCTCAACGTTGTCGAACTTCTCCAGGCGTGACTGGTAATCGGCGGCCCCCATCTTTTCCCATGCCATCTGATAGTCGGCAGTCAACCCCTTTTTCTCCGCCTCCTCCGATCCCTTTTTCTCCGCCTCCGGGTTGGCGCCGGCTGTTACCTCTTCAGCCGAAGACTCGGAATCGAGTTGGCTTCCTGTGGCGTGCCTTCTGGGTCAGTATCCTAGTTACTTCTAAGGAAGATCATTAAATGCCAACAACCCATTCGCGTGAATCGGACGGTCCATTCGCTCGACACGTCTGCGCCTGGCGGCCACCTGAGTACGCTCGAAACTCCACACCGTCGAGGCCCACCGTCACCGCCGTTGCGTCGCACGAAGCGGTGGCAGGGTGGGCCCGTTCCCGTGGTCTGATCAGATGGCTG
>DATHTJ010000193.1:0-4898 GCA_035463315.1 Pseudonocardiaceae bacterium
CATCCTCAGGCGTTCCGGTCGCGACGACGGTGCCGCCGGCCGCCCCGCCCTCGGGCCCCATGTCGACGATCCAGTCCGACGTCTTGATCACGTCGAGGTTGTGCTCGATGACGATGACCGTATTGCCTTTGTCGACAAGGCCGTTGATGACGCCGAGCAGCTTGCGGATGTCCTCGAAATGCAGGCCCGTGGTGGGCTCGTCGAGGATATACACGGTGCGGCCGGTGGACCGCTTCTGCAATTCGGAGGCCAGTTTGACGCGCTGCGCCTCGCCGCCGGACAGCGTCGGCGCCGGCTGCCCCAGCCGCACATAGCCGAGACCGACGTCGACCAGCGTCTGCAGGTACCGGTGGATCGAGGTGATCGGCTTGAAGAACTCGGCCGCGTCCTCGATCGACATGTCCAACACCTCGGCCACGGTCTTGCCCTTGTAGTGCACCTCGAGGGTTTCCCGGTTGTACCGGGCGCCCTGGCACACCTCGCACGGCACGTACACGTCGGGCAGGAAGTTCATCTCGATCTTGATGGTGCCGTCGCCCGCGCAGGCCTCGCAGCGGCCGCCCTTGACGTTGAAGGAGAACCGGCCGGGCTGGTAACCGCGGACCTTCGCCTCGGTGGTGGCGGCGAAGAGCTTGCGGATCCGGTCGAACACGCCGGTGTAGGTGGCCGGGTTGGACCGCGGGGTCCGCCCGATCGGTGACTGGTCGACCTTGACCAGCTTGTCGACCTGGTCCAGGCCGGTGACCCGGGTGTGCCGTCCAGGCACCTGCCGGGCGCCGTTGAGCCGGTTCGCCAGCACCGTCGCGAGGATGTCGTTGACCAGCGTCGACTTGCCCGAGCCGGATACCCCGGTGACCGAGACCAGGCAGCCGAGCGGGAAGGACACGTCGATGCCGCGCAGGTTGTGCTCACGTGCCCCGACCACAGTCAGCCGCCGCGAGCGGTCCACCGGCCGCCGGACGGTGGGGACCGGGATGCTCCGCCGTCCTGAGAGGTAGGCGCCGGTGATCGAGGTGTCGTGCCGCTCCAGCTCGTGAAACGGTCCGCTGTGCACCACCTGACCGCCGTGCTCCCCCGCCCCCGGGCCGATGTCCACCACCCAGTCGGAGGTGCGGATGGTCTCCTCGTCGTGCTCGACCACGATCAGCGTGTTGCCCAGGTCGCGCAGCCTGGTGAGGGTGGCCAGCAGCCGGTGGTTGTCCCGCTGGTGCAGGCCGATCGACGGCTCGTCCAGCACGTAGAGCACCCCGACCAGCCCGGAGCCGATCTGGGTGGCCAGCCGGATCCGCTGGGCCTCACCGCCGGACAGGGTGGCCGAGGCACGGTCCAGGGACAGGTAGTCCAGCCCGACGTCGAGCAGGAACCGCAGCCGGGCCTGGATCTCCTTGAGCACCGCACCGGCGATCATCGATTGCCTGGTGTCGAGCTGCAGGCCGTCGAGGAACTCCGCGGCGTCGCGGACCGACAGCGCGGAGACGTCGGCGATGGATTTCTTGCCGTCCGTGGTGTGGGAGAGGGTGACGGCGAGGATCTCGGGCTTGAGCCGGGTGCCGCTGCAGGCCGGGCAGGGCACGTCCCGCATGTAGCCGTCGTACTTCTCGCGCATGTACTCCGACTCGGTCTGGCTCATCCGGCGTTCGAGGAACGGGATAGCGCCCTCGAAGGCGGCGTAGTAGGCGCGCTCGCGACCGTAGCGGTTGCGGTAACGGACGTGCACCTGCTCGTCGCTACCGTGCAGCACAGCCTTCTGGACGCTAGCCGGCAACCGTCGCCACGGGGTGTCCATCCGGAAGCCGACGGTCTCGGCCAGCGCCTCGAGCAACCGCTGGAAGTAGTCGGAGGTCTGCCCGGTGGCCCAGGGCGCGATCGCCCCCTCAGCCAGCGAGAGTTCCACATCGGGCACCACCAGCTCGGGGTCGACTTCCTTGCACACCCCGATTCCGGTGCACTCCGGGCAGGCGCCGTAAGGCGAGTTGAACGAGAACGACCGCGGCTCCAGGTCGTCGACACCGATGGGGTGGCCGTTCGGGCAGGCCATCCGTTCGGAGAACCGGCGCTGCCGGTGCGGGTCATGCTCCTGGTGGTCCACGAAATCGAGCACCACCAGGCCGTCGGCCAACCGCAGCGCGGTCTCCACCGAGTCGGTGAGCCGCTGTTTGGCGCTGTCCTTGACCGAGAGCCGGTCGACCACCACGGAGATGTCGTGTTTGTCCTGCCGTTTGAGCTTCGGTGGGTCGGTGAGCGGGTGCACGGTGCCGTCAACGAGCACCCGGGAGTAGCCCTGGGACTGCAGCTCGGCGAACAGGTCGACGAACTCGCCCTTGCGGGTCCGTACCACGGGCGCCAGGACCTGAAAGCGGGTGCCAGGCTCCAGGGCGAGTACCTGGTCGACGATCTGCTGTGGGGTCTGCCGGGAGATCTGCTCGCCGCACAACGGGCAGTGCGGCTCCCCTGCCCGGGCGTAGAGCAGGCGCAGGTAGTCGTGCACCTCGGTGATGGTGCCGACGGTGGAACGGGGGTTGCGGCTGGTGGACTTCTGGTCGATCGACACCGCGGGTGACAGACCCTCGATGAAGTCGACGTCGGGCTTGTCCATCTGCCCGAGGAACTGGCGGGCATAAGCGGACAGCGACTCGACGTACCGGCGCTGACCCTCCGCGAAGATCGTGTCGAAGGCGAGGCTGGACTTGCCGGAGCCGGACAGCCCGGTGAACACGATGAGGCTGTCCCGGGGCAGGTCGAGGTCGACGCTGCGCAGGTTGTGCTCGCGCGCGCCGCGAACGACGAGTCGGTCAGCCACTGTTTTCCATCGGATCGGGTGCTCCCTTCGAACCCGGTGATCCCTTCGGATCCGGCGTGTCGGGGGCCTAACTGGCCCCGCCCATGCTATGCGCACGGTCTGACAGAACTGGTCTCGCGGTGGGACCTTGCGGAGGTTTACGGTCGGCGACTGTGGACATCCTTGAGGACTACGACGGTGCCGTCGAGCCGGGCGGACCGGCGCAGCGGCGGACGCTGGACACGCTGACCATCACGAAACTTTCGGTCGGCCCGATGGACAACAACGCCTACCTGCTGGTCTGCCGGGCCACCGGCGAGGCGTTGCTGATCGACGCAGCCAACGACGCCGAGCGGCTGATGGATCTCTTGGGCCATGGTCGGGACCGGCCCGACCTGAGGACGATCGTCACCACCCACCGGCACGGGGACCACTGGCAGGCCCTCGGTGCGGTCGCCGGCGCCACCGGAGTGCAGACCATCGCGCATCCGATCGACGCTCCCGAGTTGCCCGTGCCCCCGGACCGCCTGGTGGATCACGGGGACACGGTGAATGTCGGGCGGGTGGCACTAGAGGTGCTCCACCTGCGCGGGCACACCCCCGGCTCGATCGCCCTGCTGCACCGGGACGCCGACGGCACGCCGCACCTGTTCACCGGTGACTCCCTCTTCCCTGGCGGTCCTGGCAAGACCTGGTCAGCGGCGGACTTCACCTCACTGATGAACGGCCTGGAGTCCCGGGTGTTCGACCGGCTCCCCGACGAGACGTGGTTCTACCCCGGCCACGGCAAGGACTCCACCCTCGGCGCCGAGCGCCCCCACCTCGCCGAGTGGCGCGTCCGGGGCTGGTGATCCCAAGTTTCCTTGCATCACTGCCGCCTGCGTTAAACTTTAACCCTGTAAACTTTAATGCGAGGTCGATCGATGCAGGTTTAACGAGGACGAGAGGTAGCCGTGGCGTCGTGGCTGAACCAATCCTGGGATCTATCGTTAGACGCCCCGACACGCGCAACCCGACAGGGAGGTTGCTACCAAGCCTACCTGCCCGACCTGCTTGTCGGCCGCCCTCTCGCGCTGGGTGCGGAGATCTCCGCCCGTGCCAGCGACGTGGAGGCTGCCGTCCGCAGACTCACTCTTAGCCCTGAGTCGCAGAGCCTGGAAGGCCTCGCACGCTTCCTGCTGCGCTCTGAAGCAATCGCCTCTTCACGGATCGAGGGCATGCAAGCCTCCGCCCAGCAGGTCGCCCTCGCCGAGCTGGCTCAAACCGAGGAACCGGTCGCGCGTGGGTTCAGCCACAACGCCCAGCTCGTCGCCAACAACATCACAGCGTTGCGCAAGGCCGCCACAGAACTCGCTAAGAGCTCATCGGTCACTGTGGAAGGCATCGACGAACTGCACCATGCCCTGCTTCCAGACGAACGCCACCACGGGCTACGGAAGGTGCAGAACTGGATCGGGGGAAACGACTGGAACCCAGTCAACGCACAGTTCGTACCACCGCCGGCAGAACACGTTGAGGCGTTGATGGCCGACCTGGTGTCGTACGCGAATGGTGGCGTGCATGCGCCGCTGGTCCAAGCAGCTCTGGTGCACGCGCAGTTCGAGACGATTCACCCATATACCGACGGCAACGGCAGGGTGGGCCGCGCGCTGATACACACAGTCCTTACTCGTCGGGGGCTGACTCCCACTGCAGTGCTCCCCGTGAGTCTAGTGCTTCTCACCCGTTCCGACGCCTACCTTGACGGTCTTACTGCATACCGATACGAAGGAAAGCCGGGATCAGCGGCAGCGCAGAGCGCGGTGACATCTTGGCTGGAGACATTCCTGGACGCTGCGGAGGTCGCCGCAGACCAGGTTGTGCGCTTCGCACGCGAACTCGCTGAATTACGCGCACAGTGGCGTATCCGGCTCGCCACCCACAGAACTGAGCGTGGCGTGCGAGTGATGCCTAGAGTCGACTCGGCGGTTGCCCGCCTGACCGAGATCCTCCCCGAGGCACCCCTCGTCACCGCAAAGACCGTGCAACGGCTCCTTGACGTGTCATTCCCAGCCGCACGTGCTGCGGCTGAGGAGCTCGCCGACGCCGGGATCGTGACCCGCAAACGAGTCGAACGGGG
>DATHTJ010000194.1:0-5023 GCA_035463315.1 Pseudonocardiaceae bacterium
GGCCAACATTGTGCCGCTACGGCCACAAGAGGCAAGTAAACTTGTCAAACTTTGGTTCGGTGGCTTACATGACCTGGCGCAAGCAAGGACTGAATTTGAGCTCGGCAACATCCGAATAGCTGAAGCCGAACTGCTAGAAGACCTCCATCGTCCGGTTATTGTCAGCGATCATGAAAGTCCCCCGGTGTGAGGGGTTGGCGGTCACGTAATTCCCCCACTGGGACGGTCACGTAATTCCTCTGGGGGAGGACGTGCGTGTCGGTGCCGGGTTTGGTCCTCAGTAGACGCAAGCCTGCGCTTCGTTGCCGAGCAGCGAGGTGGAGCCACTGTGGCGAGGAGGACTTTCGAAGTGATCGACGTGGTGGAGATCTTGATCCACTGGTATGCGGGGCGGTCGCAGCATGAGCTGTCGGCCAGCCTGGGGGTGGACCGTAAGACGGTGCGCAAGTACGTGGGCCCGGCGGTGGCTGCGGGGCTTGGGCCGGGTGGGCCGCCGATGGCCGAGGCCGACTGGCGGCGGCTGGTGTGCGAGTGGTTCCCGGAGCTGGCCGATACCCGGTTGCGGCAGGTGTCCTGGCCGGTGATCGAGTGCCACCGAGACTACATCGCCGACCAGCTCAAGGCCGGGGTGACGGTGGCGACGATCCACCAGCGCCTGGTCGATGAGCACAGTTTGGACGCGAGCGTGGCCAGCGTGCGCCGGTGGGTGCGGGCCAACCTGCCCGAGGAGGTCCGCCGCGCGCAGGTGACGGTGCTACGGGACACGCCGCCGGCGGGACAGGAGGCGCAGATCGACTACGGGAAGCTGGGGATGTGGTTGGATCCGCGCAGCGGGTTGCGGCGCACGGTGTGGGCGTTCGTGATGGTGCTGGCCTGCTCGCGGCACATGTTCGTGCGCCCGACCCTGGTGATGGACCAGGCCGAGTGGACGCAGGCGCACGTGGAGGCGTTCGCGTTCTTCGGCGGGGTGCCCGCCCGGTTGGTCCCGGACAACCTCAGGACCGGGGTGGACCGGCCTGACCTGTACGACCCGAAGATCAACCGTTCGTATGCGGAGCTGGCCGCGCATTACGGGGCGCTGGTCGACCCGGCGCGGGCGTTCAAACCCAAGGACAAGGCCCGTGTGGAGCGGCCGATGCCCTATGTGCGGGACTCGTTCTGGCGGGGCCGGGAGTTCACCTCGCTGGAGGCGATGCGCGCCGACGCGCTCCGCTGGAGCAGCGACGTGGCAGGTCAACGGGCGTGTCGCCCGTTGGAGGGGGCGGCGCCGGGCGCGGTGTTCGCCGCGGTCGAGGCGCCGGCGCTGGCATTGTTGCCGGTTGCGCCGTTCGTGCTGGCCACCTGGTCTGCCGCAAAGGTCGGCCCCGACATCCACGCCAAGGTCGGCGCCACGCTGTACTCGCTGCCCTGGCGATTCCTCGGTGAACGGGTCGACGCCCGCTCCACCACGTCGATGGTGCAGTTCTTCCTGGGCGGAGAGCTGATCAAGACCCATCCCCGCAAGGAACGGGGCAAGCAGACCGACCTGGGTGACTACCCACCGGAGAAGATCGCCTTTCATATGCGCACCCCGACCTGGTGCCGGCACCGGGCCGGCGAGATCGGGCCCGCGTGTGAGGCCGTGATCGGCGAGCTGCTGGCCGAGAGCGCGCTGTTTCGGCTGCGCGCCGCCCAAGGGGTCCTCGGGCTGGCCGACAAGCATGATCCCGGGCGGCTGGAGGCGGCCTGCGCGAAGGCTACCGCGGCCGGGGATCCGTCCTACCGCACGATCAAGGGCATCCTCGCCGCCGGCACCGAGACGGCGAGCACCGCCGCGCGCCCGGCCGGGGACGCCGGCGCCGCGGCGCACCTGCACGGACCCGAGCAGCTCTTCGCCGACGTCATCCCCCTGCCCACCGCCACCGGCCCCGACGCCGCGGACTCGGCCACCACGACCCCCGCACCCGCCACCACGACCCCGCGCACCAGCAACGAGGAGGCCTCGTGACCGCCGTGGCCCACGCCGTGATCCCCGCGGACCCGGCCACCAGCGTCGCCGAATCGCTGGTCCCCACCGCCACGACCACCGAGCCCACCGTCGGCTCCGCCGGGAAGGAACCCCCCGTGAGCACACCAACCATCGACAACAATGCCCTGACCGCGTCGCTGCGCGCGCTGAAGCTGTCCGGGATGCTGCAGACCCTCGACGCCCGCCTGGGCCAGGCCCGCGCCGGTGAACTCGGGCACCTGGAATTCCTACAGGTGCTCTGCCACGACGAGATCTCGCGGCGCGAGACCACCGCGATCCACCGGCGCACCCGCCGCGCCCGCTTCGAACAAACCCTCACCCTGGAGGGGTTCGACTTCGCCGCCGCTCCGAAACTACCCGCCGCGCAGATCCGTGACCTGGCCGCGCTGCGCTGGCTGCAAGCCGGCGAGTCGGTGATCCTCTACGGCCCGGTTGGCGTCGGCAAATCCCACATCGCCCAAGCGCTGGCGCACCTGGCCATCCGGGCCGGCGCCGAGGCCCGCTTCACCAAGACCAGCCGCGCCCTGGCCGACCTCGCCGGCGGCCACGCCGACGGAACCTGGACCCGCCGACTACGCGAACTCGCCCGACCCGCCGTGCTCGTGCTCGACGACTTCGCGATGCGCGAGCTCACCCCCGCCCAAGCCGACGACCTCTACGAACTGATCAACGAACGCGCCGGCCGCTCACTGATCCTGACCTCGAACCGCTCGCCGGTGGACTGGTACCCGCTGTTCCCCAACCCCGTCGTCGCCGAGTCCCTGCTCGACCGACTGATCAACAACAGCCACCAGCTCTTCATGAACGGAGCCAGCTACCGACCCCACAAACGACCCGGGCGCGTCGTCCCCCAGGACACCGCACCACCCCGCTAAACTACCCACAACGGGCCAGACCGGGGGAATTACTTGATCCCAACCCCGGGGGAATTCCCTGATCGTTCACACTGAGGGCGAAGGCGGCCGCGGCCGGTCCCGCGGTCGGGGTCTACGCCCAGCGACTGCTGGATGTGCCACTGCCCTGGACCCGGATGCGCACCGTCTACCGGCTGCTGGGCCTGGTCCGCTCCTACGGCGCCGAAGCGGTGCAGGCGGCCTGCGCCCGCGCCCTGGAACTCGACGTCATCGACGTCACCAAGATCGCCCGGATGCTCGAGCAGGCCCAAGAGAACCAGCCAGCCGCCCCAGCGGCCAAGGTCGTCGGCGGGCCAGCCCGCTTCGCCCGCGACGCCACAGAGTTCCAGGTGGTGACCAACCCATGACCACCACCACAACACCGCTGCGCTGCCACTGCCCGGCCCGCACCCACCACGGAGTGATCGACCTGCTGCTGGCCTGGCTGCGCCAGGCCAGCGACACCGTCCGTGACGAGCTCAACGAGTTCGCCTACGGCCCCGACCCCGAGCTCGACCGGGTCAATGAACTCATCGAGCTAGTCGGGCACCTCGCCGCCGCGCTGCGCCCCACCCTGCCCTACAGCCAGCCACGGGAGGACCAGTGAACCACGCACCACCCCTGGCGCCGACCATCGATGCCGAGCTGAAAAACCTCCTGCGCCGGCTCAAACTCGGCCGACTGCTCGATACCCTGCCCGAACGGCTCGCCCTGGCCCGCACCGAGTCCCTGCCCCATGCCGACTTCCTGCAGCTGGTGCTGGCCGACGAGGTCGACCGCCGCGACCGGACCTCCGCCCAACTGCGCGCCCGCGCCGCCAAACTCGACCCCAGCATGCGGCTAGAGGCATTCCACACCGACACCGGCGCCCGGTTCGACCGCGAACTGTGGCACGAGCTGTGCTCGCTGCGCTTCCTCGACCACGCCCGCGGGGCGCTGATCCTCGGCCCGGTCGGAGTCGGCAAAACCCACCTCGCCACCGCGCTGGGGCACATCGCCATCCGCCGCCGACGCACCGTCGCCTTCGCCCGCGCCGACCAACTATTCCGCCGGCTCAAAGCCGCCCGACTCGACAACACCGCCGAGGCAGAGATGCGCCGGCTGGCCCGCCTGGACCTGCTGATCATCGATGACCTCGCCCTCCAAGCCCTCGACCACACCGAGACCACCGACTTCTACGAACTCATCGTCGAACGGCACCAGAAAGCATCCACCATCGTCACCAGCAACAGAGACCCCTCGGAATGGATCGGACTGATGAGCGACCCACTGCTCGCCCAGTCCGCCATCGACCGGCTAGTCGCCACTAGCTACGAACTCATCATCGAAGGCGAATCCTACCGCCGCCGACAACGCCCCCAAACCATCACCCCACCCACCAGCACCGGCGTGTCTTGTTGACCCCACAAGGAGAACAGATGACCATCACAAACCGACCCCAGTGGTCCCTAGGTCGTGGCAACGCGGTGGTCCCATCCCGCTGGCAAGCGACAAATGGGCCGTTACAGCGCAGGAGCCCGCCGTATACCCCGCTCCCGTAGCAGTCGCTTGACGCTGCTCTTACTGATGTCGAATCGTTCGGCAAGCGCGCGCCGTCGCACCGGAGCGATAGCAAGAGACCAGGTTATTTAGGTATGCCTCGTCTAGCCGATCACTGACCCGCCAAACGCGCGGAGCCTGGCCGGACCGAACGCTACGGCCTGTCGCGGGCTCCTCGCCATCCCCGACGCGTACATGCTCCACCGCGCTGACCAGCTCAGACAAGAGGTCCAAGCGTTTCGAGTAAGCCATCAGAAGGTCCACCGAGCCCGCCCGAGGTCTCTGACCTGGGCGTTCATGCGTATCTGGTGTGCGAGTCCCTTCTCTGCCGCTACGGAGGGGTTGGATCCTTATTCCACTCGCATGAGCGGACGGTCTCAACGAGGCGGGCACGGCACTCGTGTCGTTGATCAGCACCCTGAACCGGGAATGTCCACACTGGGGATGTCGATGCTGCCTTGGCCACCGGGTATTAGTCCGCTCGACGAGCAGGATGGCAACAGTAACGCGTTGGCGGCCAGTTCGATATGCCGAGAGATGATCGATGCGGCACCTTCTAGACACATGTCCTGGAGTCGCCATA
>DATHTJ010000195.1:0-8551 GCA_035463315.1 Pseudonocardiaceae bacterium
CCCCGCATGTGGCCAGCCTGCGGATCGGGTCGGGCGCAGGATCGGCCGTCGTGTTCGCCGACGATGGGTTGCTGCTGACCAACGCACACGTCGTCGGCTCCGTCCACAATGGTGTCGCGGCGTTCACCGACGGCACCGAGAGCCGCTTCGACGTGGTGGGCCGCGACCCGCTGTCCGACCTCGCCGTGCTGCGCGCCCGGGGTGCCACACCGACGGCGGTCATCCTGGGCGACGCTGACGAGCTGGTCGTCGGGCAATTGGTGGTCGCCGTCGGCAATCCGCTCGGGCTTGCCGGATCGGTGACCGCCGGCGTGGTCAGCGGGCTGGGGCGCTCGCTGCCGGTGCGCGCAGGCCGAGCCGTGCGGGTGATCGAGGACGTGATCCAGACCGACGCCGCGCTCAATCCCGGCAACTCCGGCGGCGCGCTGGCCGACGCCAGCGCCAAGGTGATCGGGATCAACACCGCCGTCGCCGGTGTCGGGCTGGGGATGGCCGTGCCGGTAAACGCGACCACCCGCCGGATCATCGGTGCGCTGCTCGCCGAAGGCCGGGTGCGCCGCGGCTACCTCGGGCTGGTCGGGATGCCTGCCCCACTCCCCGCGCCGGTGGCCGAACGCACCGGCCAGTCGTCCGGCCTGCGGCTGGTTGAGGTCATCCCCGGCAGCCCCGCCGACCGGGCCGGGTTGCACCCTGGCGATCTCGTGCTCAGCGCCGGGCGCAAGCCCGTCACCGACGCCCAGGGCATCCAGCGCCAGCTGTTCTCCGAGGCCATCGGCACCACACTGCCGATCACCGTGCTGCGCAACGGCGCGATGGTGGACGTGATCACCATTCCCACCGAGCTGGTGGCGACCTAGACTTCCCGCAGCCACGGCAACGGCGGCTGCGTCGAGGTGGTGCTCACCGGCACTCTCATCGGGGTGCGGGACTCCAAGGACCCTGCAGGTTCCGTGCTCGCCGTCGGCCCCACCGAGTGGTCGGCGGCGCTCACCGGAATCCAACGCGGCGAGTTCGGTCCCATCTAGTTCGGCAGACCCGCACCGCGACAGTGGTCATATTTCGCTGTCATACCGCCCGCGGCGCTGGTACGATCCGGCAGTGTCGTTTCCCGATGTTACCCCGCACTTTGCTCCTGCCGCTCTGGAGGAGCGAACCCTGGCGCGGTGGAAAGAGCTCGACCTCACCGCACGAGTAGACGAGCTGCGTGCTCAGGGGCCGGTGTGGAGTTTCTATGAGGGTCCGCCCACGGCCAATGGCCGACCAGGTGTGCACCATGTATGGGCACGTGGCTTCAAAGACCTTTACATGCGTTTCCGTAGTATGCAGGGCAACAGCGTCCCGCGTAAGGGCGGTTGGGATTGCCATGGGCTACCGGTGGAAATTGAGGTCGAAAAGGAGCTTGGTCTCAGCTCGAAGCAGGACATCGAGCAGTTCGGCATCAAGGAGTTCAACGAACGCTGCCGCCAGTCCGTGCAGCGATATGTGGGCGACTGGAAGGCCCTGACGCAACGCGCTGGTATCTGGATAGACATGGACGATGTCTACTGGACCATGTCCAACGAGTACATCGAGTCCGTCTGGTGGATCCTCGCTCAGCTCGCGCAACGCGGCCTGATGTACGAGGGACATCGTGTTGTGCCCTATTGCGGGCGTTGCGGAACGGCACTGTCGTCCCACGAGCTCGGTCAGCCTGACGTCTACCGTGACATCGTGGACCAGGCGGTATTCGTTCGCTTCCCCATCCTGGAGGGCGCGGAGGAGGGCGCGGATCTTCTCGTCTGGACAACTACCCCGTGGACTCTCCTGTCCAATGTCGCTGTGGCAGTCTCGCCAGAGCTCACTTACGCGCGTGTGCGCGCGTCGGCGTTCGGTGCCACCGGTCGTGACGTGATCGTCGCTGAGACCAGGTTGCCCGACGATGCTGAGACCGCTGTGGTAACCAGGCTCACGGGAAAACAACTCGTCGGGGCGAAGTACCAGCGCCCCTTCGACATTCTTGACGCTCCGGCCCAGGGCAGTGACCCCGGCAGCGACCGCATCTGGCGGGTGTACAGCGCCGACTTTGTCGAGGCCGACGAGGGAACCGGGCTGGTGCACGTCGCTCCCGCCTTCGGCGAGGCGGACGCCGACCTTGCGCGGGCCGAACAGCTCCCCTTGCTCAATCCCGTCGATGCGACGGCATCGTTCGACGAGCAGGTGCCCGCGTGGCAGGGAAAGTTTGTCAAGGACGTCGATCAGGACATTATCGAAGTACTTCGGGAGAAGGGTCTTCTGGTCTCGGCCGAGGGCTACTCACACAGTTACCCGCACTGCTGGCGCTGCCAGACTCCGCTCATCTACTGGGCAAAGAAAGCATGGTTCCTGCGCACCTCGGAGCAGCGGGCTCAGCTGACCGACGAGAATGAGAAGATCGAGTGGTACCCACCGTCGATCAAGACCGGCAGGTTCGGTAACTGGCTGGCCAACAACATCGACTGGGCACTGTCCCGCGATCGCTACTGGGGTACGCCCCTCCCGGTCTGGCGCTGCTCCGGGTGTGGCGGTGACACCTGGATCGGCTCTGTGGAGCAACTCAAGAGCTTGGCCGTCGATGAGCTGCGCGACCTGGACCTGCACCGCCCAGCGATCGATGCCGTCAAGATCTCGTGTCCGGTGTGCGGGGATCTCGCCCGCCGTCTCGCCCCCGTGATCGACGCCTGGTTTGACTCGGGCGCCATGCCTGCGGCACAGTTTCACTATCCGTTTGAGAACACCGAGAAGTTCAGTCGATCGTTTCCCGCCGATTTCATCTGTGAAGGTATCGATCAGACCCGTGGCTGGTTCTACTCGCTGCTCGCGGTCAACGCGCTCGTGTTCGACGCGGCGCCCTACCGGAATGTCGTCTGTCTCGCTCTCATCGTGGATGAGCAGGGACGCAAGATGTCCAAGTCGCGGGGCAACGCTCTGGACCCCTACGAGATCTTCAACTCACTTGGCGCGGACGCTCTGCGCTGGTTCTTCTTCTCACAAGGACAGCCGTGGACACCTCGCCGAATCTCACATGAAGCGATTCGGAGCGCATCCTCGGAAACGTTGGTGACGCTGTGGAACGTCTACTCCTTCTTCGTGACCTATGCGAACCTGGACCAGTGGGAGCCCACTGATAGCCGGCGACCCACTCACCACGTCCTCGACACATGGATCCTCTCAGAACTTGACGACACGGTTGCTTCCGTTACTCGGTCACTGTCCGCTTTCGACTCCTACGATGGTGCCCGCCGCTTGGCAAGGTTTGTCGACGATCTCTCGAACTGGTATGTCCGCCGGTCCCGCGGAAGGTTTTGGCGGGGAAGCGAGCCGGATGCCTACGCCACCCTCTATGAGTGCCTCGTCACGGTGTCGCAGCTCATAGCACCATTCTGCCCAATGGTTGCTGACGAACTTTACGTTGGTCTCACCTCCCAGACATCAGTACACCTCACAGACTGGCCGGTGGATTATGGCCGTTACGACCCGGCTCTCGCTGAACAGATGACTGCTGTGCGGCGGCTGGGCGCGCTCGGTCGAGCGGCTCGGGTCACAGCGGGTGTCAAGGTACGCCAGCCTCTGCGCCGGGCCCTGCTCATTCACCCGGGAGCCGACTTCGACGTCGAGCTGCTTGACGAACTCAAGGCGGAACTCAACGTCAAAGAGATCGAGCGAATCGAAATCGTCTCCGAAGTGACCGACTGGCAGTGCGTCCCCAATTTTAGAGCGCTCGGCCCACGCCTTGGCGCCAAGATGGTGAGCCTGCGGACGGCATTGTCTGAATCCGACGGATCCCGACTCAAAGCGGACATGGACAGGGACGGCTTCATTGAGGTCGGCGGCGAGCGACTGACGCCACACGAGGTCGAGTTCCGGCCGGTGCGGCGTGCAGGGATTGCACTGGCCAGCGATGGAGAGTGGGCGACGGCGCTTGACCTGGCTATCACGCCGGAACTCCGGGCTGAAGGTGTCGCCCGAGACCTCATTCGAAGCCTGAACGACTTCCGTAAAATGGAGGGTTTTGGCATCTCCGACAAGGTCAACGTGGTTGTCGACATGCCCGAACCGCTCAGGACCGAGATTGGTCCGCACTGGGAGTGGATCGCCAGTGAGACCCTTGCTGCCAACCTGTCCTTCGGCCCTGGTGGGACGGAGTTCGATCTTAACGGCCATCAAGTGCGAGTCCAGCTGACTTCTGCGGAAGACAAGCCCGGGTAGGACAAGGAGGTCGCGTGCTCGTGGTGACGGCGGGTATGCGACTATCGCTGGCAGTGTCCAGGCTCGGGAGTTGTACATGATCACGTCACTGGCACGCGGGCGGCACGACTGGCCGTGGCGAGGGGGGGCCTCCTTCGTCACGCCGGACGGCTCCCAGGTGGTGCTGCACGGCACGGCGCTGGACGCGTCCAGGCCATGGTCGTGCGGGTTCATCGCCCTGGTGCGGGGCGCTCGCCGATCCTTCACCGTCGCCGAGGCCGGCGCCTTCGACTGGCACAGCACCTACACCACGATCCCCGATCAGCTCCTCCGGCAGCCCTACCGCGGCAGTGAGCTGATGATCGGTATCCGAAACGATCCCGCCGACTACCGGGCCGCCTGGCGCGGGCAGTGGTTCGAGCTGCACACCCGCGCCAGCGGCTCCCCCGACGGGATCACCAGGATCTTCGACGCGTTCCGGCTCACCGACACCCCGCTGGGCATGCTGGTGCAGCCGCGCAGCACCGGGCAAGCCCAGCTCGAGCCGGTCCGGGTGGCCAAGCAGATCCCCGGGATCGGCTATCTGACGATCGAACGCCCCGGGACCAGCAAGCTCGCGGTCCCCGATTTCCGGGGCCATCTGACCCGGCACGGGGAGCTGTGGCGCCAGCCGTTGGGGATCGGGGCGCAAGGCCGGTCCCGGCCGGACGCGCTGGTCCTGGCCACCCCCACGGCGATCACCCAGCTGACCCCCGGGCCGGCCGACACCGCGGACCCGAACGAAGCGCTAGCCTTTCTGGAAGGTCTCAGTGTGACCTGGGAGCCCGCATGATCGTGCTGTGCCCATGATCGTATTGGGAGTGCCAGTTCTCGCAGGCGCGATGCTGCTGGTCGTCGCCGGGCTTGAGCACGTGCGGGCCCCTAAGCTCCTGGCTCGCGCGGCCGGC
This sequence comes from Pseudonocardiaceae bacterium, assembly GCA_035463315.1. Lineage (GTDB taxonomy): Bacteria > Actinomycetota > Actinomycetes > Mycobacteriales > Pseudonocardiaceae. Next base: position 5,151 of record DATHTJ010000195.1, read on the forward strand.
ACCGGCATCGCGGCGGCCCGGGCCATCGCGGTTGTCGAGTTCGTGATCGGGGTGCCCTCGGTGGTCGCTGTGATCTGGGGATTCAGCGAGCTGCGTGGGGCGCTGGCCGCCCAGGGTGTGATCTACCTGGTCTTTGCCGGCCACCTGATGTGGCGACGCCATCAGGGGGACGAGTCGGATTGCGGCTGCAACCGGATGGGCACCCAGGTCGGACCCGGTGGGATCGCCCGCGCCATTGTGCTGGCGATAGCCACCCTCGCGGCGACGGCGCTGTACCCAGCAGCCGCGCTGCCCGACGGTGGGGCCGCGATCCTGTTCATCGCCTGCGCTGCCGTGCTGGCCGTGCTGCTGTACGCCCTGCCGGCGGCGGTCGACGGGCGGGCCGCATGAGCGTGCTCACTGCGGCGGTGGTGCTGGCCTGGGGCTGCCTGGCGGTGCTGACCCTGGCGATGGCCGGGATGTTGCGGCAGCTGCGGGAGCTGCAGGCCGACGTCGCCCAGCTGAGCGGCCCGCAACCGCACGCAGTCACGGGCCGCCGGGTGCCGGAGCTGGCCGGTGCGGGACCCCTGGTGCTGCTGGTGCTCGACCCCGGGTGCAGCTTCTGCGACGCGGTGCACGAGCCGTTCACCCGGCTGGCCCGCGAGCATCCGGGCACCCGGTTCGAGGTGCTGTCCCCGCGTGAACGGTGGGCCGGCGCGCCGGACGTCCGGTCCCGGGTGGACCAGGGACTCGTCACCGCGCTCGACCTGCCGTGGGCGCCGGCCCTGCTGCACGTCGAGCCCGACGGCACCGTGCTGGCCGGCCAGCCGGTGCGGTCTGCCGAGCGGCTCAGCGAGCAGCTGGCGGGCCTGCGCACCGCCGCGGTGCACCGACGACAAGGAGCGCTGTGACACCCCACGAGATCCCCCGGCTCGACCACCCCGGTCCCGGCGCCGAGCCGCGCACCGTGCAGTTCCACGACACCGGGACTGCGGTGCACCGACGAGGCTTCCTGGCTATCGCCGGCACCGCAGCCATGGCCTTGGGCGTGACCATGCTGGGCTGGATCCCGCTGGCTCGGCCGGCCAGGGCGCAGCAGGGCACTGAGTATCCCGACTGCGGCCGCTACAACGACGGCGCTGGTGGACCGATCTGCCACGGCGCTCCCTACTCCCCGTCGTACTGCGGCCCCGACAACTGGTTCCAGAACGGCTGCTTCGGAAAGTGGCAAGACGGGCTGGACTGCTACCAGCCGACCACGATCTGCCGCGCTGGCGAGGAAATGCTCGAGGCGTGGCGCTGGGAGGCCGACGGTGTCGTCTATCGATGCGCGGACGGCGAGATCCACTACCACGGAGCGCCAAACCTGGAGCAGGTGATCTGCAACGCGTCGCTGGGCCAGCTGGAGACACGGCGTTCGGAATGATGCCAAAGTTCGGGGTGACGGGCCAACACCTGCGACGCGCCGTATTCGGGCCGGTGCTGGTGACCGGGGCGCTGGCGGCGCTGGCCATGGTCGCTGCGGTGCCGCCAGTGGTACGCGAGGGCTGGCTGTTGCCCTGGCTGTTGCTCGGACTGACCGCCGGCTACGCGCTGTCCGGCTCGACGTGAAGCGTCAACTCGGCGCACCTGCTGAGCTCGCCGGTCTGGCGGGAGTCGTCACGGGCCTACTTCACCGTTGGCCTGCTTGCCGGGGGGATCACTATCAGCGCGCTGGCCGTGGCGCTCGGCATCCTGGTACGACCGGCGTTACCGCCCGCGGTGCGGGCAGGCCTGGTCGTTGCGGTGGGGCTGTTCGTGCTCGCGGGCGAGTGCGGGCTGCACCGCATCGCGCTACCGCATCGCAGGGCGCAGGTCCCCTCGGCAGTGATCGGGGCGGGTGGTGACGCGGGGGCACTGCAGTTCGGCTTCGAGATGGGCTGCGGAGTGCGCACCCATATGCCGAGCAACCTGCCCTACCTGCCGCTGGCGGCGGTACTGCTGGCGGCCAGCTGGGCGGCGGCGCTGACGGCCGGGCTCGGTTTCGGTCTCGGGCGCGCGGCGATGGCGCTGGGCCGCCACCACAGCCGGGACGCTGCACGGTGGGACCGTCAATGGCAGCGCCACGGGCGCTGGCTGCGGATCATTCTGGCGCTGGCCGCTGTCTTGGTGGCCGTGGCACCGATCGCCGCGCTGCTGAACGGAAAAGTCTGATCGGCGTCAGCAGGAACCTTGAGCAGGGTCTGCCGGCTCGATGTCCTCGTCGTGCAGCGGCTCGTCTGGGTGCAGCGCGCGGCGCAGCCGGCGGCCGATGAGCGACTCCAGCCGTGCTGGGGGGATCGCGCCGGCCGGTTTCTTGGCGGTGAGGTCACTCGCCTGGAGCGGGTGCCCGGCCGGGAGCGCGCGGCGAGCTACCAGCGAGCGGCCGAACAGCGCGCGCATCGGCGCCAGCTCGGTTGCCACCTCGTCCTTGTCGACGGGCGCTGCCAACGCCGCCCCGACATAGCGCACACCCTCGACGAGCAGGCGAAGCTCACTGCTGGTCACCGACGCCGCCACATCCGGGCCGAACATCTCGCGGGACAGCGTCACGTGCACCTCGATCACCCGGCCGCCAAGCGCGACCGCGGCCAGCGACGGGAAGATCGTCCCCGAATGGTCGGACAATCCGGTCGCACACCCATAGCGCGCACGGATCTCGCTCAGGACGTTGAGCCCGACCCGCTCCGGCGCGACTGGGTAGGCCGAGGTGCACTGCAGGACCGCCAGCGGCCCGGCACCAGCCCCGCGCAGCCGCGCGACGGCACCGTCGAGCTCGGCCCAGCCGCTCATCCCGCTGGACAGCAGCACCGGCGCCCCGGTATGCGCCACCGCGTCCAGCAGCAGCGGGTTGGCGACCTCGCCGGAGGCGACCTTCCAGGCAGCGACGCCGACGCGGCGCAGCAGATCCACCGCTTCCAGCGAGAACGGTGAGCTCAGGAACGCCAGTCCGCGATCCTCGGCGTGCTGGCGCAGCCCCGTCCAGGCCTGCGCGGTGAACTCCATCCGCTTCCAGTACTCGTAGCGGGTGTCGTCGGCGTAGCTCAAGCCTTTTTTATCTACTATGCGATGACCTGCATAGACGTTGACTCGGACAGCGATCCCGAGACCTGTCACCTGGATCTGGACGGCGATCCGCCGGTCAGAACCTTGCGCAGGATGTCAGAAGCGGTCGTGGCAACCCGAATGTCTCGTCAAGCTCGCGGTCGCGACCCCGTCAGCGTCCTTGCTGGCGCTGCGGGGCTGGCAGTCCGGGAAGCCCACCGCGGGTGGGCTGGCAGTCTCTCCCTGTGCTTGGCACAGGTTGCACGCCGACGGCCGCTGGGTGGCCTGAGCGGCCTAGTCGTAGCCCAGCGCGGCCAGGGATGACGTTGGCACGTTCGTAGGCCCTCGGGTGGGACACT
>DATHTJ010000196.1:0-7175 GCA_035463315.1 Pseudonocardiaceae bacterium
CGGCGAGCCTCGGAGACGCCGCGTTCCACCGCTGCCGTCACTCGGTCGGGGTTAAGGTTGATCAGGTAGTGTAGCGGCACCTCCGCCTGCAAGACCTTTACTGCTATCGTCCGGTCCCACTCGGCGGGCCGACCGGCAGCATGCGCAGCGTTTGACACCTCGATGCGCCGGAGAATATCGTTGAAGCGGCCATTGGCTGCAGCCTCGATGATGTTGAAGTAGTTTCCCACGAAGCCGTCCTCCCATTGTGACCGCTGGCTCACCGTCCAGATCACCCACAGCTCGTCGGCACCCCGACGGATCGCTTCCTCGAGGTTGGCGTCCGTGTTGAAGACAGCATCAATGTAGGTGTGCCCGTCGATTCGCACCGGTGGGAACCACATGGGTAGTGAGATACAGGCAACGAGCAAATCTTCTGTCATTTCCCTCGGCTGGACAACACGTGTCCGCTGCTCCGTGAAGTCGTACACGTTGAACGTCGCCTCTATCACACTCGCCCGGATGGAGTCCCAATTGAGTTGCCACCTCTCCTGGAATACCTCCTCGCGCATTCGGTCAAGCTTCACGAGCGACTCGGCATACGCCATCCTCCAGTAGGCCTCCCAGTGGGGATCGATGATCTCACTTAGCGGTAAGCCGCGCCAGTTGTCGGCAATCTGGGTGCCGGTGCGCCCCTGGCACAGCAACGCGAGATTCAAGGTCCCGCCACTAGCGCCGTCAACGTGATCGAATCGTACTCCCGCCTCGTCGAGCCACACCTGCAGTACCCCGGCCTGAAACGCAACTTTCATCCCACCGCCGGCAAGGATCAGCGAACGCCGCGGCTGGCCCTCTACGCTCATCAGGGATCGCTCCGCTCTGTCATCGTTCCCAGCCGAGATCACGCACCAGCGAGGCGTCCTCGACTACGCTTGTCAGCAGCTGCTCCGTGATCTGCGAGAGCCGCGATGATCAGGCTGGCACTGATACCCCTATGGATGTCAAGCGCTTCGCGGACAGCCGGGCGACCTGCCGGCCCTCGTTGTCCACTGCCTCGGTCAGCGTCGCTGACCCCGATAGGCGTCCAAGCTGCGCAGCTCACCGCGGAGCTTGAGCACGACGAGCTGAGCAGGCTGGCGGCGGCTTGGCGGAGGCGGACGGGAATCGAACCCGCCTGACCGAGGTACTCGATCACGTCGGTGTTGAAGACCGCGGGGCCCACCAGGTGCCCAGACGCCTCCACCGCGGATCTTAGGGGGCGGGCAGAAGCACCGATCGGCAGTGCGCCGTTCGGCCCAATAAATTGGTCTTTTCGCCGGCGGACTGGGAGTGAACCACCTACTCGGCGTAACGCTGAGACCTCGCGGAGGGACCACACCGCAGTACCATTCCGCGGTCACCAACCACACACCCGAACGAGAAGTCCACAAATGATCATTTTGTTGCGCAGTCCGCGCCGACCCACGAAACCGTCTCACGAAGGGTGGGCCCACCGGTGACGTTGACGAGGCTGCTGGACTACCTGCCGCGTGGCAACCTGCTCGATGACACCGCATGGCAGAAACGGCACCAGCTCGTGCTGTGGGTGCTGGGCCTGCACCTGCCAGCGTTGCTCGTGTTCGCACTGTGGCTTCAGCACAGCCTGCTGACCACCCTTGTCGGACTGATCCCGCTGGTCGGGTGCATGCTGCTCGGCATCTGGACACCGCAACGGCGGGTCGCCTCCTTCTTCACCTCCGCCGGGCTGGTGTATTGCTCAGCGGCGCTGGTGGTGTTCTCCAGGGGCTCCATCGAGGCCCACTTCCACTTCTTCATCATCATCGGAATCATCGCGCTGTACCAGGACTGGGTGCCGTTCCTGTGGAACATCGTGTTCACGGTGCTCAGCCACGGAATCGGGACGGCCTGGCAAGCCGGTCTGATCTTCAATCATCCAGCTGCACAAGTGAACCCGTGGATCTGGTCGCTCATCCACGGCGTGGCTGTGCTCTTCGCCTGCGTCGGTGTGGTGATCTTCTGGCGCACCACTGAGGACGAGCAGCACAAGTCAATGCGCCTGGCCACCCAGCTAGCCGATACCGAACTCGGCCAACGCAAGTTCACCTCCGAGCTGCTGGTCAACCTCGCCCGGCGCAATCAGAGCATGCTCTACCGGCAGCTGGACATCATCAACCAGCTCGAGGAAAAGGAGCGCGACCCCGACGCGCTGAGTGACTTGTTCCGCCTCGATCACCTGGCCACCCGCATCCGGCGCAACGCAGAGAGCCTGCTGGTGCTCTCCGGTGAAGAAACGCCCCGAGTCTGGAGCGAGCCGGTCCTCCTCCTCGACGTCGTGCGCGCCGCGATCGCGGAGACCGAACACCTGGACCGGGTCACCTTCTCCGTCGACGAGAGCCTGGCAGTGCTCGGCCACACCGTGACCGACCTCACCCATGTGCTCGCCGAGCTGACCGAGAATGCGGTGCGATTCTCCCCGCCGGAGGCCACAGTCATCATCCGGACCCGGCCGTCCCTGCGGACTCCCGGCGAGGCCGTCATGACCATTGAGGACTGGGGCGTCGGGATGCGGCCAGAGGATCTAGCCGACGCCAACGACCTGCTGGCTACGCCCCGTGACATTGACCTGTCGGCCCCCCAGCGGCTCGGGCTGCACGTCGTGGCTCGGCTCGCGGCCCGTCACCGCATCCGAGTCTCGCTCACCACCACCCCTGGTTCTGGCATCACGGCGTTGGTCACACTCCACGCGGAACTGTTCGCCAATGATGTGAATGATGTGGAGCCAGCGGGACCAGCAACCGGCTCGCGTCAGGGGACCCCGACGCATTCCACGCCGAGGCAGGCGCCGCTCCCGCCCACCATCCCGCAGCCGCGGGGCCCCGCACGCAGTGGACATTTCCGGGGGCATCCCCTGCCGGACCAGAACTGGACCGGCTGGTGGACGCCGACCCGGCTGCCGACAGTGGAGGCGTCCAGCTGGTCGGCCGCCCCGGTGTACGCGACCGCCCAGAAGGTGGCGCCCGCGGTGGCGCTGCCGGCCACCGGTCCTCAGCTCAACCGCCGGGTACCGCAGGCCAATCTGACCCCAGAGTTGCGCCGGGCCTCGCCTGCGGGCGACACCGCCATCCCGGCACCCACCTCAATCCCCGACGCGCAGCGGGCGAGGGACGCGCTGTCCCGTTACCAAGCCAGCCGGCAGGCTGCCCACAAGCAGATGGCACAGGAGCAGTGGGACGGAGACACCGGGGGTCGGTCGTGAGCGCGGCTCAAGGGCAGCTCGACTGGCTGGTGAACGACTTCACTCGGGACACGCCGGGAGTGCTGCACGCCCTGGTCGTCTCCGGCGACGGTTTGCTGCTGGCCTCGTCGGCCAACGTCGATGCGACGCTGGCCGACCAGCTTTCCGCCGCCACCTCCGGGCTGGTGAGCCTGTCCAGGGGCACCGCACAGCTGCTGAGCCTGGCTCCGGTGAGCCAGACCATCGTCGAGATGACCGGCGGCTACCTGTTCGCGACGTCGATCAGCCAGGGCTCCACGCTCGCCGTCGTCGCCCAGCGGCATTGCGACATGGGCATGGTCGGCTACGAGATGACGATGCTCGCGTCCCGAGTGGGCCACGCCCTGACCCCGGCGCCCCGCGGATAAGGCCATGACCACCGGCGGTGACTACAGCTGGCGCGAGGGCGGCCGGGTTGTCCCGGCGTATGCGTTCACGCAGGGACGCACCCGGACTGGCAGCCAGGAGTTGCCGCTCGAAGCGCTCGTCACCGCCACCGAGTGTGCCGTGGAGAACCTATCGACGCTGCAGGTGGAGCACCGGGCCATCGTCCGGATGTCGATGCGGCCGACCTCGGTGGTGGAGATCGGGGCGGCGTTGCACCTCCCAGCTGGGGTGGCGCGGGTGCTGGTCAGCGACCTGTCCAGCGCTGGCTTTCTCGTCGTGCACCTGCCGCCGCCCACCGACGCCGTCGGTGGGCCCAAACAAGAGATCTTGGAGAGACTGCTTGATGGACTCCGCACCCGTCAGGGAAAGCCAGCGAGATGCCCCGGCCGCCGACCGACCGCTGATCCCGCTCAAGATCCTGGTGGCGGGCGGGTTCGGGGTCGGGAAGACCACATTCGTCGGGTCGCTGTCGGAGATCCCGCCGCTGAGCACTGAGCAGGAGATGACCTCGCTCTCGGTCGGCGTCGATGATGCAGCCGCTGTGCCGAACAAGACCACCACCACGGTGGCGATGGACTTCGGCCGTATCACGGTCGATGACCAGCTCGTCCTCTACCTGTTCGGGACGCCCGGCCAACAACGCTTTTGGTTCATGTGGGACGAGCTGACCCGCGGCGCAGTCGGTGCTGTCGTGCTTGTCGACATGCGACGGCTGGACGACTGTTTCGCGGCAATCGACTACTTCGAAGACCGCCAGGTCCCCTTCACGGTGGCGATCAACCAGTTCCCCGAGGGTCCCGCCTACCCTGAGGACACCGTGCGGGACGCGCTGGCGCTTCCCGTGGAGTGCCCGCTGATACGGATGGACGCCCGCGAGCCCCACTCCAGCCTCAACACGCTGGTCACCCTGGTCGAGCACGCCCTAGCCGGGGCATCCAGGTAGCTGGCCAGGCCCCATCAATAACAGCGACAAGCATCCATGTCGCTGCCCAAGGTGCCTTCCTGACAGCGACAAGCATCCATGTGACGGTTGACGGGGTGGGGTGGGGTGGCCCGGCCGCTTCGGGTGGGCGGCCGGGCCGTGAGCTCAGCTGACGCCGAGCTTCTCCGCCGCCATCGTGGTTCCCTCGACCCGGTTCTTGATCTTCTGGAACGCGATATCGCGGGCGTAGTCAGGCGAACCGTGGTTCGGCTTCTCATCAATGCTGAACGGCGAGTAGCCGCAGTCATCGGTGGAGCCAATCCTTTCCTTCGGAATGAAGTTGGACGCCCTTACCAGTGCATCACAGATCTCCTGGGGGCTTTCCGGCCGTGGGCTCTGCGTCACGCACACCCCGATGTATGCCATTTGCGCGACGCCGTCCGCGTCGTCGCGGAGGTGCTTTCCGATGGTCTCGTAGACCGGGTCCTTGTCGCGCTCGCTCGCCAACTGGATGAGGAAGTAGCCGGCGTTCATCTGGAACATGCTCGGGAGCAGATTGTTGTAGGGGACATCAGCGCTGTGGACCGAGTCCCGGTCCCCACCCGGGCAGGTGTGGAGTCCAATCTTCGTGCGCTCCTCCGGCGAGAAACGGGCGAACACGCGGTTGTTCAGCTCGATGAAGTGCGGCAGCAAGCCGGCGCCGGTCCACGGGTTGCGTGGATCCTCCCTGGTGGCGAGCCGACCCTCAGTGAAGTCGATGGAAACCCGGGCAGCGCCGGCCGCAAAAGCCTGGCGGATGTCCTTCTCACATTCGTTGACGAGGTCCTCCTCGAATTGCTCCCGGGGGTAGCCGGGCACCTCGTCTTTCAGGGGGTAAAGGAGAGCCAGCATGGAGGGCGCAATCACGGCCTGCTTCATGGGCACGTGCGCGTAGCCGATAGATTTCTTCAACGTATCGGCCGCGTAGGTCTTGTACCGTAAGGGTCCACCGGTGAGGCGGGGTAGCTGCCGCCCATGGCCGTCGGCGAAGATCGCGAAGAACTGACCGCCGGGGCCAAGATTGTCGGCCAGGCCGGTCCCGGCCAGTGTGTCGGTGATGGGGTAGGTGGCGAAGCTTGACCAACGCTGCTCGCCGTCAGAGATAATCGGTGATCCGGTAGCCTCAAAGCGCTCGATCGAATCGCGAACCGCGGCGTCCTGTTCGGCTTCCAGTTCGTCCTTGCTGGCCTGCCCTTGATCGTATGCGGCGTAGAGGGCCTGCAGCTTGGATGGACGGGGAAGGGAGCCAACGGGCTCCGTGGGAATTCCAGTCGCAGTCCTCGGATCGTAGTCGGCCATGACTTCCTCTCTTATTGAATTGCATGTGAGTAGACGGACCGGTGATTGTCGCTCGCTACGGGCTCCTTCCGGTCGCAAACGATGCCCTGCGCCGCGGGAGTGGCTGCCGCAGACCCGGCCAGCAGGCGGGAGGCAGACACAGACAGGTCTGTCTAGCTGTGATCTGAATCATAGTCAGGTTGCAATGAACTGGTCAATGTCACCCGTCGTAGCACGGTGGAAACGCCGCCAGGGGGTCGACCGCGTCACCTTGCTTGGCTCCGTGACCAGCTGGGCAATCGCTTCATAGCGGGGGCCGTCCTGAACACCAGCTGGTGGATCTTTCCCCTAGGGGAACGGATCGCGGCGGTGCCGATCGCCGCGCTGTGACCACGCCCGACCGATGACATCGCGGCGGCCCCGAGGCAACCGGTGATGCCGTCTGGCTCTCTAGATTTTACCTTCGGCTAACTGAGAGTAGGCAGGGCTGTAACCCTCCGCTCTCTACTGTCGGTCCCATGGCCATTACTGATCTGCGCCTTCGCCTTGACCTGAGTGTGCGTCCGGGAGAGTCGGACCCGGCGAGAATGCTGTGTCGAGTGCTAGTGCTGCTCGCAGCCGTTGTGTCGACTGCTGCGCTGGCACTGGTCTGGTGGCTGGCCACGCCGTCACATGGCGAGGAGGCGCAGGACAGCATCGGCTGCCTGAGCGGAGTTGAGGTGGGTGGTGTCGATCACGTGGGCGGATGTGCGCAGCCACGGGAGCGCGTCGGCGTAGTCGGGTAGGTGGTCCAGCCGCCAGGCTTGGACACGCTGGTTGTGTTGCGGGTCTTCGGGGAACATGTTGTGGCCGGTGATCCTGTCGCGCAGGCATTGCGGGTTGGCGTGCAGGAGGATATGGGTGATGGACAGACCATGTCCTGCGATGGCGTTGAATATTTCGTCTGCGTACTTCTTGCGCAGCAGCGTCATGGGAGTAACCAGCTGCGCACCGGTGTGGGCGTGTAACGCGACTGCGGTTTCGGCGACCAGATGCCGCCAGGCGGGGATGTCTTGGAAGTCACCGCCGGCCGTCTCGGGAAGGAGCTGGCGCAGGAGGAATCCGACCTCTTCGGGATCGTAAAGCCGCGAGCCGGGGATACGCCGCAAGAGCTCGTCGGCGGTGCTGCTCTTACCTACTCCGAACGTGCCATTGAGCCAGATCATCCGCTGTGCTCCTGCGCCGGTCGCCGCGGTAGGTGCCCACTGCCTGTTCGGCACAGGTCACGGCGCTGATCGAGTCTTCACACATTACAGC
>DATHTJ010000197.1:0-1913 GCA_035463315.1 Pseudonocardiaceae bacterium
ACGGCCACCGTGTCGACCGGCCACTGCTGCACGCTGCGCAGGCTGTCCATGAACGGTGACGTTACGACAGGCGTGGCAAGATCCGGCTGTGCACTCCGATCGTCTGCTCCTCGGGCCAGGCCCGTCCAATCCCTACCCGGAGGCCGTCGAGGCGCTGGCCCGGCCGGTGCTCGGGCATCTGGATCCCGAGTTCCTCACCCTGGTGGCTGACACCGCGCAACGGCTGCGGACCGTCTTCGGCACCCGCAACCGCCTCACCCTGCCGGTCAGCGGCACCGGGTCGGCGGGGATGGAGGCCTGCCTGGCCAGCCTGCTGGAGCCCGGCGAACTGGCCATCGTCGGGGTGAACGGCTACTTCGGCGAGCGGCTGTGCGAGGTGGCGCGCCGGCTGGGCGCGCAGGTGCAGCCCGTGCACGCGGCCTGGGGGCGGGCGTTGGACCCCGAACAGCTGCTCGACGCCGCCCGCCGCGCGCCGCAGGCCCGGCTCGTCGCGGTGGTGCACGCCGAGACCTCCACCGGGGTGCGCAACCAGATCGCCCCGCTGCGCGAGCTGCAGGACACCGACACGCTGCTGCTCGTCGACACCGTCACCTCGCTGGGTGGGATCCCGGTGGAGGTGGACGCCTGGGGCGTCGACGCCTGCTACTCGGCGACCCAGAAGTGTCTGGGTGCGCCGTCGGGGATCGCGCCGGTGACGCTGTCCGACCGGGCGGTGCAGCGGATCCGGGCTCGGGACCGGCCGGTCTCCTCGTTCTACCTCGACCTGAGCCTGCTGGACGCCTACTACCAGGGCGACCCGCCCCGCTACCACCACACGGCGAGCTCCACGCTGGTGTCTTCCGTGCACGCCGGGCTGGGACGGCTGCTCGAGGAGGGCCTACCGGCGGTGTGGGAGCGCCACGCACGGGTGGGCGAGCGGCTCCAGGCAGCGCTGCCCGAGCACGGTTTCGAGGTATTCGCCCAGCAGGGGCACCGGTTGCCGCAGCTCACCGCAGCCCGACTGCCCGAGGGTGTAGTCGACGCCAAGGCCCGCGCCGCGTTGCGAGAGGACTTCGGCATCGAGGTCGGTGGCGGTCTCGGCCCCCTGACCGGGGTGGGCTGGCGAATCGGCCTGATGGGCCACAACGCCCAGGACCGCTCCGTCACCACCCTGCTCGGCGCCCTCACCTGTGTATAACCCGTGAGTGGCGATCGCGGCGAGATCGTCGGGGGAGAGTTCGACGTTGACTACGTCGAAGTTCTCCCGGCTCCGCGCCGGGGTCACCGACTTGGGGATCACGACGTTGCCGATCTGCAGGTGCCAGCGCAGCACCAGCTGGGCCGGGGTGACGCCGTGGTGGTCGGTCAGCCGGATGATGGTGGCGTCGGACACCACCGTGCCCATCGCCAACGGGCTCCACGCCTCGGTAACGATGCCCTGCGTGGCGTGCATCGCACGCAGTTCCGTCTGCGGGAAGGCTGGGTGCAAACCAGCTTCTCCAGCGCCCTCCAGGTCTCGACATACTGGTTCGCGCTGGGCACCAGCCAATGGATGAGGTAGAGGTCCACGGTGTCCAGGCTCAGCCGGGCCAGGCTGGCGTCGAACGCTCGCAGCGCCTGGTCGTAGCCGTGGTGGCGTTCCACAGCTTCGACGTCACAAAGACCTCCTGCCGGGCCAGCCCAGAGGATGCGATCGCCCTTCCGACGCCCTCATTGCCGTAAACCGCCGCGGTGTCGACACTGCGGTACCCGATCTCCAGCGCGGTGGACACCACGCGCTCGGTGTCCTCGCGACACCTGGAAGACGCCAAAGCCCAGTTGGGGGATCTGGACGCCGTTGTTCAACGTGACGACAGGGCTCATACCAGCAACGTACCCAGCCGTAGGCTTGCGCCATGACGCCCGCGGACGAGGAGTTCCTCACCACGCTGTAC
>DATHTJ010000198.1:0-22143 GCA_035463315.1 Pseudonocardiaceae bacterium
GTGGACACAGCGGTGGCGGCGAGCGGCCGCGGCGAGGCGATCGGCACCACCGGCCACCGGCTGGGCTGGGAGTACGTGGTGCTGGACAACAACGCGCTGCGGGACGGGTTTGCCGCCGCACCAGTCAGGGTGGTGAAGGGCCGGGTGCGGGAGGCCCGCCCAGATCCGGACGGGGTCACCGTCGATGTAGACGGCAACCACCGGCGGGCAGCCGTCCTGCTCGACGCGACCGGTGCGGCGCGCTCGGTGCTCGGCGCTACCCTCCGCCGGCCGGCTGCGGAGCAGACCGCGGTGGGTGTGCTGGTCGACGCCGACGCCGCGGCGCCCCTGGTGGCTCCGGGCAATGCGCTGTTCATGGACTGGCGACCGCACCACGGCGAGCCGGGATGGCCCACGTTCCTCTACGCGATACCGGTGACGTCGAATCGAGTACTCCTCGAGGAGACGTCGCTGGCCCGCCGTCCGGGGCTCGGGCTGGCGGTGCTGCGGCGCCGGCTGCATGCCAGGTTGGCTCACCACCGCATCGCCATGCCGACGGGCGACGAGGAGCGGGTACGCATCCCGGTGGACCGACCGCTCCCTGCGACCCAGCACTGGCGCGGGCCAGTGGTGCCGTTCGGGGCGGCGAGCCCGCTGGTGCACCCGGCCACCGGCTACCGCGTGGCCACCGCGTTGCGGCTGGCCCCCCGGCTGGCGATCGCCGTGCGGGATGCGCTGCAGCGCGGTGGTTCCTCGGCTGCGGGGGCCGCCGCGTGGCGGGCCGTGTGGAGTCCAGCCGCGCTGGCGGTGCACACCCTGCGCCGCCGCAGCCTTGAGTCGCTGCTGCGCTTCCCACCCCAGCTGGTCCCGGACTTCTTCGACGTGTTCTTCGAACTCCCCGAGCGACACCGCTGGGCCTATCTCACCGGCCGCGAGGACGTCAAGGGCAGCGCCGCGGCCATGGGCGCACTGTTCGCCGCCTCGCCGTGGTGGCTTCGCAGACAGTTGGTCGTCGGTGCACTCGACCCACGCGCACTGTCCACTCTCGGCGATGACACGAGCCCCCGATGAGAGCGGACCGAGCGATTGCTGCGGTCAGGTTTCCAGGGGTGCGCCGCTGGTGAGCCTGCGGTACTCCACGGCGTCGTGGGCCGAGAACACCTCGACCTGAGTTCCGTGCTCCCGGACGAGCGCGCGCAGCCGCCGGTGATTGTCCAGCCGGGCGCACCGCTCGGTCTGCACCATCGCCTCGAAGGCCGCGAGGCCCGGCGGGCAGTACGGCGCCCCTGGGTTGATCTCGCGGTGGAAGAAGTACGAGTCGCCGGCGTGCAGCAGCCAGCCGTCTCCAGTGTCGACGGCGACGCCCGCGTGCCCACGGGTGTGCCCGGCCAGCGGAACGAGCAGGATCTCCGCGGGGAGTCCGTCGAGCTCGCGCACCGCGTCGAAGTCGAACCACGGCTCGCCGCCGACCTGGTAGGGCCGCCACCGTGGGCCGTGCGCAAACTGCACACTTCGGTAGCGGGTACGTTCAATGCGGTCCCGCGGTGCTTGCAACGCCCGCAGCTCGGTGCCGTAGACATGCACGGTCGCGTCGGGGAAGTCGACAAGCCCGCCCGCATGGTCGAGGTCAAGGTGGGTCAGCACGACATGCCGGACGTCCTGGGCACCGAACCCGAGCCGCTGCACCTGGCTCAGCGCGGTCTCGTCATCGGCGAGCAGCGGGCTCGTCAGCGCCACGAACTGGCGCCCAAGCCACTCGTGCGGGCGCCGCGCGGCCTGCGCGCCCATCCCGGTGTCGACAAGCACCAGGCCGGCCGAGGTTTCCAGCAGCAGGCAGTGGCACACGAGCTCGACGCGCCGGAGCAGGCCGGCGCGGCCGTCGAGGAGCGAGCCGCCGCGCGGACGCATGGTTCCGCAGTTGAGGTGGTGGACGCGCATCAGCCGAGCTCCTTCGCGATAAACGTGATCAGGTGATCGTGGACCGCACGCAATGGCGCCACGTCGCGATTGATGCGGGCCAGCAGCAGGGCACCTTCAATCGCGGCCAACACGACAGTGGCGAGTTCGGCGGCGCGCTGTGGCGTGGCACCGTTGCGGATCAACATTGCCCCGATCGCGTCTCGCCACGAGTCGTAGCCATCGCGGCAGGCCACTGCGATCTGGTCACTTTCGGTGGCTGCATCGAGGGCGACCGTGGCGAGCGGACAGCCACCGCGGAATTCGGTCGCCGCCAGCTCGGTGGTCAGCGCGCCGATCACCGAGCCGAGTGCGGAGACGGTGTCCGGCGACGCCGCTGCCGACTCCACCAGCAGTTCCCGCACCCGGCCCGCAGCCTCGCGCATCGCCTCGGCGGCCAGCTGCTCCTTGCCCCCGGGGAAGTGGAAGTACAGCGACCCCTTCGGCGCTCTGCTGACCTCGACGATCTGGCTGAGCCCAGTGGCGTGGTAACCCTGCGAACGGAACAGCTCGGCCGCAGCGTCGAGCATGCGGCGGCGACTATCGGATCGTGGCGACACCCAGCGAGACTAGCCCACACTATATCGACCGGTCTAGTTATTTCCGTCACCATCGGGCGACTAGCAGCTGGCTGCTGTCAGGGATGCGGAACGCTGATGTCCACCTCGACCTCGGGCTTGACCTTGAGCGCGCCGAGCATGGCGGAGAACGGCTTGATACCGAACTTGCGCTGGTCCAAGACGATCTTGGCGGTCCAGCACTTGCCGTCGTCGCGAGCTTCGACCGAGATCGGACTCGTCACGCCGTGCAGTGTCAGGTCCCCCTCGATGCGGGCCCGGTCGCCGTCGCGCACGACTGACACGGAGCGAAACTCGATCTTCGGATACTTCCGCGTCTCGAGCGTCTCCTCGGTATTGCGCTCGATTTTCTTACGATCGGATGCTGACACCGCGTCGGTCGTCACGCGCAGCGAACTCGCGTCGAAGTCGGCGGCGATCGCGTCGTCGTCCCCTACTTCCAGGGACAAGTTCGTCACCTGCAGGGTTATGTCATGGCCGACTGAGGTCAGCAGCCCCTCACGAAAGACCGAGACCCGGCAGTCCACCGCCGCAGCGTCGAAAGTTGGCATCGGGTCAGAGTAGCGGGGCGACCACTCCAGGGCACCTGAAGTGGGCAGGAGTCAACGCGGTCACGTGCTCACACGTCCAGAGCATCGGCTGCGGGCTGGATCGCCTCGGCGAGCCGCTGCACGTCCGGCAGGCCCTCGCGGTCGGCGAGCAAGCTGACATATGCGCTGTCCCGGTACCAGGACAGCCCCACAACGAGGGCCTGGCCGGCCGCCAGCGGTGCCAGCGGAAAAACCTCCTCCAGCTCCGCGCCGTCCAGCGTGAACCGGATTCCCGGCAACGGGATGCTGGTCACCATGAGGTCGAACAGCAGTGAGGCGCCCTGACCGGCCACGGGGGCTGCCACCCGGTGCACCGCAGGGGGCAAGCGGTCGGCGAGCAGCGGTATCGCGCCAGCGCCCTGGCTGGTCCCGGCAGCCTTGCTCTGCTCCATCGCCTCGCGGATCTTGAGCAGCCGCTCGCCGGGATCGGGCTCGCCGACCGGCAGCGCGCAGAGGTAGCCGGACAGCCGGTTTCCCCCAGTGCGGTCCCCCACCCTGGCCCGCCGGCTAACCGGGATGAACGCCCGCAGGATCAACCCCTCAACCGAGTCGCCGCGGGCCATGAGCCAGCCCCGCAACGCACCGGCCACCACCGACAGCAGGACGTCGTTCACCGTGCCGCCGTAGTACGCCCGGATCCGGCGTATTTGCCCGAGATCAAGCCGGGCCGTCGCCAATGCCCGATGGCCCGAGGACGAGATCACCAACGGGGAGCCTGGTGCCGGCAATCGGACGCGACGAAGCATCGAAGCGGCGATGCCGGTCGCCTCCGCCACCTGCCCTACCGCGCCCTCGACGGCGTCGCGCACATCACCGGCCACGTGCCACAGTCGTGACAGCGTGCTCGGCGGCGTCGAGGATGGCGGGGTCGAGGATGGCGAGAGGTCGTCGATGACACTGCGGCTCGTGGCCCCGCCATCTCGCGACGTGAACCCATCCAGCACCCGGAACCCGATATCCAGCGCGCTCAGCCCGTCGCCGAATGCATGATGCATCTTGACCAGCACCGCGAAACGGCCCCCACCGACGCCCGATATCACGTGGAACTCCCACAGCGGGCGGGTTCGCGGCAGTGGTCGGACCATCAGCTCGGCGGCCAATGCCGCCGCCTTGTCGCGGCTGCCGGGGCAGTCGAGGTGATGCAGGTGAATGTGGTCCTCGGCGCGGAATCCGGGATCATCGGCCCACACCGCGGCAGCCAGCGGAGACCAGGCCGGTTGCACCCGCTGACGCAGCTGTGGGAGACGCTGAGCCCGTTCGGCCAGCAGACCGACAATCCGCTCGGGATCCCCAGCGCGGCCCGGCCGGAAGATCGCCAATCCGCCGAGGTGCATCGGTGACACCTCGCGATCCAGGCAGAGGAAGGCAGTGTCGAGCCCGCTGAGCCGTCCTGCTGCCACGGCAGCCCTCCTCTGATCACGCGTTCCCGTGCCTCATCGAAAGCCTTGCATATCTGATCAAGCAGTGACGGCGACTCGGTAGCAGGTGCATGATCGCACCCGTGCAGGTGTTGGTCGACGCGGACAACCTCGACGTGCCCCGGCTGCGGCTGCTCGTCGCCGCCCTGGAGGCCGCCCTGGAAGCATCGCCATCCGTCGACGTCGTGGTGGCCGGTGCGCCCACAGCGCTGGATGCGGTCGACTGGCCGTTGCGGGCTCAGGTGCTGCCGGCGAGCGGCTGGCAGGGTGCGGACCTGCTGCTGGCCCGCGCCTACCGGGCCGATGACCGGCCGCTGCTGCTGGCCACGGGGGACGGAGACTTCGCGCAACTGGCACGACGTCACCCCGGCCCGGTGCTCCTGGTCGGCAGGACGTCAAGCCGCTCACGGGCGTTCACCGGGCCCAGGATCATGAGCACCGACCCGGCGGCCGACGGCGGTGCGCAGCTGCGGGCGTGGTTGGGGCAATCCACCGCACCGTGATAGAAGACCGCTCTAGCAGGTGCCCGGAAGGCCTCGTCGTGCTCGCGTCGTTCTCGGAGGGAATCGTGCCTACCCTGTTCAGCCGCATCATCCGGGGTGAGATCCCAGGTCGCTTCGTCTGGAGCGACGAACGCTGCGTTGCCCTTCTCACTATCGCTCCACTACGGCCAGGTCACGCGCTGGTCGTGTCCCGTGAGGAGGTCGACGAGTGGACCGACGCGGATGACGACCTGGTCGCCCACCTCATGGTGGTGGCCAAGCAGATCGGCGCGGCGCAGAAGTCCGCCTTCGACGCGCCGCGTGCCGGGATCCTGATCGCCGGGTTCGAGGTGCCCCACCTGCACCTGCACGTGTTCCCCTCATGGGGCATCGACGACTTCGACTTCAGCAACGCCGACCATGATCCCGACCCGGCCGAGCTCGACGCCGCTGCGGACGCCCTGCGCGCGGCGCTACGGAAAGCTGGGCACGGCGATCTGGTACCCAGCAGCTAAAGCGGGCGGAAACCGCGCAACCGCAGGCTGTTGGACACCACGAACACCGAGGAGAACGCCATCGCTGCGCCGGCGATCATGGGGTTGAGCAGCCCGGCCGCGGCCAGCGGCAGCGCGGTGACGTTGTAGCCGAAAGCCCAGAACAGGTTGCCCTTGATAGTGCGCAGGGTGCGCCTGGACAGCCGGATCGCGTCGGCGACCACCCGCAGGTCGCCGCGGACGAGGGTGAGGTCGCTGGCCTCGATCGCGGCATCGGTGCCGGTACCCATGGCCAACCCCAGGTCAGCCTGGGCCAGCGCGGCGGCGTCGTTGATCCCATCGCCGACCATTGCCACGACCCGGCCATCCCGCTGGAGCCGGCGCACCTGCTCGACCTTCCCCTCGGGCAGCACCCCGGCGATCACCGTGGTGATGCCGACCTCGGCGGCCACCGCGTGGGCGACGGCCTCGTTGTCGCCGGTGATCAGCACCGGGGTCAGCCCCAGCGCACGCAGCCGGCGCACCGCTTCGGCGCTGCTCGGCTTTACCGTGTCAGCCACCGCGAGCAGGCCCCGGACCTGGCCGTCCCAGGCCACCGCGACGACCGTGCGGCCGTCCCGCTCGGCCTGCGCCGATGCCGTCACCATCGGCAACGGCAGCGGCAGTGACCACTGCTCGGCTAACCAGGCCAGCCGACCCACCAGCACCGTGGCGCCCTCGACCACCCCCTGCACGCCCAGCCCCTGCGACGAGTGGAAGCCGCTCACAACGGGCAGCCCGCCCAGCCGCTCCCGGCATCCGGCGGCGATCGCGGTGGCGACGGGGTGCTCGGAGGCACCCTCCACGGCAGCGGCCCGGCGTAGCACCTCGTCGGCGTTTTCGCCGGTTGCGGGAAGCACGTCGACCAGGGTCATCGTGCCGGTGGTGATGGTGCCGGTCTTGTCCAGCAGCACGGTGTCCACCCGCCGGGTGGACTCCAGTACCTCCGGCCCCTTGATCAGGATGCCCAGCTGCGCACCACGACCGGTGCCGACCAGCAGCGCGGTGGGCGTGGCCAGCCCCAGGGCGCACGGACAGGCGATGATCAACACGGCGACCGCAGCGGTGAACGCGGTCGTCATCGAGGCGCCGGTGAGCAGCCAGCAGCCGAGGGTGGCCAAGGCAAGCACGATCACGACCGGCACGAATACCGCCGAGACCCGGTCGGCCAGCCGCTGCACCCGGGCCTTGCCGTTCTGCGCGTCCTCCACCAGCCGTGCCATCTGGGCCAGCCGGGTGTCCGCACCGACCCGGGTGGCCCGCACCCGCAGCCGGCCGGAGACGTTCACCGTCCCGCCGGTCACCGCCGAGCCTGGGCTGGCCTCGATCGGGGCCGACTCGCCGGTGAGCATGCTCGCGTCGATGGCGGAGGACCCGTCCGTCACCTGCCCGTCGGTGGCGATCTTCTCTCCTGGGCGGACCACGAACTCGTCGCCGACCAGGAGCGCCTCGACGGGGACGCGCGTCTCCCACCCGTCCCGCAGCACCGTGACGTCCCGGGCGCCGATGTCCAGCAACGCACGTAGTGCCGCACCCGCGCGCCGCTGGGCGCGCGCCTCGAAGTAGCGACCAGCCAGCAGGAACACCGTCACGCCTGCGGCGACCTCCAGGTAGATCTGGGGGTCACCGGCACTCCGGTGCACCGACAGGGCGAACTCATGCCGGAGGCCTGGCGCGCCGGCGCTGCCGAAGATCATCGCGTAGCTGCTCCACAGGAACGCCGCGAGCACACCCATCGAGACCAGCGTGTCCATGGTGACCGCACCGTGCCGCAGGTTCCGCACAGCGGCGCGGTGGAAGGGAAACGCCCCCCACACCGCCACCGGCGTGGTCAGCAGGAGCGATAGCCACTGCCAGCGGGGAAACTGCAGGGCAGGCACCATCGCCATGGCGATCACCGGGATGGCGAGCACGGCACTACTCACCAACCGGTTGCGCAGTGCGCGGATCTCATCACTCTCGGCGCGGGCGGCCCCGGGCTGGGTTGATTCCTGCGGGGTTGATTCCTGCGGGGTCGACTTCTTCTGGGCTAGTTCGGCGGTGTAGCCGCTCTGTACCACGGTGGCCACGAGGGCCTCGGGCGTGACGCCATCGGCGTAGCTGACCCGCGCCTTCTCGGTGGCGTAGTTGACGCTCGCGCTCACCCCGTCGAGCCGGTTGAGCCTGCGCTCGATGCGCGCCGCGCAGGACGCGCAGGTCATCCCGCCGATGGTCAGCTCGACCTGATGGGTCGGATCGCCGGGCCCGGTCACAGTGCCGGGGCCGCGGTCGCGGACCGTCGCCATGTCACCTCGCCAGCACGGTGAACTCTGCGGTCCGCACCTGGCCGTGGTGCTGGAACTCCATGAACATCCGGTAGTACCCGACGCTCGGCGCCTCCACCTCGAAGCCGATCGTGGTGTCCCGGCGGGGACCTTCGATGGGACGCACCTGCAGGTAGGCCAGATCGCCCTCGCGCAGGATTACCAAACGCCCGCCATTCCCGAGATAGGTATCGAGGTCTGTGACCGGCACGTCGTCGCGAATCACGTGCATCCACAACTGCGACACTGAGCCGGCGACCAGGTCTCCCGTCCCGACCACGGAGTAATCGTCGACCTCGGCGACCGACGAGATCTTCGGTATGGGTACGGGCTCGACCAGGCCCGGTACGTCGAGATCCACGCCAAGAATTACCGGTGCCGTGGCAGGCTCTGGCAGGAACTCAGCGAATGCACGGTAGTTGCCCGGCCTGTCGAGCCGCAGCGACACGCTCCAGGTGCCGTCGGGGGCCATGATGGGGAACAGGTGCTGGTAGCCGCTCATGTCCCGGCGCACGACGACGAGGTTCATCCGCCGGTCATGGTTGCGCGCGAAGTCGGTAACCGGCTTGCCATCGTCAGTGAAGACGGTGAAACGGAAATTGGTGGTCTCTCCGGCAATGAACCGGGTGGTCCGTGGACGCAGCACGTAGCCCTGGCTGGCGACGGCCAGACCCCCGGGCCCCGTGCCGTGATTGCTGTCACCACCGCTGCGTGGCCCACTCTGGCGGTTCGGTCCTGGCACGGCGCCATCGACGATCGACTCTCCGAGGTTGATCGCGACGCCAAAGAGTGCGACCAGGCCGGCGAGCATGGCCAACAGCGTTATCGGGGTACGCATCTCAGTCCGAGACCTCCCCCTGAATGCTCAGCGTGACATCTCGTAGCCGGCCTCGCTGATCGCAGCGCGCACCGTGTCGTCGTCCAACGCCACGTCGCTGGTGACACTGATCCGTCCGGTGGCCAGGTCGACCTGCACAGTGGTGACGCCAGCGATGGCACCGAGCTCCTCGGTTACCGCCGAAACGCAGTGCTGGCACACCATCCCCGTGACGGTGTACTCGCTGATCGTGGCCGTGTCCCCCATGTCGTGACCTCCTCAAGTCAAGCTCATGTGCGGTGTCCGCGCGGTGTGTCAAGAACGAACCAGCCGGGCGATCGCGTCGGCTGCTTCCTTGACCTTGACACCGGGCTCGGCTCCCCCAGCCGCGGCGTCCACCAAGCAGGTGGCCATATGCTCTTCGAGCAAGACCAGCGCAAATGATTGCAGTGCCTTCGTGGCGGCTGAGACCTGGGTCAGGACATCGATGCAGTACTGGTCCTGCTCCACCATGCGCTGCAGACCGCGGATCTGGCCCTCAATCCGGCGCAGCCGTTTGAGGTACACATCCCGGTCCTTGGTGTAGCTTGCCATTCGCTGCCCTCTCGTCACCCCTCACATACCCCTAACGGGTACCAACCATACCCCTTACTGGTATCTCAGGGCAGCCTTGGCCGTTCTAGCGCAGCGAACCTCACCGTAGCCCGCACCTCATCCCAGGGGTGTTCCCGGAGTTATGCCGGGACGAGTACCACCCAGACCGGACCGGGCGCAAAGGTCAGCGGCGATCCATCCGGGAGGGCGAACGTGGTGATCGCATCGGGGGCCGGGCGCGACCAGCTTCCGTTGAATGCGAGGCCGTCCCGGAGCACGACCGCGTCCCCGACGCCCACGGTCGCCGCGAACGGCGAAGGTGCCCCGGAGGCGTCGCGGATCGTGGTGTCGCGCACTGCTACCCGCTGCAGCACCACGGTGGCCGCACCCGGCCGCGGCCCAGTGGCCGAGGTCAGTGGCGCACCGTCCATGGATATCACCCACCTCGCCTCGGCCGGCACCCACTGCACTCCAATGTCAGTAGCCCGGTACCGGACGTTGGTCTCTGACACCGGGCGACCGCCGGGCGGGGGAGGCCCGAAGCGAAACCCAATATCCCGCGGCGGCGCGCCTCCCCGGCGCAGCAGGTTGGTGTCGCCGTAGAGATTGTGCGGCATCGGCCTTTTCCGGTCCCGGCGGTAGCTGCGCGGCTGCTTCTCCGCCGAGACGTCGAGCACCGGTGCGTGCGCCAGTAGCGCGCCGACTTCGGCGGCATCACCAGAGAACGCCAGCGCGGGCCGGCCGAAATTGGCCAGCAGTTGCAGGTCGGTCAGCCGCGTGCTGCGCACCGGCCCCACTACCGGAGGGAAGCGGGACTGATACACCGCGAGCAGCCGGCTCATGCCGCCCTCTACCGGCTCGACATAGACCAGGTCGGCAAGGGCAAGCCCGGTCTGCGGGCGGGCCTTCGCGGCGTTGTCGATCTTGACGCCGAGCACTGGCGCGCCGAGATCGGTGGCTAGGCCGGTGAACGGCGACACCGGCGGCGGTTCGGGTAACGGGTTGAGCGGCGGGCTAGGCGGTGGGCTGCTCGGACTCGGCGAGGTAGGCGGGGCGCCTGCGTGGGGTGGAGGCGGTGGCGCGGAACCCGAGTAGGACAGCAACGCGGCGAAGAGCGTGCAGACCAGCAAGGCCAAAGCCAGCGCGCGCGGCACGTGCCCCCGCTGGCTCATGACCATCACCCCCTCGCCGGCGCATGGTGCAACGCTGAGTGACACTTCATACCAGCCGTAATCGGAGCAGGTGAAGTCCCGCGATCCGTTTCTCGATCTGTCTCACGGTGACGTTCATAGCTGCACCGGTTAGGGGCACACGGTGGGTTACTGAGGGTGATCACGTCCCCCTGAATGTGGCACTCCGCTCGGAGGATGACAAGGAGTCGCGAGCCGATTACGCTGAGGGATATTGCTCAACGTCACTATTCGGGGGAACCTAGTGAGTGTGAGCCACGGGCTTGATCGTGTCGAACTCTGGCGCGGCCTGGCGGCTCTGCACCCGCGGCGGTGGAAGCTTTGGGGCGAGCGGAGAGTCGTCGTCGCCTACGTCCTCGCCGTGGACATCGTGGCGGTGGCGCTGGCCGTCGGGGTGATCGCGACGATACCGGTCCGCATCGATGATCTGTTCCGGTTCAGCCTGCTGGTGGTGGGAGCGGTCGTCCACCAGGAGGCGGTTCGTCAGATCGAGATCCTGCGGGAGCGGGCCGTCGGCAGCGGTCTGCTCCCGAACCTGAGGTCATTGTGGATCTTCGCGGCGGTGTTATCGGTCCCATTACCGCTGGTCTTCGCCGTGGCTGTGGCGGCCTACCTGCATGCCTGGTACCGGACCCGTCCTGGCCGCCTGTATCGGAAGCTGTTCTCCGGCGCGACGATGGTGCTGGCGCCTGCCGCCGCTGTCGCCGTCCTGGAACTGGCAGGGTCCACCGGGTACCCGATCATCCCGCACGGCCTGCCGGGGCTCATCGCCTTGATCGGCGCCGGAGCAGTGTACTGGCTGGTCAACTTCGGGTTGGTGTTCTGTGCCGTGATGATGTCCGACCCGCTGCAGCCAGCCCGGCAGGCAGTGGGCAACCTGAGCGATCAGATCGTTGTTGCGGCCTCGCTCGGGCTGGGCGTCGCGCTCGCCGCCATGCTGTCCTGGGCGCCATGGCTGATCGCTGTTCTCATGATCACCGTGGTCGCGCTGCACCGCGCATTGCTGCTACCGCACTTCCAGCAGGCCGCCCGTACTGACAGCAAGACCGGTCTGCTCACTGTGGGCTTCTGGCATGAGGTCGCTGGCCGGGAAATCGAACGGGCCCGCCGGCTCGCCGAGCCGCTCGGAGTGCTGATGCTCGACCTGGACCATTTCAAGTCGTTCAACGACCGGATGGGGCATCTCGTCGGCGATCAGGTGCTGCGCGCTGTCGCCGACGAGCTCCGCTCCGAGACCCGGCCCTACGACCTGGTCGGGCGGTTCGGTGGCGAGGAGTTCGTGATTCTGCTGCCTGGGGTCGGTACCGCACAGATCGAGCACGTCGCAGACCGGATCCGGCTGCGCATCAGCCGGCTGTGTGTCCTGGTCCACGGCCCACACAACCGGCCGGTCCCCGTGGACGGCATCTCGGTGTCGATCGGGGCGGCGGTGTGCCCCGACGACGGCACCGAGCTCGACCGGCTGCTGCAGGCGTCCGACGGCGCGCTGCTAGCCGCCAACGCGGCCGGTCGCGACCGCGTCCACCTCGCAACCCACTGAATTTGCCCCGCCCAGCGCGTTCTGGATGCAGACTGCTGTGAAGAGGGGGTAGCCGAATGCAGTCTGCATCCAGAGCGCGGAAACGGGACGGCATGGAGTTGCTGGGCCGGGCACGTGCGGTGCGCGACGCCGCGCACGGCACCCGGGTGACCTACTCCCCCAAGGTGTTCCTGCCGCTGACCATGCTGTGCCGGGATCGCTGCGGCTACTGCACGTTCGCGCACGCTCCCCGTGAGCTGCCGTCGGCCTACCTGGAGCTTGACCAGATCCTGGCGATCGCGCACCGGGGTGCGGAGCTTGGCTGTCACGAGGCGTTGTTCACCCTCGGCGAGCGCCCTGAGCTGCGCTACTCCGAGGCCCGGAGTTGGCTGACCGACCACGGATACAGCTCTACGGTGGACTACCTCGTGGCGGCCTGCCGCGAGGTGCTCACACAGACGGGGTTGCTGCCGCACGCCAATGCCGGCGCGCTGTACCGCGACGAGCTGGCGGCGCTGCGCGAGGTGACCGCCAGCCAGGGCATGATGATCGAGTCGTTGCGGTCGGACCTGGCTGCGCACCGCGGTGCCCCGGACAAGCACCCGGATCGGCGGCTGGCCACCCTGCATGCCGCGGGTGAGCTGGCGATCCCGTTCACCACCGGGATCCTGGTCGGCATCGGCGAGACCGAGGCCGACCGCGTTACCGCTCTTGAGGCGATCGCCCAGGCCCACCGCCGGTACGGGCACGTGCAGGAAGTGATCGTGCAGAACTTCCGGCCCAAGGCGGGCACCGCGATGCGACACGCTCAGCCCTGCCCCCCGCGGGAGCACCTGCGGGCGATCGCGCTGGCCCGGCTGTTACTGCCGCCCGAGGTGCATGTGCAGGCCCCGCCCAACCTCGCCGACGATCTCACGGGCGTGCTCGCCGCCGGCATCGACGACTGGGGCGGGGTCTCCCCCATCACCGCCGATCACGTCAACCCCGAGCGGCCCTGGCCAGCCCTGGACGACCTGCGCACCGCCACCGAGGCGGCAGGCCACACCCTGGCACCACGCCTGACCGTGTACCCGGAGTACGCGCTGGACCCCCAGCGGTGGCTGGACGAGGCGGTGCGCTTCGGTGTGCTGGACCGCTCCGACGCCGAGGGGCTCGGCCGGGACGATCCGGGGGCGGTCTTCCCCGAACGGGCGCAGCAGGCCACCAACGTCGGCGACGGCGCCGAGGTGATCCTGGCCGGGCGCCGCTCCACTGCCTGGTACTGCGGTACCGGCGTCACGCCGCCGACGTTGCTGCCCGCGCCGGCGCGGGCCACCGGCGCGGTGCGCGAGGTGCTCGACGGAGTCCGCACCGGGCAACGCACCGAACTCGACGAGCTGGTCACGCTGCTGCGGGCCCGTGGCCCCGAGGTCGCCGCCGTGGCAGGGCTGGCCGACGAGCTGCGCGTGGCCACCGTCGGTGACACCGTCACCTACGTGGTCAACCGCAACATCAACTACACCAACGTGTGCACGTTCCGGTGCCGGTTCTGCGGGTTCTCCAAGGGCAAGCTGTCGCTGAACCTCCGCGGTGCGCCCTACCTGCTCGAGCTGCCCGAGATCGTGACCCGGGTACTGGAGGCGCAACGGTGGGGTGCCACCGAGGTGTGCCTGCAGGGTGGGATCCATCCCAGCTTCGACGGCGACTACTACGTCACGGTGTGCCGAGCCATCCACGAGGCCGCGCCCGGAATCCACATCCACGGCTTCACCGCGCTGGAGGTCACCGAAGGGGCCCGGCGGCTCGGCGAACCGCTGGCCGGCTACCTCGCCCGGCTGCGCGAAGCAGGACTCAAGTCGTTGCCCGGCACCGCCGCAGAGATCCTCGACGACGAGGTTCGCGCGGTGCTGTGCCCCGACAAGATCACCACAGCGGAGTGGCTGGAGGCACACCGGGTAGCGCACTCGGTGGGGCTGCGGTCCAACGTCACGATGATGTTCGGGGCCATCGAGCAACCTGTGCACTGGGCCCGGCACCTGCTGCGCGCTCGCCACCTGCAGGAGCAGACCGGCGGGTTCACCGAGTTCGTCGGGCTGCCCTTCGTGCACATGGCGACCCCGATGTACCTCAAGCGGGCGGCCCGGCGGGGACCGACCTGGCGGGAGGTGCTGCTGGTGCACGCGGTAGCCCGGATCGCCTTGCACGGTGTGATCGACCACGTGCAGGCATCCTGGGTCAAGCTCGGCGCGTCCGGTGCCCGCCAGCTGCTGCAGGCCGGGGTGGACGACCTCGGCGGCACGCTGATGGACGAGAACATCAGCCGCGCGGCGGGTGCGAGCCACGGGCAGGGCCTGGACGCGGCCGGGTTCCGGGCGATCACCGAGCCGCTCGGGCGGCCACTGGCGCAGCGCACCACCCTCTACGAGCCGGTGGAAGCCAGGCAAGCGCCATAGGTGGCAGCGCTGTCAACAGTCGGGTGTGGGACCTACGGCCATTCATTCTGGGGCGTTTGTGGTGGAGGGGGGTCTGGTGGTCGTGGTGGGCGGGGGGTTCGTGGTGGTCGGCGGGGGCGGCGGTCTCGTGGTGGTCGGCGGGGGTGGCGGTCTCGTGGTAGTCGTAGGGGGCGGTGCACTGGGCGAAGAAGACCGGTTGGTCCAGCTGGTGGTCCATGTGATCGGCGGTGCCGTGGTGCGCACAGGAGCGCCCCCCTTGGCGCCGGTGCCTACCCCAGTAGGCCGGGCGGCTGTGGGCGTCGTACGGACGGCCCCGCTGGAGCCTGAACTGCGCGAGCGCTGGTCGCTACCGCTTCCGGCGTCCGTTGCGGGAGCGGGGACGGGGGCTGACGTTACGGGGAGGGGGGCTACCAGGATGGGGGTTACGGGAAGGGGAATTTCGGGGGTGGGAGTAGGGGTTGCAGGCGCCGGGGTCCCCGCGTCCGCCGGAGGAATGGGGCCGCTGCGAGAACTCAAGAACGGCACGGCCGCCGCCCCCCCGACGAGGACGAGAGCGAGGAATCCCGCTGCGGCGACCTGCTTCACCCGCCGCGACCTGACCCGGTGCCATTGGAAGTGCGCAGGTTCGATGCCCGGCGGGATAGCGGTCAGGGTTGGCCGGTGCGGGACCTCCACCTGAGATCGCTCCGCGACGTCGGACCCAGCAAGCGTTGCGGTCGGTAGGGTCACCACTGCGGCCAGGATCGGTGCGTCCGGCGAGACATCCGCGCTGGCGGTGTCGGAGTCGGCGGTCTCAGCCGGAAGCGCGGACAGGGCGGCCCCGAGTGCGATCGACACGGTGGGATCAGCGTCGACTGCAACCGGGCGACCGAGCTCGGCCGAGACGAGTTGCGCGACGAGCGGCACCCGTGAGGAACCACCGACCAGCAGCACCGCGTCAAGCTCCTGCGGACCGACGTCGGCGGAACGCAGCGCCCGGCGCAGCGCCTCAACGGTCTCGGCCACCTGTGGGCGGATGAGGTCCTCGAACTCCGCCCGGACCAGCCGCACCTGCGACTGGAGGTCGGGAAGCAACACCGGGATCGTCACCTCGGTGTCGGCCGAGAGTGCTTCTTTGGCCTCGGTGCACTCGCGCCGCAGCCGAGCGGTCGCCGCACGCGTGGCGGGGGCCTCCGGATCGAGTTCGCTCAAGGCCGGAACTTTGGCCACGACGTGGCCAAAGACAGCCTCATCGAAGTCCACGCCGCCTAGCCGTTCGATGCCCTCCGGGAGACCAAGTACCGAGAACGTCCCGGTGCCGGTCTTGCGCACAACAGCCGCGTCGAAGGTGCCGCCGCCCAGGTCGTACACCGCGATGGTGCTGCCGGTCGCGACCCGTTCCTGCATCGAGTAGCTCGCTGCCGCCGCCTCCGGCTCAGTGCGAAATATGACCTCCGAGAGATCGGCAGCGCGCAGCGCATCCGCCATGATCCGGGTCTTGTAGGCACCCCAGCTGGCCGGATGCGTGATGGTGATGCCCTGGGCGGGTTCACCCTCGCGCTCGGCGACCCGGTCAACGACCCAGCGCACCACCATCGCGGCGACCTCGGAGGCGGAATGCGAAACACCGCCGATCACCATCGGGACCTCGTCGCCGATGCGCCGCTTGAACTCGCGTACCACCCGATCGGGGTCGGTGACGGCACGGCGTTCGGCTGCCTCGCCGACGACCACCTGGCCGTCCTTGCCCAGGTAGACCACCGAGCTCACGGCAACGGAGCGGCTGCCCAGGGGTATCACCTCGGGGAGCGGACGCCGCCCAGCAACCTCGCGGCAAATGGCCGCGGCGGTGAATGTGGTGCCCACGTCGATTCCGAGCCAGTAGCTCATCCTGGCGTGACCCCTATCCTGTCTTGCGTTGCCTTTCCACGCACGCCGCTAACTCAGTTGGCCGCGGATCGCTCCCTTTTCGAACGCGGTCGAGTGGACGTTGAGGTAGTAGGAGGAGGGGTTCCTGATGACGGCCTCGATCTTCTCCCGCGTGCTATGGACGCAATCCGAGACCGTGGTTTGCTCCCCAGCGAAGTTCTTGTCGTTGAAGAAATCGATCCAATGCGGGCCGTCGCTGCCGCGGCGGGCGGCGTGGAGATGGAAGGCGGTAACCACACCGTCGAGCTTCTTCCACGTGATCTCGTAGCAGGCCGTCCCCCGTTGCGGGTCAAGATCGAGCCGAGCCGAGCCCTGCCCGTCGGGGTCTCCGCGGGTAACGACCTCCCGGCCGGTCAGCTGGACGGAGAAGTGACCAGCACCGTCCTGGGGCGCCGCTGTGACCTCGTGCGCCAACGCCGGGGTCGGCCCAGCAAGCACGAGGATCGACGAGGCGAACGCCAAGCACGCTCCCCCGCGTCCCATTCCCCGGACGCCTTTGCTGTGCTGCATCTATGCCTTCCTTTCTGCCAGTCCCACGCGCAGGCTTGACCACTGCAGACAGGGAGCCTGAGGTTCAAGGGTTCGGAGTGTAGGGCGGCAGCGTGAGCGCCGTGTCACTGCGGGTAGCAGCAGTGACACGGCGTGGCCTGGCTGGCCCGGTGCCGGCGCGCTTCCTGGCGGCCGTCGGTCAAGGCGATGCCTCGGTATGAGCACCGGCGAGCCATCCGGCATGGTGAAGGGGTGCAGCCCACTGAGTCGTTGCGGTTGCGTCCGCCCCGTCACCTGGTGAGTCGCCGCGCCATCACCTGGTGGACCACCCAGGCCGCGCTTGAGGTAACGGCCGTCCTGATCCCGCTGACGGTGGGCCTGGTCGCCTGGGCCGACGCGCGGCCGTGGCTGGCTGGAGTCACCGCCGCGGTGGCCGTCATCGGCCTCGGTTACGTGCTGGTGATGCCGCGGTGGCGATTCCGGGTGCACCGCTGGGAAACCACTGACGACGCCGTCTACACCTCGGCGGGCTGGATCAGCCAGGAGTGGCGGGTCGCGCCGATGTCACGGATCCAGACGGTGGACACCGAGCGCGGGCCGCTGCAGCAGCTGTTCGGGCTGGCCACCGTCACGGTCACCACAGCATCGGCGGCCGGGGCACTGCGGCTGGCCGGGCTGGACCACGCGCTTGCCGAGGACCTCGTCGAGCAACTCACGGAAACCACCCAGGCAACCCCCGGGGACGCCACATGACCTCGGCCTGGCAGCGCTTGGACGCCCGAATGCTCGCCGTCACGCCGCTGCGCCAGCTCGCCGGTTTCCTGCCGGTGATCGCGGTGGTGCTGGTGATCGGAGCCCAGCAGGATCTCGGCGGGCGGATCTACGGATTGCTGGTGGGTGTGCTGGTTGTCGTGCTCGCTGGGGTGCTGCGCTGGTTGACCACCCGTTACCGGATCACCAGCGAACGCGTCGAGTTGCGCTCGGGCTTGCTGTTCCGCAACGCCCGGTCCGTTCCCCGGGACCGGATCCGCAGCGTTGATGTCACTGCCGGGCCGGTGCACCGGTTGTTCGGGCTGTCCGTGGTCACGATCGGGACCGGGGAGCGCAGCGAGGGCGTCGAGTCGCGGGAGCTGACCCTGGACGCGGTATCCGCGGCCGAGGCTGACCGCATGCGCCAACGCCTGCTGAATGCTGTGGACGCCGGAGCCGCCGGTCCGAACCACCTCGGTGTCTCGGCCCCACCGGCCCCGACCGAGTTGGCCGCGCTGGACTGGTCGTGGCTGCGCTTCGCTCCGCTCACGGTGTCCAGCCTGGTGGCGGTCGGCGCGGTCGCCGGCGCGGTCGGCCAGCTGGTGGGCGAGTTCGGCGCCGACGTCGCGGACCTCGGCGGCGTCCGCGACCAGCTGAGTGTCGCTCCGCTGTGGCTGGGCGTCTCCGCGGTGGCCGTGCTGGTGCTGGTGATCGCGCTGCTGGGCTCGGTGCTGATCTTCGTTGAGGCCTGGTGGGGGTTCCGGCTGGTCCGCGAACCGGGTGGCACCCTGCGGATCCGCCGGGGACTGCTCACCACCCGGTCGGTGTCGCTGGAGGAGCGTCGAGTGCGCGGGGTCGAGGTGGTCGAGCCACTGTTGCTGCGGGTCGGCCGTGGGGCGCGGACCGTCGCGGTGGCCACCGGGCTGGGCGGTCGCCGCAGCCACGGCCGGGGCACCCTGCTGCCGCCTGCCCCGCGGGACGAGGCGCACCGGGTGTCGGGGGCCGTGCTCATCGAGGAGCCCTCCCCTACCCGCATGACGTTGCGCAGGCACCCGCCCGAGGCGCTGCGGCGGCGGCTGGTCCGCGCGGTGCTGCCGGTGCTGGCGGGATCCGCGGTGTTGTGGCTGGCTCCGGTGCCGGTGTGGCTGGCGTGGGCAACGCTGGGCCTGCTGCCGGTGACGGTGCTGCTCGCGGTGGACGCCTATCGCAACCTGGGACACGCGCTCACCAGCCGCTATCTCGTCACCCGGCACGGCGCCGGAATGCGCACCACGGTGGCGCTGCAGCGCTCCGGGGTGATCGGCTGGACGGTGTCGCAGTCGTTTTTCCAGCGCCGAGCCGGGTTGGTCACCGTGACCGCGACCACCGCAGCCGGGGGTGGCGCCTATCACGTGATCGACGTCCGGACCGCCGACGGGCTGGCTGTCGCCGAGCACGCCGTGCCGGGATTGCTCACGCCGTTTCTGAATCACGACGTGGCGGCGCCGGCCGCGCACTAGGCTCGCGGTTGTGAACGACCGTCTGGTGTGGATCGACTGCGAGATGACCGGGTTGGACGCTGGCAAGGACGCGCTGATCGAGATCGCCGCGTTGGTCACCGATGGTGAGCTGCGAGTGCTCGGCGAGGGCGTCGATGTGGTGATCCACGCCGACGACGCCGCGCTGAACTCAATGCCTGAGGTGGTGCGCGAGATGCATGCGAAGTCCGGCCTGACCGAGGCGGTGCGGCGATCCACCGTGAGCATCGCCGAGGCCGAGCAGCAGGTGCTGGCCTATGTCCGCACGTGGGTGCCCGAGGCCCGCTCGGCGCCGCTGGCCGGCAACTCGGTGGCCACCGACCGGGCATTCCTCGCCCGCGACATGGTCGAGCTTGACGAGCACCTGCACTACCGGATGGTCGACGTGTCATCGGTCAAGGAGCTGTGCCGGCGCTGGTACCCGCGGGTCTACTACGCCCAGCCGGTTAAGGGTCTGGCACACCGGGCGCTCGCCGATATCACCGAGTCCATCCGCGAGCTGGCCTACTACCGGCGCACCGTGTTCGTGCCCGCACCAGGCCCGAGCTCCGAGGAGGCGCAGGCTGCGGCCCAGGCCCTCATCAATCAGATGCCCGGCCAGTAAGGGGGACCCGGCGCCCGATACCATGGTCAGCAGTGCTGGCGTTGCTGGCGCATGGTGGGTGTAGCTCAGCTGGTAGAGCACCTGGTTGTGGTCCAGGATGTCGCGGGTTCGAATCCCGTCACTCACCCCACTGCTTTCGGCCCGCTTGTAGGCGCCTGGCGTTAGAGTGCCGCGCATGACAGACGTCAAGGTCCACCACGACATCACCGGGCCGTCTGACTTGCCGGTGCTCGTGCTGGCCGGGCCGCTGGGTAGCACAATGCAGATCTGGCAGCCGCAGGTCGAGGCGCTCGCCGAGCGGTTCCGGGTGCTGCGCTATGACCATCGCGGGCACGGCGGATCCCCGGTGCCCAGCGGGCCGTACGTGATTGCGGACCTGGCCATCGACGTGCTCGCGCTCCTGGATCGGTTGGACATCGAGCGCGTGGCCTTCTGCGGGCTCTCGCTGGGTGGGATGGTCGGCATCTGGCTCGGCGCGCACGCCCCGGAGCGGCTGTCCTCGCTCGTGTTGTGCAGCACCAGCGCCCGTTTCGATGACGTGGGGCCATACCTCGAGCGGGCTGCATCAGTCCGTTGGGTGGGCACGTCCTCGATCGCGTCGGAGGTGGTCGCTGGCTGGTTCACCCCGGAATGGGCAGCTGCGCACCCGGAGGTGGTGGAGCAGGCGACCCAGATGATCGCCGGGACCTCGGATGAGGGCTACGCCGCATGCTGCAATGCCATCGCCGCCTGGGACGGTCGCCGGCTGCTCGGTCGAATCCTCACCCCAACGCTGGTGATCGCCGGTTCCCAGGATCAGCGGACGCCGGTCACTCCGCACGCCAAGACGCTGGCCGCCGCCATCTACCGAGCGAAGCTGGAGGTTCTCGACGCCGCGCACCTGGCGCCCATCGAGCAGGCGGACCGGGCCAACCGCCTGATCGCGAAGCACGCCGCCGCCGGGTGAGGGTGCTGCTCCTTGTTGCCCGAGACGCTACTTGTTGCCTGAGACCCATTGCCCCCACGGGATCTGCCAGTCCCCGAAGCCGTCCCACGGCTTGAGGTCGGGGCCGCCAGTGTTGGCGTTGATGACAACGTCACCTTTCTTCACGTTGTCGAAGAACCACTTGGCGTTGTCCGGCGACAGGTTGATGCAGCCGTGGCTGACGTTGCTGTTGCCCTGCTGAGCGACTGACCATGGCGCCGCGTGCACGAACTCGCCGCTGTTGGAGATGCGGGTGGCCCACTGCACCTTGGTCATGTACCCGCCGGCATCGAGCGCGAGGCCGAAGGTGGTCGAGTCCATCACCTTGGTCGCGTTGCGCTCGGTGACCACGTGCACACCGTTGGCGCTGGCAAAGTCCGGACGGCCCATGGAGATCGGCATCGTGCGCACCACCAGGCCGTTGATCTCGACGGTCATCTGGTGGGTCGCGCCGTCGGCCCGGGCGATGAAGGCGTCACCGATCGTGAAGCGGGACGTCCGGTCCTGCTGGCCGTACACCCCGTTGCCGAGGTCCTTGCCGTAGATGCGGATATCCACGGTGACGTGGGTCCCCGGCTCCCAGAACTGCTGGGGGCGCCAGTGCACCTCCTTGCTGGAGAACCAGTAGAAGGCGCCCTCGACGTGCGGGCTCGTGGTCACGGTGATGAATTTCTCGGCCTCCTGCTTGTTCGCGATCGGCTCGTCGAAATACACCGCGAGCGGTTGGCCCACGCCGACCGTCTGTCCGTCGGTCGGGTTGATCGACGGGTAGGTGAGGGTGCGCGGCGCGATGGTTCTGAAGCTGGACGTGATGGTCACCGGGCGGTTGTCGTTGCCGATCGCGTTGGCGTTGATCGTGTAGGCCTTGCCGTAGCCCAAGGGCTCGGTGGTCTTCCAGGTCGTCCCGTCGGGCTCAAGCTGGCCGACGACCGGTGCCCCCTGTGGGTTGGTCAAGGTCACCTGGCCAAGCTTGCCCTTCGCGACGGTGACGGTGATGGGCGCCAGTGGCGAGACGTCGAGCGCGCGATCCGGCGGATCGGTGGTGATGCTCGCGACCGGCGGAGGAGGGGGCGGTGGGGTGGCCTGGCGACCAACGGGATCTGGTGCACTGGCGCTACACGCCGTCAACAGGGTGCCGAGCACGCCAACGATGAGCAGCACCGCGATCATCACGGTATGTCTGACCAGCCCTGACACTGTGCTCCAACCCCTAGCCGCCGGACGCGACCTGCTCACCCGCACGGGCACCGTCCGTTCCGCGATCTACTGCTGCAAGAGGGTTGAGTCTGCCGTACCGGACTGACAGACTGTGCCGGCGCACCCAGCGGGGGTCCGTGTGTACCGACGTACGGCGGCGGTGCCCGGTTGCTTGTGATCCTGATTCGGGCCCGGCGACACCAACGTGCTAGCGTCCTGCACGTCACGCCGGGAGGGCGTCGACACCAGCGCCGCTAGCTCAACTGGCAGAGCAGCTGACTCTTAATCAGCGGGTTCGGGGTTCGAGTCCCTGGCGGCGCACC
>DATHTJ010000199.1:0-2975 GCA_035463315.1 Pseudonocardiaceae bacterium
GCGGGCTGACGACCGGGACCCGCAGACGCTGGGCCGGCTGGCGGCCCGGCTGGTGGCCGACCGCGGCTGGGTGGACAAGGTCTCGTCAGGTGTGGTGTTCGCCAAGTGGGCGCAGCTGGTGGGCTCGGAGGTCGCCGGGCATGCCCAGCCGGTGTCGCTGCGGGACGGGGAGCTCACGGTGCAGGCCAGCTCCACGGCGTGGGCCACCCAGCTACGGCTGCTGCAACGCCATCTGGTCGCGCGGATCACCGCCGGCGTCGGGCCGGGCGTGGTGACCCGGCTGCGGGTGCAGGCTCCGGCTGGGCCGAGCTGGCACCGTGGCCCCCGGCACGTCCGCGGCCGTGGTCCCCGAGACACCTACGGTTAACCCCCGTGCCTGGGTGTCTGGCGCTGCTGCCCGGTGTCGGGCTTGTGGCGCCCGTGCTACCGAGCTGGCCCGAGCCGTACCGAGCCGCTCAGCGCCCGGCAGGCAGCGCAATCCTGTCTCTCGGCGGTCCGGACGTGCGTTGATGCAAACACGCCGCGCTGCGACAGGATGAGGGGTGTCCCTGGCCCCTTTCTGTCTGGGGGGACCAGTAGGATAGAAAGGACACCCGGCCGTGTCGAGGCTTCCCCGGCGGTCGGGCCGCCGCATCGTACCCCGAGGAGATACCGAGGACCGTGGCCGCCAAGAAGAATGACTACAGCGCGTCGTCCATCACTGTCCTCGAGGGACTCGAAGCCGTCCGGAAACGCCCCGGTATGTACATCGGCTCCACCGGCGAGCGCGGCCTGCACCACCTGATCTGGGAGGTGGTGGACAACGCCGTCGACGAGGCGATGGCGGGGTACGCGACCAGGGTCGAGGTCACCCTGCTCGCCGACGGCGGGGTGCGGGTCTCCGACGATGGCCGTGGCATCCCGGTGGACATGCACCCGGTGGAGAAGCGGCCAGCCCTGGAACTCGTCCTCACCACGCTGCACTCCGGTGGCAAGTTCGACGGCAAGTCCTACGCGGTCTCCGGTGGCCTGCACGGCGTCGGCGTCAGCGTGGTCAATGCGTTGGCCCGGGCGCTGGAGGTGGTGATCCAGCGGGACGGGTTCGTGTGGCGGCAGCGTTACGAGGACTCCAAGCCGGTGCACCCGCTGCGCAGAGGCGAGCCGACCCGCAAGACCGGCACGACACTGACCTACTGGGCCGACGAGCGGGTCTTCGAGACCACCGCGTACAACGCGGAGACGGTGGCGCGCCGGCTGCAGGAGATGGCCTTCCTCAACAAGGGCCTGACCATCGTGCTGCGCGACGATCGGGTCAACGGCAGCCACGAGACCGAGGATGCCGAAGGTCAGACCGCGCGGGTCAAGGAGCGCACCTTCCATTACCCCGGCGGACTTGAGGACTTCGTCAAGCACATCAACAACTCCAAGGACCCCATCCACCGCAAAGTGATCGGGTTCGAGGCCAAGGGCGTCGGCCTGGAGGTCGAGGTCGCGATGCAGTGGAACGCCGGGTACACCGAGTCGGTCTACACCTTCGCCAACACGATCAACACCCACGAGGGCGGCACCCACGAGGAAGGCTTCCGCGCCGCGCTGACCACAGTGGTCAACCGCTACGCGCGGGAGAAAAAGCTGCTCAAGGAGAAGGACTCCGCACTCACCGGCGACGACGTGCGCGAGGGCCTCGCCGCGATCGTGTCGGTCAAGCTCGTCGAGCCCCAGTTCGAAGGCCAGACCAAGACCAAGCTGGGCAACACCGAGGTCAAGTCGTTCGTCCAGCGCACCTGCAACGAATGGCTGATCGACTGGCTGGAGCGCAACCCCGCCGAGGCCAAGACGATCCTCAACAAGGCGATCTCATCGTCTCAGGCCCGGCTGGCTGCGCGGCGGGCCCGCGAGCTGGTCCGCCGCAAGTCGGCGGGTGACCTGGGCGGTCTGCCCGGCAAGCTGTCCGACTGCCGCTCCACCGACCCGGCCCGCAGCGAGGTGTTCATCGTGGAGGGTGACTCCGCGGGCGGCTCGGCGAAGTCCGGCCGGGACTCGCTGTACCAGGCGATCCTGCCGATCCGCGGAAAGATCATCAACGTGGAGAAGGCGCGGCTGGACCGGGTGCTGAAGAACACCGAGGTGCAGGCGCTGATCACCGCGCTGGGGACCGGGATCCACGACGAATTCGACCTCGCCAAGCTGCGTTACCACAAGATCGTGCTGATGGCCGACGCCGATGTGGACGGTCAGCACATCCGCACCCTGCTGCTGACGTTGCTGTTCCGGTTTATGCGGCCGCTGGTCGAGCACGGGCACGTGTTCCTCGCCCAGCCGCCGCTGTACAAGATCAAGTGGCCGCGGGCCGACGCGCAGTACGCCTACTCCGACCGGGAACGCGACGGGCTCATCGAAGCCGGTCTCGCACAGGGCCGCAAGCTACCGAAGGATGACGCGGTCCAGCGCTACAAGGGCCTCGGCGAGATGAGCGCCAAGGAGCTGTGGGAGACCACCATGGACCCCACCAACCGGGTCCTGATGCTGGTCACCCTCGACGACGCGGCGACTGCGGACGAGCTGTTCAGCGTCCTCATGGGCGAGGACGTGGAGTCCCGCCGCTCCTTCATCACCCGCAACGCCAAAGACGTCCGCTTCCTGGACGTCTAGCCCCGCGGTGTGACAGCAACGTCGGCTTAGTGGGACTCTCCATTGGGGTCCTGATGGTGCTTGTGCCAGCGTGCTAACAGCAGGGGGGCCTCCCGTTCGTAGAACGCCGTTAAGTCCTGCAGCTCCTCCAAGCGGCGGCGGCGCTCGGCTGGTTCGCCGTGGAGCAGCCCCAGGCCCCGCTCCGCCAGCTTGCGCAGCTGGGCGGCGGTCCTCGCTTGGTCTTCGAACACGGAGGTCCAGGCTCCTGGGCGGATCCGGTAGTAGGTGCGTCGGTCTCCGCGCAGGGTCTGGCGCTCCACCATGCCGGCGCGGGTGAGCGCCTTGGTGGCCATGCTGATGCTGCC
>DATHTJ010000200.1:0-10608 GCA_035463315.1 Pseudonocardiaceae bacterium
CGCCGACGACCGGGTCAGCGAGTCCGTACGGCTGGCCGCCGATGCTGGTCTGTCCATTCTCGAGGTGCCCAGAGCTGACCTTGACCGGCTGGCCGGGGGTGCGCTGCACCAGGGGATGGCGCTGCAGGTGCCGCCGTATGAGTACGCCGTTGCCGAGGACGTGCTGGCTGCTGCCCGGGACTCCGGGTCGCCGCCGCTGCTTGTCACGCTCGATGGGGTGACCGACCCGCGCAACCTGGGTGCGGTGGTCCGCTCGGCCGCCGCGTTCGGCGCGCACGGGCTGCTGGTGCCACAGCGGCGCTCGGCGGGGATGACTGCGGTGGCCTGGCGGACCTCGGCCGGCACGGCCGCGCGCCTGCCGGTGGCCCGGGTCACCAATCTGGTGCGCACGCTCAAGGACTGCGCCGCGTCCGGCCTGATGGTTGTCGGGCTGGATGCTGGCGGCTCGATGTCACTGGACTCGTTCCCGCTGGCGACCGGACCGCTGGTGCTGGTCCTCGGTTCGGAGGGTCGGGGGCTGTCCCGGCTGGTCCGCGAGACCTGTGACGCCGCGGTGTCGATACCCATGGCGGGGCCGGTCGAATCGCTCAACGCGTCGGTCGCCGCCGGTGTGGTGCTCGCCGAGGTGGCGCGCCTGCGCCGCGCCGGCTGATCCCCGCTGTCACCGCCTCGGCTGGACTCATTTCGGGGGCGCAGCGTGGCGAAACGGGGCGCAACGGCATGCCGCGGGTTCGCATCGTCGGCATTGTGTGTATCTTGTCGCAATCAGCGTTCACGACGCGGTAGTTTCGGTACGCCGCGTTCCTCTCGACAAGGAGAATCCGTACCCGTGGCTCAGAAGACCATCGTCACCCTCATCGATGACCTCACTGGCGAGGAAGCAGAGGACATTACGACAGTCGAGTTCGCGCTCGAAGGCGTCACGTACGAGATCGACCTGGCAGACGACAACGCCGCCAGGCTTCGTGATAACTTGTCCCGTTACGTCGCGGCTGCCCGTAAGACCAGTGGGCGGCGCCCGGGCACTCGTGGCTCGGATCGTTCAGGCGGCCGCAAGGCCGGCAATGGGAGCGTCGCGGGAAGCGGCTACAACCGCGACACGCTCAAGGCCATCCGGGAGTGGGCCAAGCAGAACGGCCACAATGTCAGTGATCGTGGTCGGCTGCCGCTCAACGTCGTGCAAGCCTGGGAAGCCAAGCACCAGGGTGTGACGACCAGCGGCAAGATTCCGGCGTTCTCGGGCTAGGTACTGTCGGCGTCGGAGTTGCGGCAGAGGCGGCGACATTCCGCACCGGCGACGAGGCCGGGCACCACTGCGACGTACACCATATTTCCGCGACCGAGGACGAGCGGGTGGAGGCGCCCGGATCTGAACCGATCGGCTGCGGCACACGAATTACTCCATGCTCGTCGGCGACTCGCGAGCCGCCTGGTGGGCAGGGCTGAAGGGCCTGACCTCTCCCTGCCCACCGGGTGTCCACATCCCCCAGCGCCGGCAGGAGAACTCCGCTCAACTGATGCGGCGGCCCTGCGGTAGCGGACACCAGCCGTTGGCGGTAGACAAACTCGCGCCGGGCGGCAGCGAGCTGGCCGGTTCCGACGCGGGAAATCTGCTGGAGGTTCGCGTGCACATCTGGCCCGGCTCGCCCTACCCGCTGGGTGCCACCTACGACGGTGGCGGCACGAACTTCGCGATCTTCTCCGAAGTGGCGGAGTGGATCGAGCTATGCCTGTTCGATGACGATGGCGTCGAGACTCGACTGCGACTACCGGAACGTGACGGCCTGGTCTGGCACGGCTACCTGCCTCGCGTCGGTCCCGGTCAACGCTACGGTTACCGCGTGCACGGGCCCTACGAACCGGAGGCTGGGCTGCGGTGCAACCCGCACAAGCTGCTGCTGGACCCTTATGCCAAGGCGATCGACGGGCGTATCGACTGGGACGAGTCGATGTTCTCCTACCAGTTCGGCCGGCCCAGGTCAGTCAACAACGCCGACTCGGCTCCGCACGCCATGAAGTCAGTGGTCATCAACCCGTTCTTCGACTGGGCCAACGATCGGCCGTTGCACACTCCCTACCACCAGACGGTGATCTACGAGGCACACGTCAAGGGCATGACGATGCGTCATCCTCGGATTCCCGACGACGTCCGAGGCAGTTACGCCGGCCTGGCCCATCCTGAGATGATCTCTCATTTCCAGCGGCTCGGAGTAACAGCCGTCGAGCTCATGCCGGTGCACCAGTTCGTGCATGACTCCACCCTCGCGCAGCGCGGCCTCCGCAACTACTGGGGCTACAACACGATCGGTTTCTTCGCCCCGCACAACGACTATGCCTGCTTCGGCACCCGGGGAGAGCAGGTGCAGGAGTTCAAGACCATGGTCAAGGCGCTGCACCGGGCCGGCATCGAGGTCATCCTCGACGTGGTCTACAACCACACCGCCGAGGGCAACCACCTCGGGCCCACGCTGTCTTTCCGGGGCATCGACAACGCCGCCTACTACCGGCTGGTCGACGGCGACCTCGAGCATTACTACGACACCACCGGCACGGGCAACAGCCTCAACGTGCGCCACCACGAGTCACTGCGATTGATCATGGACTCGTTGCGGTACTGGATCTTGGAGATGCACGTCGACGGATTCCGGTTCGACCTCGCGGCGACGCTGGCCCGTGAGTTCCACGAGGTCGACCGGCTCTCGGCGTTCTTCGACCTGGTCAACCAGGACCCGGTGGTCAGCCAGGTGAAGCTGATCGCCGAGCCGTGGGACGTCGGGCCGGGCGGCTACCAGGTAGGCGGCTTTCCGCCGCTGTGGACGGAGTGGAACGGCAAGTACCGCGACACCGTGCGCGACTTCTGGCGCGGCGAGCCGGCCAGCCTTGCGGAGTTCGCGTCCCGGTTCACCGGCTCGTCGGATCTCTACGAGGCCGACGGCCGCCGGCCTCACGCATCGATCAACTTCGTGACCGCGCACGACGGGTTCACCCTCACCGACCTGGTCTCCTACAACGACAAGCACAACGACGCCAACGGGGAGGACAACCGCGACGGCGAGTCGCACAACCGGTCGTGGAACCACGGGGTGGAGGGGCCGACCGACGACGGCGCCGTGATCGCGCTGCGGGAACGCCAGAAGCGCAACATGCTGGCCACCCTGATGCTCTCCCAGGGCGTACCCATGATCGCGCACGGCGACGAGCTGGGGCGCAGTCAGCGCGGCAATAACAACGTCTACTGCCAGGACAACGAGGTCAGCTGGATCGACTGGGAGGACGCCCGCCTGCACGACGTGCTGACCGATTTCACCGCTGCGCTCGCCCGACTGCGCGCCGAGCACCCGGTGTTGCGCCGTCGCCGGTTCTTCCAGGGTCGTCCGATCCGGGGCTCCAGCATCGAGGACATCGCGTGGCTGCGTCCGGACGGCCAGCAGATGTGCGAGGAGGACTGGAACGTCGGCTTTGCCAAGGCGGTTGCGATCTTCCTCAACGGTCGGGGCATCCCCGAGCGGGACGCCCTGGGGGAGCGGATCCTTGATGACTCGTTCCTGCTGCTGATCAACGCCCATCATGGATCGATCACGTTCACCGTGCCCGATGAGGCCTATGGCCGGATCTGGGAGATCGTGGTGGACACCGCCGACCCGTTGCTCATCAAGGCCCGACGCCGGCAAGGCCACGCCAAGCCCGGTGGCCGGCTGCGCGTCGCGGGGCGCGCGATGCTCGTCCTGCGCTGCCGGCTGAGGCCGGGGGGACCATGATTACAACATCACGGGGATCACCACGTCACGGGGATCACCACGTCACGGGCAGCTCCACCAGGCCACCGGTGAGCAGCTCGTCGCGTCCCCGCAGTGACTCGACCGGCACCGCGAGACGCAGCGTCGGGAACCGGTCCAGCAGGGCAGGGAACAGGATCTGCAGCTCGATGCGGGCCAGCGGGGCTCCGACGCAGAAGTGCGGGCCGTGACCGAAGGTCAGATGCGGGTTGCGGGTGCGGTGCACGTCGAACCGGCCTGGTTCGGGAAAGCGCTGCTCATCGAGATTGGCCGTGCGCAGCCCGAGCATGACCAGCTCGCCGGTCTGGATGGTGACGCCGCCGAAGGTGAAGTCGGTGTTGGCATAGCGGGGCAGTCCCACGGGTTGCTCGATCCCGGATGTGCGCATGGGCTGCCACGAGCGGAGGATCTCCTCGACCGCCGGTTCGATGAGCGCCGGATCGTGGCGCAGCTCATCCGCCTGTTCGGGGTGGGCGAGCAGCAGGGTCACCCCGCGATCGATGGCGGCCACTGTGGTCTCGTGGCCAGCGAACAGCAGCGCAGCGCTGAGCATCGCGACACCGTCGACGGTCAGCTCAGGGTCGGCGTCGACGGCCGCGGCCAGATCGGAGATCACGTCGTCGCCCGGCTCGGCCCGCTTGCGCTCCACCAGTACGTGCATGTACTCCCAGAGCTGCAGGAGCCCGGTCTGCGAGCGCGCGGCGTCGGTCATGTGCGCGGCGTCGTCGGACCAGCGGCGGAAGTCGTCCCGGTCGGCGTAGGGCACGCCGAGCAGCTCGCAGATGACCAGCGCGGGGAGCGGGAAGGACACCGCTTCATGGAGGTCGGCCGGCCGGGTCTGGCGCGCCATGGCGTCGAGCAGGTCCGCGATGATTGCCGTCACCCGTGGCCGCAGGCTCGCCATCCGCCGCGCGGAGAATGCCGGCGTGAGCAGGCGTCGGGTCCGGGCGTGATCTGCGGCCTCAGTCGACGGGTGGCCCATCGGTCCGCCGAAGATCGCTGAATGGGAGACGCGGGCCGCGTGCTCCGGGTCGGCATGTGAGCGGCCCAGGCGGGGATCCGACAGCAGCGCTTTCACGTCGTCGTAGCCCGTGACCAGCCAGGCGGGGTCGCCAGCCGGCGTGGTCACTCGTTGGATCGCTGTGCGCACCATCTTGTCTCCCGTGATCCGTCGCATACGACGCGTCTGGCGCAACGTATCATCGGTGGCAATACACTTGCGCTCCTGATGGCCGTCACCGAGCGCGACCTCTACCGCCAGGCGCAGGAGATCGTGGCGCACATCCGTGCGCTGCGCCGCGATCTGCTCTGCGCCAGCGCTGACGACATCGCGCGCAGCGGGCTGACCGGCCCCCAGGTGAGCGTCATGGCCCACCTGGTGATGAATGGCCCGGCCACGGTGACCGAGCTGGGTCGTGAGCTGGGCACTGGCCACAGCACGGTCTCCGGGATCGTTGACCGGCTGCAGGCCCGCGGGCTCGTCCAGCGGGTCCAGGACAATGCCGACCGCCGCTACACGCGCGTTTGTGTCACCGAGGAAGTGGGCCGGTACGTCGAGAACGTGGAGGTCGGCGCGTTCGGCCGGCTGGCTACCGCGTTGGGCAACGCCACGAGCGAGCAACGCCGCACGGTGTGTGAGGGGCTTGCGCTGCTGCGCCAGCTGCTGAGCTGAGGTCAGTGCTCGGCTAGGCTGCGCCGCCGCCATGTCCTTCGCCAGCCCGCTGTTCCTGTGGTACTTCATGCCGGCCGTGCTCGCGGCCGTGCTGATCGCGCCCCGGGGCTGGCGCAATGGCGTCGTGGCAACCGCCAGCCTGATCTTCTACGCGGTCGGGGCGGGCCCGACGACGGTGCTGCTGCTGGCGTGCATGGTCGTCAACTACCTGATGGGTCCGGCGTTGGAGCCCGACGACTGGGACCTCGAACCCCAGCGGCGCCGCCGGTGGCTGCATGGCGTCGTCGCCTTCGACGTCGCGGTGCTGGTCGTGTGGAAGTACGCCGGCTTCGCCAGCGCGCAGGCTGCCGGGCTCGCGTC
The DNA here is from genome assembly GCA_035463315.1 of Pseudonocardiaceae bacterium. Taxonomy (GTDB): domain Bacteria; phylum Actinomycetota; class Actinomycetes; order Mycobacteriales; family Pseudonocardiaceae. The sequence goes on from DATHTJ010000200.1 coordinate 5,809, forward strand.
GTTCACCGGGATCGCCCTGCCGGTCGTCGAGCTGGCGCTGCCGATCGGGATCTCTTTCTACACGTTCCACCACATCTCCTACGTGGTGGACGTCTACCGCGGTGAACGGCCGGCGTTGCGCGATCCCGTCTCGTTCGCCACCTATATTGCGATGTTCCCCCAGCTCGTCGCGGGGCCGATCGTGCGCTACCGCGAAATCGCCGACCAGCTCGGCCAGCCGCGCAACCACCGGCTGGACGACATCGCCGCCGGGTTGCCGCGCTTCGCCCTCGGCCTGACCAAGAAGGTCGTGATTGCGGACTCGCTGGCGCCGGTGGTGGACGCCTGCTTCACCACCCCGGCCGACCAGATGACCACTGCGATCGCCTGGCTGGGGGCGATTGGTTACACGTTGCAGCTGTATTTCGACTTCTCCGGGTACTCAGACATGGCCATCGGGCTGGGGAGAATGCTGGGGTTCAGGTTGCCGGAGAATTTCGCGCGCCCGTACTCGTCGGCGAGTATCACCGAGTTCTGGCGGCGCTGGCACATGTCGCTGTCCCGATGGTTCCGTGACTACCTGTATATCCCGCTGGGGGGAAACCGGCAGGGAGATCGGACCACCTACCGCAACCTGTGGATCGTGTTCGCGCTCGTCGGGCTCTGGCATGGCGCGAACTGGACCTTCCTGCTCTGGGGGCTTTACCACGGCACGGCGCTGGTGATCGAGCGCCGTTGTGGGTGGGGAGTCGTGGCAGCGTCATCGCGCCGCTGGTTAGAGCGCCGGGTGCTGACCCTGCTCATCGTGATGTTCGGCTGGGTACTGTTCCGATCGCCGAACCTCGGCACCGCACTGGTTTTCTTGCAGCATATGGTGATTCTTGATTTCGGCGGGCTGACCGATGTGGTGGACGCCTCGCTGACCAACCAGCGACTGGCGATCCTGCTGCTGGCCGCCCTGGTGTTCCTGCTGCCAGCCCGGCCGATCACCGGCCCGTACCTCGAATCAGCGCGGTCCAGGTCCGCCGCAATGCTCAGGGTCGGCGTGATGACCGTCGGCCTGTTCTACTCCGCGCTACTCGTCACCACCGGCACCTTCAGCCCCTTCCTCTATTACCGCTTTTGATCTATACCCCCTCTGAACTGCGGTTTTCCTGATCAACAGGCTCGCAGGCCGTCTCCAGGCCGTCAGACCGACTGATCCGCGAATCGATCACTCGCCGGGTCTGGTCGTGGCTGGCTGGCATGAGGTGGGTGTAGGTCCGGAGGGTGAAACCGGGGTCGGCGTGACCCAGGTACTCAGACAGGGCCTTGATGCTCACGCCGCCTTCCAGCAATGCCGAGGCGTAGTAGTGCCGCAGTGCGTGGGTGCCATCTGCGCGCGTGGCGTTCTCGACTCCGGCCCGTTCGAGCGCTGGTCTCCACCATTCCCGGTTGAACGTTTGTCGCCACCATGCCCGGCCGCCCGCGTCGGTCATGATGAGGTCCACGGTGGTGGGTGTTCCGTCCGCTTCCTCCCAGGGCAGGGTGACCCGGACCGGGGGGAACATGGACATGTAGTCGTCCAGCTCGGCCAACGTGCTGTCCGACAACGGCACGTCTCGCACCTTCTCCCGTTTGGGCAGGCAGAACATGAGTGCGTTGTTCACCTGCTGGACTTGCCGAACGACGTGGATGATGTTCGCTTCGCGGTCGATGTCGTGCGGTGAGAGTCCGAACATCTCGCCTTGGCGCAGGCCGGCCCCGGCGCCGAGGGGCATCGTGACCTGGACGATCGGGGGGAGCGCGAGCCATACGGCCTTGAGTCGGGCGTCCGTCCACGGCATGATCTTGTGCTGCCCTGGGGTGGGCTTGGTGACGCTACGAGCCTGGCATGGGTTCACCGCGATCTTCTTGTCATCGACCGCTGCACTGAGAATTGCCGACGCATGGACAAAGCAGACGTGCCGATAGCTCTGTGCTGTTCCCCGGTCTTTCATCCACCGTATCCAGTTGCGAATCGTGGTCGGCGTGATTGCACCCAGTTCGATGTTCCCAAGGAACGGGTACACCTGGTTCTTCAATCGAGACGGCACATTGACTCGGGTTGTCGACTTGAAAGACTGACCCGATAGCCATTGCTCCGCATAGTCCCTAAATTTGACCTTGGCGCCATTTGGGTCGAGATAGCTTCCTTCCCGTTTCTCGTTCTCGACCTTGTGGAGGAACTCGTCTGCCTGTCGTTTGGCGCGGTCGGGGAACGAGCGGGATACCTCCTTGCCGTCCGGGTCGAGGTAACGGACCTTGTACCGCATCCCCTTGCCGTACAGCTCGGTTTTGACCCGGGTAACCTTGCCGGTCCCTGAGTCTCTCACCGGCTTGTACCAGCGATCTTGTACGTGTCCCATGGCAGACTTCTCCCGTGTCCCGAATTGCCGAAGTGTTTAAGCCGCTTGTGTGGCCCACCGTTTGACGGCCGCCGGGTCGTAACGTAAGTGGCGGCCGACTTTTCGGACGGGTGGTCCCTCGCCGCGCCATTTCCATTGGTAGAGCGTCTTCACCGGCACGCCCAGGTAGGCGGAGACCTCATCGACGCCCCACAACCGGTCAAGGGAAGCAACATCGCTCATGGTCGTCCCCCCAGTTCACGCGGCTTGCGGAGTTGCCGAAGTTTTGTCGCCCGGTGGTCCGCCGGTCGCGGCCACCATGGCCCGGTCGTATTCGGCGCGCCAGGCGATGCGTTCGGCGATGGCGCGCATGAGCAGATGCGCTCGGGGTGGCACGTTCTGATCGTTCGGGGCGACCTTGCGCCAGATCAACCGGGAGGTGTCGGTGGCCGGCTTCTCGATCCCGGCCGCCGCCAGGGCTTGGGCAACGAATGCCATCCGTTCGGCGCGGTGGTCGGCAAGAGTCTTGCCCGACCACTTACGGGATACCAGCACTCGCCGACCGGGGAGCCCGAGGGTGCTTCGCCGGTGAGCGCGGCCCTTACACTGCCCGGGCATGGTTTTCGATGTGGCGCCTAACGGGTGGATGCCATAAAGCAGCCACACCGCGCACTGAGGCGAGCACGGCGTCACCGCGAGTTCGCGATGGAGCCGGTCGGCGTGCCGGTGCCGCGCGTCGGTGTCCTGCGTCACGGTCTCGGCCACGTTTTTGCAGAGATATTTTGTGAGGTACCCGATGTGCCGACCGGCTTCCTCGGTGCCGCCCAGGACGCCCTTGGAATGGACCTGCTGCCCGAAGGTCACTACGTGCGCGGGCCGCTCCACCTGGTCCACTGCGTCATCCCAGCTGGCGAGGGGTTGGCGGGTGTCGCGGTCGATGAACGCCTTCACCGTTGGTTCCCATACTGGCAACCTGTCGCCGCTGTAGATCAGCTCGTCATGGGCGGGCCACCACACTTGGTGGTAGGTGGCTGCGGTGACCTGGCGGATGGTGTCGTGCGGGATCGCCCCCCGCAGCGCGGTGTGCAGGTGTGGTGCGGCTCGCTTCTGTGGTTCGACGGTGGCGAAGTATTGGACGTCCCAGCCCACGACCCGGCGTAGGTTCTGCCACCACCGGTCAACCAGGGACGCGAAGTGCACCGCGTCGCGAGCGGCGCGGCGGTAGTCGTAGGAGTCCGGATCAACCGGCGTGCCGTCCTCGTGGACCCGCCCGTAGGTATCGCAGGTGAGAGTGACGAACATGGACGGTCGGAACCGGCCGGCGAACTCCCTACCCAGGGTGGTCTTGCTAACTTTGCGGGTGGGGAGGTTCGGCGCGTCCTGCCGCCGCTTGGTGGTCCGCTTCGGTGGGCGCTTAGCCGGCAGGTCCGGCGAGGGTAGCCGGCCCCGGACACCCAGTTGCCGAAGTTTCTCATCCGCGTCCCGGATGGCCTCCCGCAGTTCCTCGGCGTCATCGGCCTGATCGGTCTCGACCGATGCCCGGTACTGGGCCACCAGGTCGGCCCGCACAGTCAGGTGTGCCTGCTGCTCGGTGGTCGGCTCGCCAGCGTGGAAGGTGGGTTCTTCGGTGAGGTGCCAGCCCTCCCGACACTGGGCCATTCGCAGCGCCCGCGCCTTTCGCGCGCACGGACCGCACACAGATTCGACTGTGGAGCCACAAGGCATGGGTACGTAGCGCAGTTCCCCGGTGTCGGGGTCTCCGACTTCCATCGTAAACGGTCGTACGCATACCCCATGTTGATCAGCAACCGCCGCGATCACGTCAGCGGCCAACGGTTGACGCATCCGCTCAGCGCGGGATCCTCCGGTAGGCAACTCCGGCACTGTCTCAGCGCTGCAGGTGTCAGCATCCTGATCCACCGTGGTTGTTTGGGTGGCGGTCATCAGGCTGTCACATCCCCGAGGGTGGCCGCCTGCCGCAGCGCCGCGAGTGGGATCGTTGTCGTGGCATCGGGTGCGAGATCGGCACCGAGGCCGCGTTCGATAAACCGCAAGCTGCCGTAGACCTGGATGCAGGCGCCACCTGTTAGCAGGCCGGTCACCGACAGGTGCACGCAGTCACCCTGAGGGACCCGCCACATTTCGGCCGTGACCCCGACCAGGGTGTCCACCCAAGCCAGTAGTGCCCTGGCAATATGGGGTGGTTGGTGGTCGGCGAGCTGCACTGCCACCTGCGGTGTGGGTATCGAGGCGGCCACGTGCACCGAGGAGATTGCGGGCAGCTCGAACTCAGCGAGGTGGGCTCGGATCGCATCGAGCAGATCAACGGTGGTGGTCATGCTGCCTCCGTGCTGGTGAGCGGGCGGGGAGCGTCGTGCCGGCCGGCGGCGATGTAGTCCGACAGCTCATCGAGATCGGCATCAGTGCTGTGGAAGGCGCGGGCGCGCTGGGGGTC
>DATHTJ010000201.1:0-4679 GCA_035463315.1 Pseudonocardiaceae bacterium
GAAGGAGCAGACCGCCTTGCGCGCCGAGCAGCAGGACGTGCTGGAACAGGACACCACCACCCCGCTGCGCGGCGCGGCAGCCCGCGTGGTGGCGAACATGGAAACCTCGCTGGCCCTGCCGACGGCAACCAGCGTGCGCGCGGTGCCAGCGAAGCTGCTCGCCGACAACCGCATCGTGATCAACAACCACCTCAAGCGAACCCGTGGCGGTAAGATCAGCTTCACGCACCTGATCGGGTATGCGGTAGTGCGGGCACTGGCCGGCTTCCCGCAGATGAACCGGCACTACACCACCGACGAGCGGGGCAAACCCGCCGTCGTAGCGCCGGAGCACGTCAACCTGGGCCTCGCGATCGACCTCCATACCGCCAAAGGTCGCAACCTCGTCGTCGCGTCGATCAAGGGCTGCGAGGTGATGACCTTCGCCCAGTTCTGGCAGGCATACGAGGACATCATCCGCAAGGCCCGCGAAGGGGAACTCACCGCCGAGGACTTCGCGGACACCACGATCTCGCTGACCAATCCGGGCACCATCGGCACCAACCACTCGGTACCCCGACTGATGTCCGGTCAGGGCACGATCATCGGTGTCGGTGCGATGGAGTACCCGGCGGCCTTCCAGGGAGCCAGCGACCAGGCACTCGCCGACATGGCGATCAGCAAGATCATCACGCTCACCTCCACCTACGACCACCGGATCATCCAGGGCGCCGAGTCCGGCGAGTTCCTGCGCCGGGTGCACGGCCTGCTACTCGGCGCGGACGGCTTCTACGACGACATCTTCGCCTCGCTGCGCGTCCCCTACGAGCCGGTGCGCTGGGTACAGGACATCCCCGAGGGTGAGGTCGACAAGACCGCGCGGGTACTCGAGCTCATCGATGCCTACCGCACCCGCGGCCACCTGATGGCCGACACCGACCCGCTGAACTACCGGCAGCGCAGACACCCCGATCTCGACGTGCTGAGCCACGGCCTCACCCTGTGGGACCTGGACCGGACCTTCGCGGTCGGCGGGTTCGCCGGAGAGTCGCACATGAAGCTGCGCGACGTCCTGGGCGTGCTGCGCAATGCCTACTGCCGCAACGTCGGCGTGGAGTACATGCACATCCTGGCGCCCGACGAGCGGCAGTGGTTGCAGGAGCGCGTGGAGCGGGTGCACGACAAGCCCAGCCGCGCCGAGCAGAAGTACATCCTGTCCAAGCTCAACGCCGCGGAGTCCTTCGAGACCTTCCTGCAGACCAAGTACGTCGGCCAGAAACGGTTCTCACTGGAGGGCGCCGAGACCGTCATCCCGCTGCTGGACGCCGTGCTGGACAAGGCCGCCGAGCACGAGCTGGACGAGGTGGTGCTCGGCATGCCGCACCGCGGCCGGCTCAACGTGCTGGCCAATGTCGTGGGCAAGTCCTACGAGCAGATCTTCCGCGAGTTCGAGGGCAACCTGGATCCCGGCCAGGCGCACGGCTCCGGTGACGTCAAGTACCACCTGGGCGCTGAGGGCAAGTACTACCGGATGTTCGGTGACGGCGAGACCACGGTGACCTTGACCTCCAACCCCTCGCACCTGGAGGCCGTGGACCCGGTGCTCGAGGGCATCGTGCGGGCCAAGCAGGACATGTTGGACAAGGGCCCGGAGGGCTTCACCGTGCTGCCGGTGGCACTGCACGGCGACGCCGCGTTCGCCGGGCAGGGCGTGGTGGCCGAGACGCTCAACCTCTCGCTGCTGCGCGGGTATCGCACCGGCGGCACCGTGCACTTGATCGTGAACAATCAGGTGGGATTCACCACGGCGCCGGAGTACGCGCGGTCCAGCAATTACTCGACCGACGTCGCGAAGATGATCGGCGCACCGGTATTCCACGTGAACGGCGATGACCCGGAGTCCTGCGTGTGGGTGGCCAAGCTGGCGGTGGAGTACCGGCAGGCGTTCCAGAAGGACGTCGTGATCGACATGGTTTGCTACCGCCGCCGCGGTCACAACGAGGGCGACGACCCGTCGATGACGCAGCCGAATATGTACGACATCATCGACACCAAGCGATCGGTCCGCAAGGGGTACACCGAGGCACTCATCGGCCGCGGGGACATCTCCGTAGAGGAGGCCGAGCGCGCGCTGAAGGACTACGCACAGCAGCTCGAGCACGTGTTCAATGAGGTGCGGGAGCTGGAGAAGCGCGCTGCGGCACCGAGCGAGTCGGTGGAGAGAGAACAGACCGTGCCTACCGGACTGTCCACCGGGGTAGACCGCAGCGTCATCGAGCTGATCGCCGACGCGCACGTCAACCTGCCCGCCGGTTTCACTCCGCACCCGAGGGTCAAGCCGGTGTTGGAGAAGCGGGCGAGGATGGCTCGCGAGGGCGGCATCGACTGGGCCTTCGCCGAATTGCTGGCGTTCGGCTCGGTGTGCCTGGACGGCCGGAAGGTGCGACTGTCCGGGCAGGACAGCCGGCGGGGCACCTTCGTGCAACGGCACTCGGTGCTGATCGACCGTAAGACCGGAGCCGAGTACACGCCGCTGATGAATCTCGCCGAGAACCAGGCGAAGTTCATGGCCCACGACTCGGCGCTGTCGGAGTTCGCGGCGGTGGGCTTCGAGTACGGCTACTCGGTGGCTGACCCGGACGCCCTGGTGCTCTGGGAAGCGCAGTTCGGCGACTTCACCAACGGCGCGCAGCCGGTGATCGATGAGTTCATCTCCTCCGGTGAGGCCAAGTGGGGCCAGCGCTCCGCTGTGGTGCTGCTGCTGCCGCATGGCCACGAGGGGCAGGGCCCGGACCACACCTCGGGACGTATCGAGCGGTTCCTGCAGCTCTGCGCCGAGGGCTCGATGACCGTGACGCAGCCGTCCACTCCGGCGAACTACTTCCACCTGCTGCGCCGGCACGCCCTGGACGGGGTGCACCGGCCGTTGGTGGTGTTCACGCCGAAGTCGATGCTGCGACTCAAGGCGGCGGTGAGCCCGGTGGAGGACTTCACCTCAGGGCAGTTCGCCCCAGTACTCGACGACCCGATGGTTACCGACCCCTCGGCGGTGCGCCGGGTGCTGCTGTGCAGTGGCAAGATCAGCTACGAGCTCCACGCCGCACGCCAGCAGCGGGGCATCCAGGACACGGCGATCGTGCGCATCGAGCAGCTCTACCCCGTGCCCCAGCGGCGGCTGGCCGCGGCGCTGGAGCGCTACCCGAACGCCGCCGACGTGCGCTGGGTGCAGGAGGAACCCGCCAACCAGGGCGCCTGGCCGTTCTACGGGCTGAGCCTGCCCGAACTGATGCCCGAGCGGCTGGGCACGCTGCGGCGGATCTCCCGGCGTGCCATGGCGGCCCCCTCGGCGGGGTCGGCCAAGGTGCACGAGGTCGAGCAGCGCGAACTCATCACCGCCGCCCTCCAAGACTGAGCCCTATCCCGGTGTGTCCGCCGCTGGTGCCGGTGGGCCCGCGTACTCTGCACCGGCCCGTATCGGCGCACACCCCTCGGACAAGGAGGAGTCGAGGTGTACTTCACCGACCGTGGCATCGAGGAACTCGAGGATCGACGCGGCGATGAACAGCTCAGCGTCGACTGGCTGGCCGCCCGGATGCGCACCTTCGTCGATGTGCACCCGGAGTTCGAGGACGCCGTCGACCGGTTGGCCACGTTCCTGGCCCGCGACGATGCCGACGAACTGGACGACCCCTCAGGCTGACGGCGGTGTTGCTGGCCACTGATGGTTACCAGGCGTATGCCTCCGGGGCGGGCTTGGCGCCGTGGGGCGCAGGCGGGGGAAACAGCTCATCGAGCCGGGCCAGCACCTCGACGTCCAGCCTGATCGCGACGGCCCGCAGCGAGCCGTCCAGCTGCTCGACAGTGCGGGGACCGATGATGGGCGCGGTGACCCCGTGCTGGTGCAGTAGCCAGGCCAGGCCGACGGTGGCGGGGTCCTCACCCAGGTCGGCGCACAGCTTCTCGTAGGCATCAATGCGCTCCCGGTTCGCTTCCAGCGCGCTGGCCGAGTGCTCCGAGTCGCTCCGCGAACCGCCGCCTTCACGCTGCTTGCGCAGCACACCAGCGAGCAAGCCGCCCTGCAGCGGCGACCACGGGATCAGCCCGATGCCGTAGTCCCGTGCGGCGGGCAGCACCTCCAGCTCGACCCAGCGGGTGAGCAGGTTGTAGATCGACTGCTCGCTGACCAGCCCGGTGACGTGCTGCCGGCGGGCCGTCTCCTGGGCAGCCGCCAGGTGCCAGCCAGCGAAATTCGACGAGCCGACGTAGATGATCTTACCCTGCTGCCGGAGCACCGACATGGCCTCCCAGATCTCCTCCCACGGGGTGGCCCGGTCCACGTGGTGCATCTGGTAGAGGTCAATGTGGTCGGTCTGCAGCCGGCGCAGCGACCCGTCACAGGCCCGCCGGATGTTCAGCGCGGAGAGCTTGGTTTCGTTGGGCCAGTCCCCCATCGAGCCGTAAAGCTTGGTCGCCAGCACGGTGCGCTCGCGGCGCCCGCCGCCAGTGGCGAACCACCGGCCGATAATCTGCTCGGTGAACCCTTTCCCCTTCTGCCAGCCATAAACGTTCGCGGTGTCGAAGAAGTTGATGCCATGCTCGTGGGCCTGGTCCATGATCGCGTGACTGTCGGTCTCAGAGGTCTCCGGGCCGAAGTTCATCGTCCCCAGGCACAGTCGGGACACTGACAGGCCGCTGCGGCC
>DATHTJ010000202.1:0-10237 GCA_035463315.1 Pseudonocardiaceae bacterium
TGTCGGGGTGGCGGGATTCGAACCCACGGCCTCTTCGTCCCGAACGAAGCGCGCTACCAAGCTGCGCCACACCCCGGATGGACGCTGCGGAGTCTAGCCGACCCCGACGGCTGCCCAGGCACCGGCTGGCACCGCTGAGCCGCTGTTGCGCGGGACCAAGGTGAGCAGGCTCACCTCCGGCGGGCAGGCGAAGCGGACCGGCGCGAACGGGGAAGTTCCCACGCCTGCGGACACATGAAGCCAGGTATGGGCGCCCCACCGGGACGCGCCGCGGGCCCGGGAGCGGTCCAGCCCGCAGTTGGTCACGATCGCGCCGTAGCCGGGCAGCCGTAGCTGACCGCCGTGCGTGTGGCCGGCCAGCACGAGGTCGTAGCCGTCGGCGGCGAAGGAGTCCAGTACCCGCGGCTCCGGGGAGTGCGCCACTCCCAATCGGAGGTCAGCGCCGGGATCAGCCCGCCCGGCGATCCGCTGGTAGCGGTCCCGGCGCAGGTGCGGGTCGTCCACCCCGGCGACGGCGACCCGGCGCCCGGCCACGGTCAACGCGCGGCGGTTGTTCGTCAGGTCGAGCCAGCCGTGCTCGGTGAACGCCGCCCGCAGATCCGCCCACGGCAACGGTGCACCACGGATGAGCTTGCGGGTGCGACGACGCAGGTAGTGAGCCGGGCTCTTGAGCTTCGGGGCGTAGTAGTCGTTGTTCCCGAAGACGAACACGCCGGGCAGGGTCAGCAGCGGCGCAAGCCCCCGCAGCACCGCGGGCACCGCCCGCAGGTGCGCCAGGTTGTCGCCGGTGTTCACCACGAGATCGGGCTGCAGGTCGGCCAGGCTGGCCAACCAACGTTGCTTGGAGCGCTGGTTCGGCGTCATGTGGAGATCCGAGATGTGCAGGATCCGCAGGGGCGCGGCACCGACCGGCAATACCGGCAGCGTGGCCTCTCGAAGCGTCCACTGGCGGACCTCCACACCGGCGGCGTACGCCGTCCCTGCGACGGTCAGCGCGGCGGCGCCAGCGACGGCGCGTCCTAAGCGATTCACACCGGCGAGCTTAGTGCGGCTCCGCCACTAAAGAGCTCTAGGCTCCAAGGTCATGGCGAAGTTGAAGGATCGGCTGCGCGCCGACCTGTCCACGGCGATCAAGTCCCGGAGCACGATCACGGTGTCCACCCTGCGGATGGCGCTGTCCGCGATTACCACCCAGGAGGTGGCGGGCGCTACGGCCCGGGAGCTGTCCGACGACGAGGTGCTCGCGGTGCTCGCCCGGGAGGCCAAGAAGCGCCGCGAGGCCGCCGAGGTCTTCGCTGCGGCCGGGCGTGATGAGCTGGCAACCCGCGAGCGCGCGGAGGGTGAGGTGCTCGCCCACTACCTGCCCGTGCAGCTGGATGACGAGGAGATCGCGGGCCTGGTTGCCGAGGCCGTCGAGGACGTCGCCGGGCAACTCGGCAAGCGCCCTGGGTTCGGGCAGTTGGGTCTGGTGATGAAGGCAGCGATGGCCAGGGTGGCTGGCCGCGCCGAGGGTTCCCGGGTGTCCGCCGCAGTCCTGACGATACTGCAGGGTTAACCGGCCGGGGCCGGAGCTAGGCCGGTTGGTGGGTTCCGTTGTAGCTGTGGTGGACCGCTGGTCGGCTCAAGGTTCCGCCGGCGGTTCGTCAGGTGTGTCCTGCTCTCGTTGCTGTGGCCGCTCGGGTGGAGCCGAGGTGGGGGACGGGCTCGCTGGTGCCGCCCTCGGTCGTGTCCTGCCGGTACTGACGACGATCGTCACCGTGTCACCGGGTAGCGCGGTCTGGGCTGACTGGGATGCGACCGTGCCCGCCGGCCGCTCCGAGTCCGACGTCTCCCGCTTCACCCGGAACCCGGCCCGCTCCAGGGTGAGCGTTGCGCTGTTCTCACCCTGCCCGACGACGTCTGGAACGGGTGTTCCGGCGCCGGTCACGTAGCGCGGCTCGGTGGCCGGCATCGGTGTCACGGGGAGCCCCTCGTGCAGCGGGACCATCGTGTTGAACCAGGTCCGGGCGGGCACCTTGCCGCCGAAGATGTTGCCGTTCGCGCACAGCTGAGGCGGGTCGGTGTCGCAGATCGGGGCTGGCCTGGACCCGTCGGGCCAGACCAGCACTGCACCGGAGTACTGCGGCGTCGCTCCGAGGAACCCGGCGGAGCGGTTGGCCGTGGTGGTGCCGGTCTTGCCGAGCATCGGGCGGGTCCAGTTCGCGGCCCTCGCGGCCGCGAAGGCGGTGCCGCCGGGCTGGTCATCCTTGCTCAACCCGACTGCCAGGGAGTTCGCCAGACCTTCGGGGACGACCTGCTCGCAGGGCGCCTCGAGCAGTGTCACCGGGGTGCCGTTGCGGTCCAGCATCGCATCGATGGGGGTCGGCGGGCACCACTTCCCGCCGCTCATCAGGGTGGCCCCGACGTTGGCGAGGTCCAGCGGGCTGGTCGGCTCGGGCCCGAGGGTGTAGGAGCCCCGGCGCTCTGTCTTGACCGCCTCGGAGATGGTGCGACCTTCGGCGTCGCGTGCCATCAGACTTTGCCGCATGCCCAGCCGGTAGGCCATGTCCACGACTGGGTCGATCGACCCGATCCGATCCTCCAGGGCCACGAACGTGGTGTTCGGGGAGATCGCCAGGGCAGTCTGCAGCGAGACCGGCCCGTTGCGGTACTTGCCTGCGTTGGTGACCGTGTATGCGCCGCCTTTGTCCTTGAACACCCGCGAGGTGTAGGAGTCCGTGACCGGCACCGGGGCCTCGATCCCCATCCCCCGCTCCAGCCACGCGGCGGCGGTGAAGATCTTGTAGATCGAGCCGGCGCCGAAACCCTGCACGAGAGAGGGCAGGGCATAGGAGGTCTGGCCGGCGTCGGCGTCCAAGCCGTAGTCGCGGTTGGCCACCAGTGCTCGGACCGCGTGCCGCTCGCGACCCGGTTCCACGATTGCCATCGCGTTGGCGATCCCTCGGGCCTGAGTCGGGACCTCTGAGTTTGCTGCCCGCTTGGCCAGGTCGCTGGCCCGCCGGTCGAGGTTGGTGCGGATCAGGTACCCGCCGCGACGCAGCTTCTCTTCCGGGAAGCCCACGGTGTTGAGGTAGTCCAGGGCGTACTGACAGTAGAAGCCGTCTGCAGGTCCGGCGCCGACGCAACCGTTGGTCAGCCCGGTCAGCGGCCGCTGGACACCCAGCGGTTCCGCCATGGCCGCCGCGGCCTGCTCGCGGGTGATCGACCCGACGTTGGCCATCTCACCGATCACCACGTTGCGCCGCGCTAAAGCCTCCTCTGGGTGGTCAATCGGGTCGTAGGTGTTGGTCGATCGCACAATGCCGGCAAGCAGTGCGGCCTGGGCGATGGTGAGCCGGTCCGGTGTGGTGTTGAAGTAAGTTCTCGCGGCGGAGGCCACCCCGTAGGTGTTGTGACCGAAGAAGATGATGTTGAGATACCGCGCCAGGATCTCGTCCTTGGACAGCTGCTTCTCCAATTGCAGCGCGATCCGGATCTCCCGCAGCTTGCGCGTTGGGCTGCCCTCCACGGCCGCCGCCCGCTCCGCGTCATTGCGCGCGACCGCGTAGAGCATGTAGTTCTTGATGTACTGCATCGTGAGGGTGGAGGCGCCCTGGCCCTCCAGCGCGCTGCCACTGGAGTTCAGGTTGGTCGTCGCCGCGCGGGCGGCGCCGCGCCAGTCCACCCCGTTGTGCTCGAAGAAGCGCCGGTCCTCGATGGCGATGATCGCCGCCTTCATCGTGTCGGCGATCGCCTGGGGCGGCGTGTTGAACCGGTTCTGGTCAAACACGTAGGCGATCGGCACCCCATCCTTGTCGGTAATCGTGCTGACCAGCGGCACCTGACTCTGGACGAGGTCGGTGGACACGCTGTTGACGGTGTCGCTGGCCTGGTTCGTGGCCAGCCCGGCAGCGCCGACGGCGGGAAACAGGATGCCCGCCACCAGCAAGCCCGCCAGCAGACACAGGCCGAGAGCCCGGATCAGCGTGTTGCCGTTCACCACCCGGGCGAGCCTACGCGGCGGTGCTTGTCCCGCCGGTACGGCGTGGCCGGAGCGTTACTGGAGTACGCCGTCCACCCAGGTCTGGACCCCCTCGGCGGCGAAGCACAGGTACCCGCGGATCGCCCGCACCCCGTCCAACGGCTCCGGGTAGCACCACGCGGCATCGGTGATGACCCCCGACGGGGTACGGAGGCTGCGGTAGGACGCGGTGCCCTTGTACGGGCAGACGGTGTGCGTGCCGGACAACTCGAGAAGGTCGCTGCACACATCGTCGGCCGGCAGGTAGAAGCGGTTGGGCAGGCTGGTCTCGGACAGCAGCACTGCGCGCCGGGACTCGGCGACGACCTCGTCACCGGCCAGCACCCGCACGTGCCGGTGGGTGCTCCGGACGTCGACCCGGTGATAGGGGTCGCGCAGGTGCCCGACGACTTCCTCGTCCTCGTCGAACCAGGCGTCCATCGCGTCCCAGTACAGCGCCACATGATCGCGTAGCCAGCCGGCATCGGGCAGCGGGTCGAGGTAGGACCACAGCGCGTTGTCGACCGTGCGGCCGTTCACCGTGATCGACCAGTAGCTGGCCTCGCCCTTGAACGGGCAGTGCGTGTGCTGGTCGGTGGGGGTGAGCAGGTCGTCGCGGACGTCGCTGCGGGGCAGGTAGAGCTGGGGGAGCAGGTTGCTCTCGTGCAGCAGCATCCCGTTGGTGGTGTCCAGCACCGTCGCGCCACCGAAGACCGCCCGCACCCGTCGGGGGAAGGGATCCAACAGCAGCCGGTGCGCGGGGCCGTCGATGCGGTAGTTCACGGTGTCGCGCGGGTGGGAGGCCAGCGGGCCGTCGCCGAATGTCAGTGCCATGCCACTCAGTCTGGTACTTCTCGGGTGACATTCCGCCATTAGGCGCGCAGAACCAGCCGTCTGCCGAACTCTTGCTCACTCATCGATAACGCGGAGTAGCGTCCAGACCCGTGCGCTCATCCCACACCCCCCAGCTGAGACTTGTGAGTGAGGTAGAGGCTTTGGTGGCCGCCCTCATGGCGGACACCCCGGTAGCAGAACTCGTCCCCATCGTGGACCGGCTTGAGGCTGCCATGGACCGCTGGGACGAGATTCCCGCGGCCGTGGTTTCCGAGCTCCGCTCGGCGATCGATCTGATGCGTGGTGGCCAGGCGGGCGCCACGGTCAGCGCGCTGCTCGCGGCCCGCTCCGAGCTCACCATGCCGCCGCGCTGAACCCGAACGCCGGCGAGCACCACTGAGTGCCTGCACGCTGCGCGGAGTCGCGCCATGCTGGGTCCTGTGGATGGGGACGTGCTCCGCGGGGCGCTGCGGGCCGCGGTGCGCGGGGAGGTGCGAACCGACGCCGGGACCCGCGCGCTGTACGCCACCGATGCGTCGAACTACCGGGTGCCGCCCCGTGCGGTGGTGCTGCCCCGCTGCGTCGACGATGTGTCCGCCGTCGTTGACCTCTGCCGCGAGCAGGGCGTGCCGCTCACTCCCCGGGGCGCTGGCACGTCGATAGCGGGTAACGCCATCGGCCCCGGCGTGATACTCGACTTCTCCCGCCACCTCGACGCGGTGCTCGAGCTTGACCCGTCGGCCCGGCTGGCCCGGGTGCAGTCGGGGGTGGTGCTCGACACGTTGCAGGCCGCGGCCGCCCCGCACGGCCTGCGCTTCGGCCCGGACCCGTCCTCCCACAGCCGCTGCACGCTGGGCGGGATGATCGGCAACAACGCCTGCGGATCGCATTCGGTGGCCTGGGGAACCACCGCGCAGAGCGTCGAGGAGCTCGTCGTGCTGCTGCCCGACGGCTCCCGGCTGGTGGCGGGCTCGGGGCAGCTGCCTGGTGAGCTGGCCACGCTGGAGCGCGAGCACCGCCGGCTGATCCGTACCGCCCTGCCGGACTGGCCGCGCCGCGGCTCCGGCTACGCGCTGCACCACCTGCTGCCCGAGCACGGGCCGCAACTGGCCCGTGCCCTGGTCGGCACCGAGGGCACCTGTGCGGTGCTGCTCGAGGCGACCGTGCGGCTGATCGCGCCACCGCCGGCGGTGGTTCTGCTGGTGCTGGGGTTTCCCGATGCCCCCTCGGCGGCCGACGCCGCACCCGGCTTGCTGTCGCACTGCCCCCTCACTGTGGAGGGCATGGACGCGGCGCTGATCGAGGCGTTGCGGGCGAGTGGACGTCCGGTGGCCCAGCTACCTGAGGGTGCGGCCTGGCTGCTCGTCGCGTTCGGCGCGGACGCCGGGGGCGGCGCGGCGGCGGCGGCGCGGGCCGCGGCGGCCGACGCGGCCCGTCCGCACCTGGTGGTGGTCGATCCGGCGCACCGGGCGGCGCTGTGGCGGATCCGCGAGGCGGGCGCGGGTCTGGTGACCCGGCTGGCCGATGGCTCGCAGGCGTGGCCGGGCTGGGAGGACGCCACGGTGCCCCCCGACCGGCTCGGCGATTACCTGCGTGGCTTCGCCGACCTGCTCGCCGGGCACGGCAGGCAGGGCTCGGTCTACGGGCATTTCGGCGAGGGCTGCGTCCACGTGCGTCTCGACGCCGACCTGCTCAGCTCGGCTGGCCGTCGGGACTTCCGGCGGTTCCTGGAGCAGGCCGCAGACCTGGTGGTGGCCCACGGGGGGTCGCTGTCCGGGGAGCATGGCGACGGGCGGGCCCGCAGCGAGCTGCTGGACCGGATGTACCCGCGTGAGGTGCTCGACCTGTTCGCACGGTTCAAGGAGGTCTTCGATCCGGACCGGCTGCTCAACCCCGGCGTGCTGGTGGATCCCCGGCCGCTGGACGCCGATCTGCGCCCCGGCCGGGAGCGTCAGGTGCCGGTGAGCCTCGCGTTGGCCCGCGACGGGGGCAGCCTGGCCGCGGCCACCCGGCGTTGCGTCGGTGTTGGTGCCTGCCGGCAGCTGGCCGGTCCCGGCGTGATGTGTCCCAGTTTCCAGGTCACCCGGGAGGAGAAGCACTCCACCCGCGGCCGGGCGCACCTGCTGGCCGAGATGCTGGCCGGCGACCTGGTGACCGGTGGTTGGCAGTCGTCGGAGCTGGATGAGGCGTTGGACTTGTGCCTGGCCTGCAAGGCGTGCGCCTCGGACTGCCCGGTCAACGTGGACATGGCCAGCTACAAGGCCGAGTTCCTCTACCAGCGCTACCGGCACCGGCTGCGGCCGCGGTGGCACTATTCCTTGGGCTGGCTCCCGGTTCCGGCCCGGGTGGCCGGGCTGGCGCCGACGGTGGCCAACCGGGCCGCACCGCTGCTCGCCAGGCTGGGCGGGGTGTCCACGGCTCGCCCGCTGCCTCGGTTCGCCCGTTACCGGCCGCCGAAACTGCCACCGGGGCCAGCGCCGCGCGGTGCGGTGCTGCTGTGGCCGGACACCTTCACTCGGTCGTTCGACCCCCACGTGGTGCACGCCGCAGCGCGGGTGCTCACTGCGGCGGGCTTCGCCGTCCGGCTGCCACGAGGCGTGGTGTGCTGTGGTCTGACCTGGCTCGCTACCGGGCAGCTCACCGTCGCCCGGCTGGTGCTGCGCCGGACCCTGCGGCTGCTGCGGTCAGAGATCGCCGCCCGGGTTCCGGTGGTCGGACTCGAGCCCAGCTGTGTGGCCACCCTGCGCTCCGACCTGACCGAGTTGCTCCCGGATGACCCGGCGGCGACTGCGCTCGCTCGGTTGGCTCGCACGCTCGCCGAGGTGCTGCGCGGCCGGGCGCCGGACTGGCAGCCGCGGGTACTTGATCGGGATGCGCTGCAACAGGTGCACTGCCACCAGCATGCGGTGCTCGGCCACGACGCCGACGACGCGCTGCTGCACGCGGCCGGGGTCCGGGTCCAGCGGATCTCTGGCTGCTGCGGGCTGGCCGGCAGTTTCGGCTACCAGCGCGGCCACGAGGAGTTGTGTAACGCGCTGGCCGAACGTTCGCTGGCCCCCGCCGTGCGAGCCCGCCCCGACGCGCTGGTGCTGGCCGACGGGTTCAGCTGCCGCCTGCAGATCAGTCAGACGACCGGCCGGCGTGCGCTGCATCTGGCTGAGGTGCTCGACCGGGACCGTTGACCGAGCGCCGAGCGGTTGACGTGTGAACTGCCGGAGGGCGGTTCACCCCTGGTAATCACCCAGTGGGAGGCTGCGCTTCCAGTGAGTGGTCGATAGCGTGCGGCGAGCGGTTGAGAGCCGGGTACGCCGGAACGAAGTCCAGGAGGGACGAATGAGCCGTCTGTCTAGCACCTACCACCTCGCTCCCGAGACTGGCGCGGAACTCAGCAGTCCGTCGGTGCCCCTGCAGCGTGGGCAGGACCCGCATCGCGTCACGGCCGAGCAGGTGGACCGGGCTCGCTTGTCGGTCGCGCGATCGGCCACGGATGCTGAGGACTGCCGGGTGCTGCTGGAAATGCTGGGGTTGATCGCGGGCGAGGATGGTATCCCGCCGGTGCGGCGGTGACATCGGGTCAGAGGTAAGAACGCACTGGCGCAGCAGGGGCCGACCACCCGTTGTGCAACGGGTCCGGGTGGTGGCCTATGCTGGTCGTGCTCACGACGGGAGACCGGCGCGGGCAGGTCTGGACGACCAGGTCCCCATCGTCTAGCGGCCTAGGACTCCGCCCTTTCAAGGCGGCAGCGCGGGTTCGAATCCCGTTGGGGGCACGCACAGCGAGGCCCAGTGGCGCAGTTGGTTAGCGCGTCGCCCTGTCACGGCGAAGGTCGCGGGTTCGAGTCCCGTCTGGGTCGCCAAGTACATCGGGTCGGGTTCCGGCCCGGACGGCCAGGTAGCTCAGTTGGTACGAGCGTCCGACTGAAAATCGGAAGGTCGACGGTTCGACCCCGTCCCTGGCCACCACCACTGACCAGCGCAAACGGTCTTCTGTGGTGATCTTTAGTCGATCTTTGTCCAACTGACTGTCCAATTCTGCTGCTTACACTCGCCCTCATGGCACGCAGGAAGCAGGGTCCGAAGGACCTGACCGGGATCCGGCAGCGGGGCGGCACGTACCAGGTGCGGCTCTTCGGCGGGCTCGATCCGGTGACCGGCAAGCAGGTGATGTTGACCGGTTCGGCCGAGGACGAGGATGCGGCGATCAAGATCCGGGATAAGTTCCGGCGGCAGGTCGCGGAGGCGACGGCGGCGCGGACGAGCGTGACGTTGGGCTACTTGCTTGACGAGTGGCTAGCCGGCCACCAGGTCGAGGAGACTACCCGGACGAGCTACCGGGTGGCGATTGAGAAGTTCATTAAGCCTGCGGTCGGCGATACTTCGCTGACTAGGCTTGCCCAGCTCGGGCCACGCCCGTTCGAGCAGTTGTACGCAGAACTGCGGATCTGCCGGCGGCGGTGCAAGGGCAGGACGTTCACCGAGCACCGCACGCATCGGGCGCACGACTGCGACAAGCGGTGCGCGCCGCACACGTGCCGGCCGCTGTCGGTGTCGTCGGTGCGGGAGTGTCACGCGGTGCTTAGCGGTGCGCTGAATGCGGCGCTGCGGTGGGGGTGGATCGCGGTCAATCCCTTGGAGGCGGTCAAGCGTCCGCGGCAGCAGCACCCGCAACCTGATCCGCCGTCGGCCGAGGAGGCGGCCAGGATCGTGAGTGCGGCCTGGGAGCAGGACGCCGAGTGGGGCACCTTCGTCTGGCTAACCTTCATCACCGGCGCGCGACGCGGCGAGCTGCTCGGCCTGGCCTGGGAGCACCTCGGCCTGTCCTCGGGGTTGCTGACCATCCGGCGCAATCTGGTCCGCCAGAACGGCAAGGTGATCATCAAGGACACCAAGACACACCGGATGCGTATCGTCAGTCTCGATCCGGACACCGTCGCGATCCTGACCGCTCACAAGGAGCGCGTGCAGCGCCGGTGCACTGAACTGGGCACCACGCTCGATGACGATGCCTTCGTGTTCTCCTATGCACCCGACCACCGGCGGCACTGCGATCCCGACGGCATCACCCACCGGTACGCGAAGATGACTGCTGATCTTGGCATCGACACGCATTTACATGCGCTGCGTCACTACAGTGCCACCGAACTGATCGCGGCCGGCGTCGACGTCCGCACCGTGGCCGGGCGGCTGGGGCATGGCGGTGGGGGAGCGACGACGCTTCGGGTCTATGCGGCGTGGCTGGCAGCCGTGGACAAGCAGGCGGCCGGACTGCTGGCCTCTCGACTGCCAAAGCCACCACAGTCCCGGTCTGAGAGCTAACGGGGCTGCCGCCCAGCCCGACGAGGCGTGCCCTTCGTTGGCTTCCGGTTCTGTGGGCAGGCTTACGCAGGACCTCCGGTCAGGGTT
>DATHTJ010000203.1:0-2967 GCA_035463315.1 Pseudonocardiaceae bacterium
AAGAGGCGAGCCTGCCATGACTTGGCGTCCGCCAGTGCTGCCGTACGGTCCCGTTCTCGCGGCGTAGCTACCCGTGGGTAGTGACGCCGGGCAGGAGGAGGTCATCGGGTGGCTGGTCGGGCACCGGCAGGAAGCGCCCCGTGGTCGGGTCGAGAAGGAGCAGCCGCGCCGTGGGGATGTCCAGGAACAGCCCGGCAATCTGGATCCGGCCGGCCGCAACCGCCTCCTGCACGGCGGGGTAGGTGCGCAACATCTCGATCTGGTGGACCACGTTGACCATGGATAGCTGGTCGACCTCGTGTCGGCCCTCGGCTGCGGCGGCTGCGCCGACCGGGTGCCCGTCGCGCAGGGCGGCCAGGCTCGGCAGGCCCCAGCACAGCCACCGGTCCAGCGGTCCGTCGAGGTTGCCGCCCTCGAGCAAGGTCTGCATGGCCCCGCAGCCGGAATGCCCGCACACCAGGATCGTGGGCACCTGCAGGTGATTCACCGCGTACCCCAGCGCCCCGGCCACGGACGACTCGGACTCATGGCCGGGTGGCGGCACCAGATTGCCAAGGTTGCGGACGGTGAACAGGTCGCCCGGTCCGCTGCTGGTGATGACGTTGGGCACTACCTGGGAGTCGGCGCAGGTCAAGAACAGCGCCCGGGGACGCTGTCCGTCCGTCAGCCGTTTCAGGTGCGGCAGCAACTCGGGCGCCAGGCGGCGGTGGTACTCCCGCACCCCGGCTATCAGCGGCCGTAACCCGCCGTGGCCGTGATCTGTGTGCTCGGCCTGGGCCTGCCACACCCACCAGGGCGAGAAGGCACGCGGCAAGGCGGGCGCCCATACCCGCCGGGCGGGTCCGCTGCCGCCGTTGTCGTCCAGCCGCGCCGGTCCCACCTCGTCCACGACGACGGTGCCACCGGTCGCCTCGTGCTGACGTCGCCAGCTGGCGAGGTGCTCGTAAGCGGCGTGGTCCAGGAAGTCGACGACCATCTCCACAATGACGTGGCTGCCAGGCGGCACGTGCGCCAACACCTGGGACAGCCGGGGGATGGACAGGAAGCTCAGGGTGCCCTCGACCACCACTCGCCACGAAGCGGGTTTTCCCTCCGATTCCGGCCGCACCTGCTGCGCGTGCACCCCGGACCAGACGACCCGGCGCAGCACCAGCAGCAGCGAGAGCCCCAGCCCGATAAGTACTCCGGCCAGCAGGTTGAGAAACACCACACCAGCCGCCGTGACCAGATACACCGCCAGCTCACCCTGCCTGCGGGCCGAGCGCACGTCCGCGAGCTTGACCAACCGCAGGCCAATGACCACCAGCAGCCCGGCGAGCGCGGCCATCGGGATCAGCTCGATCAGACCGACGAGCAGTACCGAGAACAGCAGCACCCACCCGCCGTGCAGCACCGTCGACGCACGAGTCCGGGCTCCCGCGGAGATATTGGTGGAACTCCGGACGATCACGCCGGTCACCGGGAGGCCACCCACCAGCCCGGACACGGTGTTCGCCGCGCCCTGACCGATCAGCTCACGGTCAAGGTTGCTCCTGGTGCCGCCCATCTTGTCCGTCGCCACCGCGCACAGCAGGCTCTCCACACTGGCGATCAACGCGACGGTGAGCACACCGGTGAGCACGCCAACCCACATGCCGCCCGGCACCTCCGGCAGGTGCAGTGAATCGAGCAGCGAGCCGGGGATCACCACTCGCTCCAGATCGAGCGCGAGCCCAGTGGCCAGTGCGGTCGCGGCGACCACGGCCACCAGCGGCCCCGGGACCTGCCGCAGCGGGTGCGGCAACCGCGACCAGAGCAGCAACACGGCAATCACCGCCAGGCCCACCGCCGCGGCGGGATCGTGAATATCGGCGAGCTGGCCAGGCAGGTCGACGAGGTTGGTGACCGCGTCGGTACCCGGTGCCCCGCCGAGCAGCACATGCAGCTGGCCCAGCACAATCGTGATGCCGATGCCGGCCAGCATCGCGTGCACCACCGCCGGTGAGATCGCCAGAGCCGCTCGGGCCACCCGGCTGACTCCGAACAGCACTTGCAGCAGCCCAGCGGCCACCGTGATGGCACACGTGACGCCCCAGCCGAACCGCCCAATCAGGTCAGCCACCACCACGGTGAGTCCCGCGGCGGGACCACTCACCTGCAGGGGTGAGCCACCGAGCAGCCCGGCCACGATCCCCCCGACGACGGCGGCGATGAGTCCGGCCATCACGGGAGCACCCGAGGCCACCGCGATGCCCAGCGACAGCGGTACCGCGACCAGGAAGACCACCAGCGAGGCAGGCAAGTCGTGACGCAACAAGGTGTGCAACCCGCCAGGTGCCGACGGTGGCGGTGCTACGGGGGTGGGCGCAGCGGAGTGCATCAAGCATAACCTCCTGCAGGTCAACGGGCGGACAGTCGGCTGCGGGTCCGGCACTCACGACACCGTCACGTCGCTGCGGTGCGCACCCACGGCCGAAGGATGATCCGAGACGGCGGTCTACTGCCGATTCATCCCCGTCCTGATAATCCGAATTAAGGCCGAACGTTGGCAGGTGCCGGTCGAAAGTACCCCCGATCTCGCTGGTGCCTCACTCGATCGAGCCCATGGCCCCACGATCACGTCACTCTGGGCTGCGACAGGGCGATGCGACGGTAGCGTCATCGTGCTCAGCACCGACGGTGGCAACGGCAATAGGCGCCCCACCGCCGTGCTGCTGGGCCGCCTTGCGGCGCTGATCTTGGTAATTATGATCTCGGAGCCATGCTCGCGGACCGAGCAAACATGGCCATGGTCGAGAGCGCCCCCGAAAGGGCTGGACCCCAATCCTTTGACCCGCAGCAAGGGGAATTACTGTACCGGGACGTTCGTAGAACCCGTTTCTGCTGGCAACGCTGGAAATAGGGAAACTGCCGACACATCAGCGGGCGCCAGTAGCGCGCAGTGTGGCTGATGTCGTCATGTGGCGTTTGAGGTGGAGTGCGTCGATC
>DATHTJ010000204.1:0-13254 GCA_035463315.1 Pseudonocardiaceae bacterium
CAAATTTCCATGAAGCCATGCATTCGACGTTTTCACCGTCGGAGCCTACGGGGCTCCCGTAGCCGAGAGGAGAGGGAATGAGATGACTCGGCCGACTCCTGGGGACTATGAGTGGATGAGGGTGGCCATAGAACTGGCTCACCAGTGTCCGCCGAGCCCTGGCGCCTACTCTGTCGGTGCTGTAATTGTTGATCAAGAGGGGGAAGAGGTCAGTCGCGGGTACTCCCGAGAAACCGACAGTCATGTTCACGCTGAAGAGTCGGCGCTGGCGAAGCTCGCAAATGACGACCCACGTTTGAAGACAGCCACGATCTACAGCACGTTGGAACCCTGCTCGCAACGAAAGTCTCGCCCGCGCGCCTGCACCCAGCTCATTCTCGCAGCGGGAATTCCTCGGGTTGTCATGGCGTGGCGAGAGCCCAGTCTCTTTGTCGCAGATTGCCAAGGCTACGAAATTCTCACCGATGCCGGCGTGGCGGTAGTAGAAATTCCCGACCTAGCACAGGAGGCCAAGGCACCCAATACCCATCTTTCACTGGGACCTCCGTGACAACGTGATCTGCTGGGATGCGCCCGCGAGGCCTCCGACCGGCTCATGACTACAGCGAGTTCGCGGAGGACGATCCCGAGGTCGTCGCTGCCCGCGCTGACGTGACCGCCTACGCCAACCTCATCGAAGGTCTCGTCGAGCTTCGCCACCGCCGACGCATGACCCAGACCGACGTGGCCGAGGTGATGGGCACAATCCAGTCTGTGGTCCCCCACTTTGAGCGACTCGCTTGGCGTCGGTGCGGGGTATCGGGCCGATCCTCGACGAGCTGCTGGTCGACGGACGCGGAGTACTCACGCTGGCAAGTCTGCCGTATCGGTGCGGGCTGGGCGGTCAGCGTTGAGTTCGCGGTGCACGGCGGGCACGACCTTGCGCAGGTACCGGCCGAGCCGGACGAACGAGGTCCCGCTGTCGCGGAACGAGTACGAGATCGGGACCTCCGCGTAGCGATACCCCTTAGCCAGTAGGTCGAGGGTGAGCACTTGGGCGTAGTTGTAGTCGTGCACGATCTCCGCATCGGCCGCCGCCTCGGGGGAGAACGCCCGGTAGCCGCTCTGGCCGTCGGTGATGTCACGGCGCCTGGTCAGCCAACGCACCCAGCCCGTGAGCACCCGGTTGCCCAGCCTGCGATGCGGCAGCATCCGCTGGATCCGGCCCGCGAAGCGGGAGCCCACCACGTAGTCGGCCGCCCCGGTCAGCACTGGCTCCAGCACGGCCGCGGCATCGGCGGGCTGGTACTCCCCATCGGAGTCCAGATACAGCACCGCGGCGGGACGGTGGGACACCGCCTCGGCGAGCCCGCGGCGCACCGCCGCGCCAAGGCCGAGGTTGCCGGGTTGGCACAGCACCACCGCACCGGCGGCGGCTGCCCGCTGGGCCGACGAGTCAACCGACCCGTCGTCGATCACCAGCACGAGCACCGGGTGGTTGTGCACTCGCTGCGGCAGCCCGGCAACCACCGCGCCGACTGTCACCTCCTCGTCATGCACCGGCAGGAACGCCACCACGGGAGCATCGGCCGGCACCGGGGCACGCACGGGCCGCGCCGGCAGCCGCCGGGGTAGCCGCAACCGGCCCCAGAAGGTCGGGTCCGGCGCCAGCAGCGCGACGAAGCCGATCACCAGCGCGTACCCGGTCTTCACCGCATGCGTGGTCAGCGCGATCGCGAATGCCGGCCCGGCCGGCGTCCCGAGCGCCACCAGCGCGGCCGTTGCGGCCGCCTCGTAGCTGCCCAGCCCACCCGGGGCGACGGCGACCGCCTGCACGACGATGGTCACCGCGGTGACGGCGACCGCCTCAGCCAGCCCTAGTGGATACCCGGCCAGCCGGGCGACCTGCAGGATCACCGCCGACTCCAACACCCAGGCCAGCAACACCGCCACCCCGACGGGAACCGTGGGCAGCCGCACCGAAACGTCACCAGCGTCACCGCGGCCCAGCCGCCACGACCAGCCCGCGCCCAGGGCCGCGACCACGGCTACCCCCGCCACGGCGACCCACCACCACAGGCCAACGAGCCCTGTCACCAAGCCGGGCACCGTGAGCACCGCCAGCGCAAGCACCCCGAGCAGGTCGGCCGCCCGCAGCGTCACCGCGGAGGCGATCACCGGCCGGGCCGCGAGCGAGGTCCGGCGCAGCACGCTGGTCACCCGCAGCACTTCCCCGAGGCGAAATGGCAGCACGTGGTTACCCAGCAGGCTGACGTGCAGGGCAGCCCAGGACTGGCCGAACCCAAGCCCGGGCAGGGTGGCCCGCCACGCCCACGAGCGCAGCGTGAACGCGGCGGCGTAGCCAGCAAGCGCGGCGCACAGGCCGAGCGGATCGGCCAGCACTGCACTGGCTACCTCGCTCAGCGCGCGACCGTCGACCACGTGCACCAGGTAGCCGGCCGCGACGGCGAGTACCGCGAGCCCCACCACCAAGCGGACCCAGGGCAACGCCGTCATGACGATCTCCTTCGCCATCACTCGATCGTGAACTAAGGGAGCCTAACCTCAGGTTGAATTCCTCCCGGGAGAACCGTCCCGGCGTGGCGTTGGCGCGTTGGCTCGATGCCATGCGCAGCGGGTTACCCTGGCGGCTTGCGCCGTGACCTGTCAGCCGTGATCGTCGAGGCAGCCCGGCTGCGGCGGGTCATGGCGGCGCTCACCTTGCTCGCGGCGCTCGCGGCGGCGCTCGGTATCGGGGTGGCCCCGATGCCTGGCGAACGCTTGGCCGTGGACGAGCCGCAGTACTGGTTCACGGCATTGTCGCTGGCTCAAGACGGCAACCTGGACATCTCCGACGAGCTCGCCGAGCAGAGTTGGCGAGATTTCGCCACTGTCGCGCCACCAGTGGAGACCGTGGTGCTGACCGACGGCAACCAGATCAGTCCGCACGACCCGCTGCTGCCACTGCTGCTCGCGATCCCGGTGGCAGCAGGCGGCTGGGTGGCCGCCAAGGTCGCGCTCGCCCTGCTTGCCGGTGCGCTGGCCGCCGTGACGGTGTGGACGGCGGTGCGCCGGTTCGCCGTGCCGCTGCCGCTGGCCGCTGCCGGTGTCGGCGTCGCGGCCACGTCCGCCCCGCTGGCGATCTACGGTCAGCAGCTTTATCCCGAGTTGCCGGCCGCATTGGCCTGCCTGGTGGGCGTCGTGGCGCTGACTGGCCCAACACGACCGCCCCAGCTCGCGCTGCTGACCGCCGCTGTGGTCGCGCTGCCCTGGTTGTCGGTGAAGTACACGCCGGTAGCGGCGGCACTCGCCGGGCTGGCTGCGTGGCACTGGTGGCGGGCCGGCCGGCGCGGTGAGGTGCTCGCCTTCGGCGCGGCACTGGCCCTCGCCGGTGGGATGTACCTCGCGGTGCACCGGGCGGTATGGGGTGGCTGGACGGTGTACGCCAGCGGTGACCAATTCCAGGATGTCGGGGAGTTCGCCGTCGTGGGGACCGATCCCGACTACCTGGCCCGGACCTGGCGACTGGTGGGCCTGCTCGTCGACCGGGACTTCGGTCTCGGCGCCTGGCAACCCGGCGCCCTGCTGGTGGTCCCCGCCCTCGCTGCGCTGGCCGCCCGCCCACCTCGCGGGTTCAGCGTCCTCGCGCTGCCGTTGCTGGCCGGCTGGCTGGTCGCCACCTTCGCCGCCAACACCATGCACGGTTGGTGGTGGCCGGGCCGCCAGACCGTCGTGGTACTTCCGCTGGCCCTGCTGGCCGTGCTCTGCTGGCTCGCCCGCACCGGAACCGCGCTGCGCGCCGTCGCCGCCGTCCTCGGCCTGGCCGGTGTGAGCACGTACGCGGCGCTGCTGGTCGACGGGTGGGCCGAGGAGATCGTCTGGGTCTACGGCTTCACCCACGTCGACGCGCCGCTCTACCAAGCGCTACGTCCGCTGCTGCCAGCCTTCCGGGACAACGCCGGGCATCTGGTCTGGGCGGCGGTGCTCGCCCTGCTCGCCGCCGCGGCCTGGCGCGCCGCCCACCGGGCTCCCGCGACGCCTGCTAGCCCGCGCTCGTGAAGGGGAAGAAGGACACCGGGCTGGAGACAGTGAGGCCCACCTCATCGTTGATGTGCAGGTGGTGCCCGTCCATCGTCCTGGCCGTCACCAAGGCCGAGCCGTCGGCCAGGGCGAGCCTGACCAGTGAATCGTGCCCGTAGAAGACCACACCCTCGACGCGGGCCAGCACCCCTCGGTCCGGGGGGCCCAGCAGCAGCTGTTCCGGGCGCAGGACCACGGTTCCACGCGCTCCGGGGGCCCGGTCGGCCGCGTGGACCGGCAGCGTGCCCAGGGCACAGTCGGCGGCGTCCCCGCCGCGCAGGACGGCATCGAGCACGACGGCCGCGCCGACGAAGGTGGCGACGTCGAGGTCCCGGGGCGCGCGGTAGAGGTCAGCGGGGCTCCCTGCCTGAGCTATGGCGCCGCCCTGCAGCACAGCGACGACGTCGGCCGTCGACAGCGCCTCTTGCTGGTCGTGGGTGACCAGGACGGCGGTGGCGCCGGTGACACGCAGCGCGACGCGGACATCCTCGCGCAGCGCCGCGCGCAGCCCCGTGTCCAGTGCGCTGAACGGCTCGTCCAGCAGCACCAGCGCCGGTCCCGGGGCCAGCGCGCGGGCCAGCGCCACCCGCTGCTGCTGCCCGCCGGAGAGCTCGGCAGGCATCCGCGTTCCGTAGCCGCCGAGCCCGACCAACTCGAGCATCTCGTCCACCCGGGTGGAGCGCCGCCCACGGGGCAGGCCGAAGCCGACGTTGCCGGCCACCGACAGGTGCGGGAACAGCGCACCCTCCTGCGGCACCATGCCCACCCGCCGGCGCTCCGGGGGAACGTTCGACCCCGGCCCGAAGACCACCTGGCCGTCGATCACCACCTCCCCGGCGTCGGCGGTGTCGAAGCCCGCGACGATTCGCAGCAGCGTGGTCTTCCCGCATCCAGAAGGCCCGAGTACCGCAGCCAGCGCGCCCTGCGGGACGGTGAGATCGACCCCGCGCAGCACCGCGGTGGTGCCAAAGCTCTTGGAGACCCCGCGCAGCACCAGCTCGCTCACGGCACGCCCCCAGAACGCCCTGCCGTCGAGCCCCACCGGTGCGTCAGCAGTGCGGTGGGCAGGGCCGCGAGCAGCAACAGGACCGCGGCGTAGGGCGCCGCCGCAGCGTAGGCACCGACGTCGGTGCGCCCCCACAACTCGGTGGCCAGCGTCTCCATCCCGATCGGTCGCAGCATCAGGGTGGCGGGCAGTTCCTTCATGCAGGTGAGGAAGACCAGCGCGGCGCCCGCGGCGACACCGGGGCCAGCCAGCGGAACGGTGACGCTGCGCAGCACTCCGGCGGGGCTGCGGCCTAAGGAGCGGGCCACCTCCTCCAGCCCGGGCGGGGACTGCGCCACCGACGCGCGCACCGCAGCCACCGCGGCTGGCAGGAACAGCACCACATAGGCAAGCACCAGCACCGGCAGCTGCTGGTAAATCGGCTGGGCGAAACGCACCGCCAGGAATACCAGGGACAGCGCGACGACAATCCCCGGCAGGGCATGCCCGGCGTAGGCGGCCTGCTCGAGCAGCCGGGCCAGCCGCCCCCGGTAGCGAGCCGCGATCACCCCGACCGGAAGGGCCAGCGCGACGGCGACCGCCGCGCCCAGCGCCGAGACCCCGAGCGTGCTCCCCGCCGCGGCGCTCAGCTCCGCGACGCTCACCTCCGCGATGTACAGCCCCGCCGCGGCGCTGCGGGTCAGCCAATATCCCACCGCGCCCAGCGGCACGGCGAGGGCCAAGCTGACGACCAGCCCGCACCAGGCCACCGCGAGCACTGCCCAGCCACCGAGCTCGGTGGGGGGCCTGCGCCGCGCCGACCCGCCACCCACCCGGGCGTACCCGGCGCGACCGCGGGTGCGGTTCTCACCCCACACGATCAGCACGGTCAGCAACACCAGCAGACAACCCAGCACGGCGGCCGGCGTGAGGTCAAAACTAGACCGGTAGGAGGTGTAGATGACCCGGGTGAACACGTCGAAGCGCAGGATCGCCACTGCGCCGAAGTCGGAGAGCACATACAGCGCCACCAGCAGCCCGCCGCCGGCCGCTGCGGGCCGGACCTGCCGGACCGTCACGGTCAGGAAAGTCCGCACCTGCCCCGCCCCCAACGAGCGGGAGACCTCCTCGTGTGCCGGGTCGATCCTGGCCAGTGCCGCGGCTACCGGCAGGTACACGTAGGGGTAGCAGCACAAGCTCAGCACCAGCGTCGAGCCGAGGAACCCGCCGAACCGCGGGAACATCGACAGCCAGGCGAATGCCGCGACGTAGGAAGGCACTGCGAGCGGTAGCACGACGAGCACACCCCACACCCGCCGTCCCGGCAACCGGGTCCGAACCACCAACCCCGCCAGGCTGATCCCGAGCACCAGGCACACCGCGGTCACCGCGCCGGCCAGCGCCAGGCTCCGCAGCACCAGCGACACCGTGCGGTCCCGCACCAACACCTCAACCACGGTGCCAAGGCCACCCTCAGCAGCCCGGATCGCCAGGTAGACCAGCGGCGCCACGGCGACCGCCGCGGCCAGCCCGGCGGGGGCGACCAGCACCGCAGGAGGACGCCGGTCGGTGCTCGTTGCCGGGGTCATGTCAGGCCAGCATCGGTGATCATCTTCAAGGTCTGCTCAAGCGTGTTCAGGTCAGACAGGTCGATCTGCGGGGTCTGCAGGCTCTCCAACGGCGGTAGATCCGCGACCGCTGGGACTCCGGCCACCACGGGGTATTCCTTGGTTTGCTGGGCAAAGTAAGACTGGGACTGCTCGGTGAGCAGGAACTCGACGAACTGGCGGGCCTGCGCGCCGTGGTCCGAGCCGCGCAGAATCCCGACACCGGCCACGTTGACCAGCGACCCGGGGTCCCCGCCCGGGAGGAACTTCAGCCGGGTGGACACCGCCGCGTCACCCCTTTCGGCCACCTCCTCGTACCAGTAGTAGTGGTTGATCAGGCCGAGTTGCAGCACGCCGTCCTCGACGGCCTTGAGGATCAGCACGTTGTTGTCGAAGGTCTGCACGTCGTTGGCGCGCATGCCGCGCAGCCAGTCGCGGGCGGCGTCGTCGCCACGCAGCACCCGCATCGCCGTCATGAAGGTCTCGAACGAAGCGTTGCTCGGGGCGATGCCGACCTTGCCCCGCCAGCGCGGCTCAGTGAGCTCGAAGACGCTGTCCGGGACGTCCTGCTCGGGGACCTGCCGCGGGTCGTAGACGATCACGCGGGCTCGCCCGGACGTTCCGATCCAGCTGCCGTCGTCGGCCCGGAAGCGGGCCGGGACCCTGTCCAGCACGCCCTGCGGCAGCTGTTCCAGGCGACCAGCCTGGCCCAGCGCGCCCAGCGCGCCGCCATCCTGGGAGAAGAACATATCGGCCGGGGTGGCCGCGCCCTCCTCCAGCAACTGCGCGGTGAGCTGTGCGGTATTGCCGTAGCGCACCGACGTGGCGATACCGGTCTGCTGCTCGAACCGCTCGATCAGCGGACCGACAAGGGCCTCCTGGCGACCGGAGTAGATCACGAGTTCGCCGCTGGCGCTGTCCCTGCCATCCCCGCCACACCCGGCCAGAACCAGCAACACTGCCACTGTCACCGCCAAGGGGACCGCTCCATGCCACCGCCGCACCACAAGACCAACTCCAGTTCGCGTCGGGCACCCGGACGGCCCGGGACACCTGAGAGCATCCTCAATGAGGACATATTAGGCACAGCTAACATAAGTGGGTTCCACGCTGACCAGTCGCACACCAGGTTTTGTGGGAGCTATGACGGGCTTCGGGCTTCCCGCTCACCAGCGGCACACGGGTCGCCACCTAGCCTGGCCGACCGTGCGATCCCCCGTGCCGGGTCTGGCCGGTGCCCGCCGCCGCGCGGTCGCCGTGCTCCTCGCGGCGGCAACGCTGCTCGTGGGGTGCTCGGTGACGCCGAGCTTTCCGGAACGGGACGCCGGACCATTCCGCCTCAAACCGGAGATCGGGCCGCAGGCCGAGCCGAGGCCGGAGATCCCGAGTCCACCCGGGACACCCAGTCCGGGCCCGCGCGGCCGGTCATCACCGGGGCCGCCGCGGGGCTGCATCGACCCCGACCCGCAAGTGGTCGCGACGTGCTTGGAACCGATCTCCGCGCTGGTCGTGCTGCCGGGCTCGGCGCTGGTGGGTCTGGCCGCAGAACGCACCACGGGTCGGATCCTGCGGGTGCAGCGGCAGCGGCCGACCCAGGAGGTGAGCGCTCTCGCGGTGGACCCGGCAGGTGACGGCGGGCTCACCGGGCTCGCGCTGTCCCCCAGCTACGCTGAGGACGAGCTGATCTACGCCTATATCACCACTCCCATCGACAACCGGGTGGTCCGGATCGCCCCCGGTGACGTGCCCAAACCGGTGCTGATCGGCATCCCGCGCGGCCCGACCGGCAACGCAGGCGCGCTCGCGATCGACTCGCACGGGATGCTCCTGGTGGCCACCGGTGACGCTGGCAACCCCGCTGCGGCCATGGACCCGCAGTCGCTGGCCGGCAAGGTGTTGCGGATTGACACCTTCGGCCGGCCCGACCCGCGCAACTCCGCCGGGTCCACGGTGCTGGTCAGCGGGTTGCACTCGCCCGGCGGGCTGTGCATCGACCCGGTCGTCGGTGAGCTGTGGATCACCGATCGGGAGCCCAACCACGACCTGCTGCACCGGGTACAGCCGGGGCGCCCGCTGGGGCTGGCCTCCTGGACCTGGCCAGCTCGCACCGGTGCCGCGGGATGCGTGGTCATGCTGGGCCGCATCCAGGTCGCGTTCACCAGTGGCGCGCCGCTGTTCGTGGTGGGGATCGGGCCGGGCGGCACGTTCATCGGCCAACCCCTGCTGATCCCGCTGCAACGCTACGGCCGCGTATCCGCGACCGCGCTGAGCCCTGACGGCCAAATGATGTGGCTGGGCACCGTCAACAAGACGGGCGGGACGCCGATCTCCAGCGACGAGCGGGTGTTCGTGTTACCCGACCTGGTGGGACCCGGCGGGGGACACGACTGACATGTTGATAACCCGTGAGTGGCAATGCGAGCCAGAACTCGTATTGCCACTCACGGGGCGCAGCGTGCCAACACCAGTTCGCGGACGCGTTGGGCGTCGGCCTGGCCACCGGTCGCCTTCATCACCGCGCCCACGATGGCCCCCGCAGCCGCCACCTTGCCGCCGCGGATCTTCTCGGCGACATCGGGCTGGGCCGCCAGAGCCTGCTCGACGGCGGCGGTCAGCGCGGCGTCATCAGACACCACAGCCAGGCTACGGGCGGCGACGACATCATCGGGCTCGCCCTCGCCTGCGAGTATCCCGTCGATGACCTGGCGGGCCAGCGTGCTGGTCAGCGCACCCTCGCCGACCAGCACGACCACCCGCGCCACCTGCGCTGGCGTGATGGCCAGCTCGGCGAGCTCCACACCGCGCGAGTTGGCCTGCTGGGACAGGTAGGACACCCACCACGACCGCGCCTCGGCGGGCGGCGCCCCCGCGTCGACGGTGGCCGCGATGAGGTCCAGCGCTCCGGCATTGACCAGATCGCGCAACTCGAGGTCGGACAGGCCCCACTGCGCCTGCACCCGGGCCCCGCGCTGCCAGGGCAGCTCGGGAAGCGTGGCGCGCAGCCGCGCCACCCAGTCCTCGGCGGGGGCGATCGGCACCAGGTCGGGTTCCGGGAAGTACCGGTAGTCCTCCGAGGTCTCCTTGCGCCGGCCGGGCGACGTGGTGCCGGTGGCCTCGTTGAAATGCCGGGTCTCCTGCACGATCTTGCCACCGGAGACCAGCACCGCGGCCTGCCGGCACATCTCGTGGCGCACCGCGCGCTCCACCGACCGCAGCGAGTTGACGTTCTTGGTCTCGGTTCGGGTGCCGAAGGTGGACGAACCGCGCGGCATCAGCGAGACGTTGGCGTCGCAGCGCAGCGAGCCCTGGTCCATCCGCACGTCCGAGACGCCCAATCCCCGCAGCAGATCACGCAGCACGGTGACGTAGGCACGGGCGATCTCCGCTGCCCGGCTCCCCGCGCCGACGATCGGCTTGGTGACAATCTCGATCAGCGGGACACCGGCGCGGTTGTAGTCCAGCAATGAGTGGCTCGCGCCGTGAATACGACCGGTCGCGCCGCCGACGTGTAACGACTTGCCGGTGTCCTCCTCCATGTGCGCACGCTCGATGGCGACGGTGAACGTCGAGCCGTCGTCCAGCTGCACCTCCAGCGAGCCGTTCACCGCGATCGGCTCGTCGTACTGGGAGGTCTGGAAGTTCTTCGGCATGTCCGGGTAGAAGTAGTTCTTCCGGTGAAACCGGCACCACGGGGTGATCGAGCAGTTCAACGCCAACCCGATCCGGATGACCGACTCCACCGCAGCACCGTTGAGCACCGGAAGCGACCCGGGCAGCCCCAGACAGGTCGGGCAAACGTGGGTGTTGGGCTCGGCGCCGAACACGTTGGCGCAGCTACAGAACATCTTCGTCGCGGTGGACAGCTCGACGTGCACCTCCAGCCCGAGCACCGGCTCGAAGCGCTCCAGCACCTCGTCGTAGTCCATCAGCACTGCGGTCACTGCCCAACCACCTCCAGATCGGGCACCCGGTGGGCCAGCGGGCCACCATCGGCCGCGTCTCGAGCCGCCTCGTAGGCCGCGGCCACCCGGTAGGCGCGGTCGTCGGCCAGCGCGGGCGCCATCACCTGCAGTCCCACCGGTAAACCGTCCTCATCCGACAGTCCGGCCGGGACGGACAGGGCGGCGTTGCCCGCCAAGTTGGCTGGGATCGTGCACAGATCCGATAGGTACATCGCCAACGGGTCATCCACCCGCTCGCCGATCGGGAACGCCGTGGTCGGGCTGGTCGGCGAGACCAGCACGTCCACCTGCTCGAAGGCCGCCGCGAAGTCCCGGAGGATCAGCGTGCGGACCTTCTGTGCCTGGCCGTAGTAAGCGTCGTAGTACCCGGCGGACAATGCGTAGGTACCGAGCATGATGCGGCGCTTGACCTCGGGTCCGAAACCGGCCTCGCGGGTCAGCGACATGACCTCCTCGGCGCTGCGGCTGCCGTCGTCGCCGACGCGCAGCCCGTAGCGCATCCCGTCGAAGCGAGCCAGGTTCGAGGAGCACTCGCTGGGCGCGATGAGGTAGTAGGCGGGCAGCGCATGGTCGAACGACGGGCAGGACACCTCGACGATCTGAGCACCCAGCTCATGCAGCCGGCTCACCGCGAGCTCGAACGCGCGCAGCACACCACGCTGGTAGCCCTCCCCGCGGAACTGGCTGACCACCCCGACCCGAACCCCGGTCAGGTCCCCGGTGGCACCCGCGCGGGCCGCGTGCACCACGGGCGGCACCGGCGCGTCGATCGAGGTGGAGTCCAGCTGGTCATACCCGCCGATCACCTCATGCAGCAGCGCGGCGTCGAGCACGGTGCGAGCCACCGGCCCGCCCTGGTCCAAGCTGGACGAGAACGCCACCAGGCCGTACCGCGAGACACCGCCGTAGGTGGGCTTGACCCCGACGGTGCCGGTCACCGCGCTGGGCTGGCGGATCGAGCCGCCAGTGTCGGTGCCGATTGCCAGCGGTGCCTCGAAAGCGGCCACCGCCGCCGCCGACCCACCGCCGGACCCGCCCGGGACGCGGTCGAGATCCCACGGGTTTCGGGTGGGCCCGTAGGCGGAGTTCTCCGTCGAGGAACCCATCGCGAACTCGTCCATGTTGGTCTTGCCCAGGATCACCACGCCCGCAGCCCGCAGCCGGCGAGTGACCGTGGCGTCATACGGCGGGCGCCAGCCCTGGAGGATCCGCGAGCCACAGGTGGTCGGCATATCAGCGGTGGTGAACACGTCCTTGAGCGCCAGCGGCACGCCCGCCAGCGGTGAGGCCGGCGGGTCGCCGCGCCGCAATCCGTCGTCCACCGCAGCCGCGGTGGCGAGCGCGCCCTCGGTGTCGAGGTGCAGGAAGGCGTGCACCGCGGGGTCCACTGCGGCGATCCGGTCCAGATGCACCCTGGTCACCTCGACCGCGGCAGCTTCCCGCGCGTGGATGAGGCTGGCCAGGTCGGCGGCGGAAAGCCGGGTCAACAGGGTCATGACTCGTCCAGAATGCGCGGCACCCGGAACCGACCTTCCTCGGCGGCGTAAGCACCCGAGAGCGCCTGCTGCTGAGTCAACCCCGGGCGCGGCACATCCTCGCGGAAAACGTTGGTCAGCCCAACGGCGTGCGAAGTGGGCGGGATGTCCGCGGCGGCCACTTCGTTGACCCGGGCGACCGAGCTCAGGATCACCTCGAGCTGGCTGGCGAACAGGTCCAGTTCCTGTTCGGTGACGGCCAACCGGGCGAGCCGGGCGAGATGCGCGACCTCGTCACGGGAGATGGTGGGCACGCAAACTCCTGGAGCACTCGTGGGATGCTGACCCGGCGAGTCTAGGCCGCGGTGGGGCACCCCGGCTGGGCCGCCCTGATGGCGACGGGCTGGGCGCTACGGGCTGGGCGGCGCAATCTTCGGATCGCTCTGTCACAATCGTCGGCCGGCAAGCGCACGGGCGGTCGGAGTTCCGTGGGGTCAGAATGGGGGGAACCCGGATGAACCGGATGAACAGGCACGGCGGCGGATGTCCTTTCTGATCCGAATTCAACTCCCGGACCGACCCGGAGCGCTTGGCGCGGTGGCCACCGCACTGGGCAATGTGGGCTGCGACATCCTCAGCCTGGACGTCGTCGAGCGGAGATCCGGCATCGCCATCGACGACCTCGTCGTGGAACTCCCCTCTGGCCGGTTGCCTGATGTGTTGATCACCGCGGCGGAATCGGTCGAGGGAGTCGAGGTCGACGCCGTCCGTCCGTGGGCGGGTGTCCTGGACACCCACCGCGAGCTGGAGCTGGTGGAGCAAGTCGCCGCCGACCCCACCGGTGGCCTGCAGATCTTCACCGAGGGGGTGCCTAAGATCATCCGAGCGGGTTGGGCGGTGGTGCTCACCATCACGGAGGGACGACCGCACCGGGTCACCAGTTCATTTGCCGCGCCGGAGACCCGGGCGGTGCAGCTGCCGTGGTGGCCGTTGCGGCGGGCGACGATCCTGGACAGCGAGGACTCCTGGGTCCCGCTGCCCTGGCGGGAGCTGGGCACCGAGCTGGCCGCGACCCCGCTGGGTGGTACGGACCGGGTCCTGCTGGTAGGTCGCCCGGGCGGGCCGATGTTCCGCGCCGCCGAGGTCGCCCGCCTGGAGCACCTGGC
>DATHTJ010000205.1:0-11677 GCA_035463315.1 Pseudonocardiaceae bacterium
TCTCGGTACCGGTGAGATGCGCCGCGACCATCTCCACGCCGACCCGGCGCCCGATCGACGGGTCAAACTCAGCGGCCAGCGCCGCCCCGACCAGCTGCTGGGTGAGCCCGAGCAGCTGCTTGGCCAGCACCCGGCGGCCCACCGACACATAGCTGGTACCGACGATCGCCTCAGCCCAACGCCGGGCGAACTCCTCGTGATCCGGGTGGGTCATTCTCGCCGACCTACCGCAGCGTAGCCGGGGAGTCGTTCGGGATGGTCATCGACGTCGGCCGGCGAGTCGGGACGCCACAGCGGCCAGAACACCAGTCCAGGGGGCACCAGGTCGAACCCGTCGAGCAACGCCTCGATCTCCGGGCGCGAGCGCCTGGTCAACGGGGCGGTGGTGCGCCGGTAGAACTCGGCGGCCGGCTCGGCCTGATCGGACAGGCCACCGTGGCTAGCGTGCGTGACGGCGAGATAGCTCCCGGACGCCATGATGTTGCGGTACTGAGCGACGATGCTCGCCGCCTCCGCCTGATCCGGGATGAAGTGCAGGATTGCCACCATGAGCACGCCGATCGGCTGGGTCAGGTCGAGCAGCCGCCTGGACCGCGGGTCATCGAGGATCGCCGGCAAGTCGCGCAGGTCGGCCTGGACGATGTCCGCGCGCGGATTTCCCTCCAGAATGGCCCGGCTGTGCGCCACGGCCACCGGGTCGATGTCCACGTAGACCACTCGGGCCTCGGGCGAGGCGACCTGGGCGACCTCGTGCACGTTGCCCTCGGTGGGGATGCCGGAGCCGATGTCCAGGAATTGAGTAATACCCTGCTTGACGAGGTAGCGCACCGAGCGACGCAGGAACGCCCGGTTGGCCTGCAGGGCCAGGGGCAGGTCCGGCCACAGCTCAATCGTCCGACGGCCTACCTGCCGATCCACGGCGAAGTTGTGCGAGCCACCGAGGAAGTAGTCATACACGCGAGCCACGCTGGGACGCTCAAAATCCACCTCGCCCGACGCCCAGCCCGGCTCTTCCATCACTCACTCACCTCTCCTACTGCTGTCCACGACGTTGGATGCCGAACAGCTGCGAACCACAGACCCCCCGTACCCCGTGACCTCTCAATAACAGACGGGAAACACGTCGTGCAAGCCCGAGGGCGGGCACTGGGCTGTTTCCTCGATACTGGCGCCGTGCCGAACGAGAGATGTGCAGCGCAGGACCGTCCGCTGGTGGTCGGCAGTGAGCCGACGCAACGGTGGGCTGCGGTGCTGGGATCGCCGATCCGGCACTCACTGTCGCCGACACTGCACCGCGCAGCCTACGCGGCACTGGGCCTGACCAGTTGGCGCTACGAGGCGTTCGACTGCGATGAGGCAGCCCTGCCCACCTTCCTCGAGCGGCTCGGGCCGGAGTGGGCCGGCCTGTCGTTGACAATGCCGCTCAAACGGGTGGCGTTGACCGTGGCCGATGAGGTCTCCCCCCTGGCCAGCGCGGTCGGCGCGGCGAACACCCTCGTGCTCGGGCAGCCCGCCGGCCGCCGGGCCGAGAACACCGACGTGGCTGGGATCCTCGCCGCGCTGCGCGAAGCGGGACTCGACCGGGTCGGCGCAGCGGTGATCCTCGGGGCCGGCGGCACCGCGCAGGCCGCGCTCGCCGCGCTGCGCGAGCTTGGCGAGACCACACCAACCGTTCTCGTGCGGGATCCGGCCAGAACAACCGATCTCCGCGCGGCCGCCGACCGGCTCGGTGTCCAGCCGACGATCTGCGGTGGGTTATCCGACGACGCCGTTCCCGAGGCCGACGTCATCATCTCCACCCTGCCCCCCGGTGCCGCCGACGCACTGAACTGTCAGCAGTGGGGCGCTGCGCAGTGGGCCACCAGGCCGGTGGTGCTCGACGTTGTCTACACGCCGTGGCCCACGCCGCTGGCTGCATCCGCCCTCGCCGCGGGTTGCCGGATCGTCAGCGGTCTGGCGGTCCTGCTGCACCAGGCGGTCGCGCAGGTTCACCTGATGACCGGCCGCTGCGCGCCGGTCACCCAGATGCGCGCAGCCCTGGACGCCGCCGTCCGGTTCCGTTAGCTGTCGCCCGCCTTCCCCCGGTCGGGTGCCGTGGCGCGTACCCTGAAGCGGCTAGGAGTCCACGCCATGAGCCACCCGCCCAGCACCACCGGAACGTCGGCGGAGACCGACGTCGACGCCCTGATCGGTGGCGTCGCACACGACCTCGGACCTGACCTCTTTCCGGTGATCGGCATGGACCACGTGCGGTTCGCCGTCGGCAATGCACGGCAGGCCGCGCATTTCTACTCGACGGCGTTTGGCATGACCTGCGTGGCCTATCGGGGACCGGAACAGGGCTACCGGGACGCGGTGGAGTACGTGCTGGTCGCCGGCCGGGTCCGGTTCGTGCTGACCGGCGCGGCGCGGGCCGGCACGCCGCTGGGCGAGCGGGTGGCGGCGCACGGCGACGGAGTGAGCGACCTCGCCATTGAGGTGCCCGACGTGGACCACGCAGTAGCGGTCGCCCGCCAGCAGGGCGCCACCATCCTCGAGGAACCCTGCGACGCGACCGACGAGCACGGCACGGTGCGGCTGGCCGCGCTGGCGACCTACGGCGACACCCGGCACACCCTCGTCGATCGGTCCCGCTACCGCGGTCCATTCCTGCCCGGTTTCGTCGCACGGCTCCCGCTGGTGGCCCCCGGACGCCGGCTGTTCCAGGCCGTGGACCACTGCGTGGGCAACGTCGAACTCGGCCGGATGGACGTCTGGGTGTCGTTCTACAACCGGGTCATGGGCTTTGAGAACATGGCGGAGTTCGTCGGCGACGACATCGCCACGACGTACTCCGCGCTGATGTCCAAGGTGGTGACCAGCGGTAACCACCGGGTCAAGTTCCCGCTCAACGAGCCCGCGGTCAGCCGCAAGCGCTCGCAGATCGATGAGTACCTGGAGTTCTACGGCGGCCCGGGCGTGCAGCACATCGCGCTGGCGACCGGCGACATCGTCGGAGCCGTCACGGCGATGCGGGAACGGGGCGTGGAGTTCCTGGACACGCCGGACTCCTACTACGACACCCTGGGTGAGTGGGTCGGCGACACCCGAGTCCCGGTCCAGACGCTGCGTGAGCTGCGCATCCTCGCCGACCGAGACGAGGACGGCTACCTCTTGCAGGTCTTCACCAAGCCGGTGCAGGACCGACCGACAGTGTTCTTCGAGCTCATCGAGCGACACGGCTCGCTGGGCTTCGGCAAGGGCAACTTCAAGGCCCTGTTCGAGGCCATCGAGCGCGAGCAGGCCCGCCGCGGCAATCTGTAGCGTCGGCAATCTGGAGAACCGGCAATCTGGAGAACCATGGCCTTCTACCGGCAGGCGGGCATGATCCCGCGCAAGCGTCACACTCAGCACCGTCGTCCGGACGGCTCGCTGTACTACGAGGAGCTCATCGGGGAGGAGGGCTTCTCCTCGGACTCCTCGCTGCTCTACCACGAGCAGATCCCCTCGGCGATCACCGACGCCCGGCCGTGGGTGCTGCCCGATCACAACACGGCGCCCAACGAGCCGTTGCTCCCGCGGCACCTGCGGCTGCACGAGCTCTTCGTCGGCGAGGAGTGGAAACGCCATGACGTGGTGACCGGGCGACGGCTGGTGCTCGGCAACACCGACGTGCGGATCTGCTACGTCGTCGCGGGCGAGGCCTCGCCGCTGTACCGCAACGCCCTGGGCGACGAGTGCGTCTACGTCGAGTCCGGCTCGGCGACGGTGCAGACGGTGTTCGGACCACTGCAGGTCGGCACCGGTGACTACGTGGTGCTGCCGCGCGCCACCACCCACCGGTGGGTGCCGAGCCCGGACGAGCCGCTGCGCGCGTACTGCATCGAGGCGAACAGCCACATCGGCCCACCACCGCGCTACCTGTCCCGGTTCGGGCAGTTCCTGGAGCACGCCCCGTACTGTGAGCGCGACCTGCGGGGTCCCGGTGTACCAGCGGTGGCTGAGGGGGTCGACGTCGAGGTGCTGGTCAAGCACCGCGGCGCGGCAGGTGTCACCGGCACCGCGTACACCTACCCGCGGCACCCGTTCGACGTGGTGGGCTGGGATGGCTTCCTCTACCCGTACGCGTTCAACGTCGCGGACTTCGAGCCGATCACCGGGCGCATCCACCAGCCGCCGCCGGCGCACCAGGTCTTCGCCGGCACCGGTTTCGTGATCTGCAATTTCGTGCCTCGCAAGGTCGATTACCACCCGCTGGCAGTACCGGTGCCCTACTACCACTCCAACGTCGACTCCGACGAGGTCATGTTCTACTGCGGCGGCGACTACGAGGCGCGCAAGGGCAGCGGCATCGGTCCGGGCTCGATCTCCTTGCATCCCGGCGGCCACACCCACGGCCCGCAGCCAGGGGCGATCGAGCGCAGCCTCGGAGTGGAGTTCTTCGACGAGCTGGCAGTCATGGTGGACACCTTCCGACCACTAGGACTGGGCGAGGGCGGCGTTGCCTGCGAGGACCCGGCGTACCCGTGGAGCTGGTCAGGCCGGGGCCCGAATGTTGGTGGCTGGCTGGACTGGAGTAGCGGCCGACCACCCCTTCGGCCCGCACACGCTGCCCTACGGTGTCTTCACCGACGAGACCCGGCCGCAGCCGCACGTCGGGGTGGCGGTGGGCGACGCCATCCTCGACCTCACCGCAGCCAGTGTGGCGCTGTTACCTGAGCATGTCGCGCTGTTCCGCGGCGGCAACCTCGACGCGTTGTTGGCCGCCGGGCGCCGGACCTGGACCACGATCCGGGCTGCGGTGACGAGCTGGCTGACCGACGAGCGGCACGCCGAGGTGCTCGCGCCGCTGCTCGTACCCGCCGCCGACGTGGCGATGCGGTTGCCGTTCACCGTCGCCGACTACGTCGACTTCTCCTCCTGCGAGCAGCATGCGATCAACGCCGGACGGCTCCTGCGGCCCGGCCAGCCGCCGCTGCCGCCGAGCTGGCGGCACCTGCCGGTCGGTTACCACGGCCGGGCCGGCACCGTCGTCATCTCCGGGACACCGGTGCTCCGGCCCAGCGGCCAGCGGCGCCTCCCCGACGGCACGGTCACCTTCGGTCTGTCGACCGCGCTGGACCTCGAGGCGGAGGTCGGCTTCGTCGTCGGCACACCCTCGGCACCGGGTCAGCCGGTCGGGCTGACCGCCTTCACCGACCACGTCTTCGGGCTGTGCCTGATCAACGACTGGTCCGCTCGGGACATCCAGGCATGGGAGTACATCCCGCTCGGACCGTTGCTCGGCAAGTCCTTCGCCACCTCGGTCTCCCCGTGGCTCGTCCCGCTGGATGCGCTGACTGCGGCGCGGATCCAGCCACCGGTGCGCGACCCTCGCCCACTGCCCTACCTGGACGACACTGGCACCGAGCCTTGGGGGCTGGACATCACGATGGAGGTGCGGCTCAACGGTCAGCTGGTCTCCCGTCCGCCGTTCGCCGGAATGTACTGGACGCCAGCGCAGCAGTTGGCACACCTGACCAGCAACGGCGCGTGCCTGCGCACCGGTGATCTGTTCGCTTCCGGCGCGGTCAGCGGGGCAGCGCCCGACCAACGGGGCTCGCTGCTCGAACTGAGCTGGAACGGTTCGCAGCCATTGACCCTCTCGGATGGCACCGCCCGCAGTTTCCTCTGCGACGGCGACGAGGTGTCGATCACCGCCACCGCACCCGGCCCTGCGGCCAGCACCATCGGATTGGGTGAGGTCCGCGGGCGCATCAGCCCGTCGTGAGTGCATAACAGCCCGGCGCCTAACGCCACTCACGGTATCCTCACCCGGTCCGTCCGAAGGAGAACCATGATCGCGCGCTCACTGGTGGTTCTGGAGCGCACCGCGTGACCGCCGACGTATTTGGCCCCACGGAGGCGGCATTGTGACAGCCCCTCCGCCGCCCTCGACTTACCGGCTGCAGTTCGGTCCGGGCCTGACCTTCGCCGATGCCGCCGCCGTGGTGCCCTACTTGGCGTCGCTGGGTGTCGGCGCGGTGTATGCGTCGCCGCTGCTGCAGGCGATGCCGGGATCCCAGCACGGTTACGACGTGGCCGACCCTGGTCGGGTATCCGAGGTGCTCGGCGGAGAACCCGGCAGGCGCGCGCTGGTGGCCGCCGTTCGTGAACACGGGCTGGCGCTGGTGGTGGACATCGTGCCCAACCACCTCGGGGTCGCCAACCCGCGGGCAAACCCGGCCTGGTGGGACCTGCTGCGCAACGGGCCGTCGTCGCGCTTCGCCCGATGGTTCGACGTGACCGGCTGGCCGCTGCTCCTGCCGGTGCTCGCCGACTCCCCCGAGGCGCGGACGGATCTGTTCGTCAGTCTGTGCTACCACGAACACGGCTTCCCGCTGGCGCCCGGCACGGCAGGCAGCCCGCAGCAGGTGCACGAGGCACAGCACTACCGGCTGGTCTCCTGGCGGGCGGACGTGGGTTACCGGCGGTTCTTCGCGGTGAGCGAGCTCGCCGCAGTCCGCGTGGAGGACCCCGAGGTCTTCACCGCCACCCATGGCGAGGTGTTGCGCTGGGTCACCGAGGGCGATGTCGACGGCCTGCGCGTGGACCATCCCGACGGCCTCACCGATCCTGCGGGCTACCTACACCGGCTTCGCGAGCACGCCCCGGACGCCTGGATCGTGGTGGAGAAGATCCTCGAACCTGGCGAGGAGCTGTCCGGCTCGTGGCCGGTGGAGGGCACCACCGGTTACGACGCGCTCGCCGAGGTCGACGGGGTCCTCATCGACCCAGCCGGCGAGGCGGCGTTCACCGCGCTGGACACCGCGCTGACCGGGGTGCAGACGAGCTGGACGCAGCTGGTGCACGACTGCAAGCTCGACGTGGCCACCGGCATGCTCGGCTCGGAGCTGCGCCGCCTGGCCGCGCTGGCGCCCACCATCCGCGATGCCGCCGAGGCCCAGGTCACTGCCGCGCTGGCCGAGGTGCTGGCCTGCTTTCCGGTCTACCGGTCCTACCTGCCGGACGGGGTCGAGCACCTGGACCAGGCGCTGGCGGCCGCCCGGCAGCGGCGCCCTGACCTGGCCGCGACGCTGGAGGCGCTCTCGCCCCGGCTGCGTGATCCGGCCGACGAGCTCGCTGTCCGGTTCCAGCAGACCTCCGGCGCGGTGATGGCCAAGGGAGTGGAGGACACCGCCTACTACCGCTGGACCCGGTTCATCGCGCTCAACGAGGTAGGCGGGGATCCGGCCCGCTTCGGACTCGACGTCGATGACTTTCATACCGCTTTGGCGCGCCGCGAGGAACTCGCCCCGCACGGGATGACCACGCTGTCCACCCATGACACCAAACGTTCCAGTGATGTGCGGGCTCGGCTGGCGGTGCTCTCCGAGCTGCCGGCGCTGTGGGCGGACGCTGTTCGGGAGTTCACCAGGCTGGCCGATGCAGCTGGTGCCACCGTGCCCGACCCGGCGCTGGGTCACCTGCTCTGGCAGACCCTGGTCGGGGCGTGGCCGCTGCCGCCGGATCGGCTGCACTCCTACCTGGACAAGGCGATGCGGGAGGCGCGGACCCGCACCAACTGGACCGACCCGGACGAGGCGTTCGAAACCGCCATGCATGCCGTCGCCGACGCCGCGCTGGAGAACCCCGCGCTGCGCGCCGCCGTGAACAGGGTGGCAGCCCAGATCACTCCAGCTGGCCGATCGAACTCGCTGTCCGCGGTGCTGCTGCAACTGGCGATGCCCGGCGTGCCGGACACCTATCAGGGCGGCGAGCTGTGGGACCTCTCGCTGGTGGACCCAGACAACCGCCGCCCGGTGGACTTCACCGCGCGGGCCGATCTGCTGTGTCGAATAGATCACGGCTGGCTGCCCGACGTGGACGCCTCCGGCGCGGCTAAGCTGCTCGTGGTGTCCCGGACCCTGCGCGCCCGCCGTGACCATCCCGACCGGTTCACCGGCTACACCCCGTTGCACGCGGACGGCGTGGCCGCGCCGCACGCCGTCGCGTTCGCCCGCCGCGGGGTTGTGGCGGTCGCCACCCGGCTGCCAGTCGGGTTGGCTGCCCGCGGCGGCTGGGGTGAGACCGTGCTGCCCCTGGCTGAGGGCTCCTGGACCGACGCTTTCACCGGTTTCTCAGCGTCAGGATCCGTTCCCCTTGCCGATCTGCTCGCCCGCTACCCGGTCACCCTGCTGCTCGCCGGCTGACCGACCGCT
Organism: Pseudonocardiaceae bacterium; assembly: GCA_035463315.1. GTDB lineage: Bacteria > Actinomycetota > Actinomycetes > Mycobacteriales > Pseudonocardiaceae. Next base: position 8,181 of record DATHTJ010000205.1, read on the forward strand.
TCTCGCACCGACGTGTGAGGGGCGCCCGTCATGGCCAGACAATGCCACCCGACCCTGACAGGATCGGTGTCCATGGACTTCACCGTGTGGGCCCCGCAACGGCAGCGGGTGCGGGTCGTGGTGGACGGCGTCGAGCACGAGCTGGCCAGGACAGCCAGCGGCTGGTGGAGCGTGGACGTCGACGGCGCCGGGCCAGGCGCCGACTACGCGTTCCGGCTGGACGACGAGGACACTCCGCTACCCGATCCCCGATCGCGGTGGCAGCCCCACGGGGTACATGCGGCGTCCCGGGTCTATGACCACGGCGCCTTCGAGTGGACCGATCAGAGCTGGACCGGGAGGGCGCTGCCCGGCAGCGTGCTCTACGAGCTGCACATCGGGACATTCACCCCGGGCGGCACCTTCGACTCCACGATCGAGCGCCTCGACCATCTGGTCGAGCTGGGCATCGATCTGGTCGAGGTGATGCCGGTCAACGCCGTCGACGGGCCCCGTAACTGGGGCTATGACGGGGTGGGCTGGTACGCGGTCACTGAGAACTACGGCGGGCCCGACGCGTTCAAGCGCTTCGTGGACGCCTGCCACGGTCGCGGGCTGGGCGTGGTCCTCGACGTGGTGCACAACCACCTCGGCCCCTCGGGCGCCTACCTGGACCGCTTCGGCCCGTACTTCGCCGGGAGCAACATCTGGGGCCCGTCGCTCAACCTGGATGGGCCGCATTCCGACGAGGTGCGCCGCTACGTCATCGACAACGCGCTGGAGTGGCTGCGCCACTATCACCTCGACGGGCTGCGGTTGGACGCCGTGCACGCCCTGCGCGACACCCGCGCCACCCCTCTGCTGGAGGAGCTGGCCATCGAGGTGGACGTCCTGGCCAGCCACCTGCGACGGCCGCTGGCACTGATCGCCGAGTCCGACCTCAACGACCCGCGGCTGGTCACCCCACGTGCCACGGGGGGCTACGGGCTGACCGCGCAGTGGGACGACGACATTCACCACTGCCTGCACGCCACGCTGACCGGCGAGCAGCAGGGCTACTACGCCGATTTCGGCGCGCTGCCCGATTTAGCTCGCACCCTGCGCGGCGCGTTCTTCCATGACGGGCGCTGGTCACACTTCCGGCAGCGCACCCACGGCCGTCCGGTGGACACCGCGCGGCTACCCGGGTGGAAATTTCTCGCCTACCTGCAGAACCACGATCAGGTGGGCAACCGCGCTACCGGTGACCGGATCTCGGCGACGCTGTCTCCCGGCCTGCTGGCCTGCGGCGCAGCGCTGGTGCTGTGCTCCCCGTACACGCCGATGCTCTTTATGGGCGAGGAGTGGGGTGCGAACACCCCGTTCCAGTTCTTCTCGTTCATGCCCGACGCTGGGTTGCGCGAGGCCATCCGCCGCGGCCGCTATCTGGAGTTCGCTGAGCACGGGTGGGACGACACCGACGTGCCCGACCCGAACGACGAGCAGACCTTCCTGCGCTCCCGGCTGGACTGGTCCGAACACGGCACCGAGCCCCATGCGACCCTGCTGCGCACCTACCGGGAGCTGATCGCGCTACGCAAGGGCTGCCCGGAGCTGTCTGACCCCAGGTTGGACCGGCTTGCCGTCGACGTGGATTCCGACGCCCGCACGCTGGTGCTGCATCGCGGTGCGCTGCGGGTGGCGGTGAACCTGAACTCGCAGCCGGTCACTGTGGTACTGGACCGCCAGCCCACTCAGGTTCTTCTCGCGTCTGGGAAGGCCATCACCGCACAGGACAGCGTGCGGCTGGACGGTGAGTCCTTCGCCGTGGTGAACCTGGCGGCTCAGCGGAAGAGCTTGCGCAACAACACCAGCACGATGAGCCCCCCGACGCCGATCAGCGAGTAGCGCACTCTCGGGTCGGCCATGGTGGCCTCCACCTGTTCCTTGCCGGCCTCAATCGCGCGCTTGGGGTTAGCCCGGGTGCCGAGTTCCTCCAGGGTCGTGGCCAGCGCGTCACGGGCCTGCTCGATGTCGCGTTCGATGGTGTCGGCGTCCCGGGCCATCAGTCCTCCTCGCGCGGATATGCGTGCGGCACACCGTAGCCGGGTGCCGAAGCCACCCCATCCGGGCGGTACCGTCCGACCTCGTGACCGACAACGTCCGGCTGTCCCCCGGCGACCCCGCCCCTGACTTCACCCTGCCCAACGCCGACGGCAAGCCCGTCTCGCTGTCGGACTACCGCGGCCGATCCGTAGTGGTCTACTTCTACCCGGCCGCCGGCACCCCCGGCTGCACCAAGCAGGCTTGCGACTTCCGCGACAACCTCGCCGAGCTGGACACGGCCGGTTTCGCGGTACTCGGCATCTCGCCGGACCCGCCGGCGAAGCTGGCGACGTTCCGCGACGCGCAGGGCCTGCACTTCCCCCTGCTGTCCGACGTGGACCGCGCGGTGCTCACCAGCTACGGCGCCTACGGCGAGAAGCAGATGTACGGCAAGACGGTCACCGGCGTGATCCGGTCCACCTTCGTGATCAACGCGCAGGGCCGCATCGACAAGGCGCTATACAACGTGCGCGCCACCGGCCACGTCGCCAAGCTGCGCAAGGACCTCGGAGTCTGAGCGCGTATCCTGTGGCCTGGTCGCGCTCCCAGCGTCCCGGGAGATCCCGCAAAGCCGGCGTAGCCCAATGGCAGAGGCCCGGGTTTTAGGAACCCGCCAGTGTGGGTTCGAATCCCACCGCCGGCACAGCCACCACGAGGGGAGAGCCACATGCTGAGCGTGCAACCAGAACTTGTCTGGGAAGGTCGGATTCATCTGGGCGACGAACCGGGCGTGTACGGTGATGCCGCGTACTCCGGAATCGCCCTGGAGTTCCCGTTGACGCTGCGGAAGACCGATCCCTCCGGCCCGGACACCACCACACTCGTTCTGCACACCCAGGACGTACAGACCTTTGTCGGATACCCGGGTCACCTCATCACGGTGACCGCTTACCAACCAGATCCCGGCAATCCCGGACACGCCATCGAGACCCCGCTCACTACGGCGACGCTCAGCAGCGCAGACAATAACCGCAAGGAGGTGCCCGTGAACCTCGCCGGCATCGCCACACCCGTGTTCGTCAGCGTCCGGGTCCGCGTGGACACCACGGTGCCGCCCGGTTTATATGACGACTTTGTGGTCACCAGGCTACTGAACAAATCAGCCAACTTCACGTTCGTAGCGTCGTTCGGCTTCAGCGCCTGACGAGCCGGAGGACGTCGCAGTCCCCCGCCGTGGTCACGGCGTCGCAGAGGCCACCAGACCGGGTCGTGCGAATCAAGCTGCGTGAGGTCTACCAATCAACGAGAACCCCGGCCCCCAACACTGCGGCGTGTCGCCCAGCGGTCCGGTCAACATGCCGTACCTCCTGCACACCAGTGTTCAGCCAGACCAACTCCGCCAGCAGCTCCCGGTCTTCCCGGATCACGGCCACTCTCATACTTTAACGTTCTCGCGCTCCATGACAGCTCAACTCGGACACATCATCGCCGCC
>DATHTJ010000206.1:0-10597 GCA_035463315.1 Pseudonocardiaceae bacterium
GGGGAGGCCCGGAAGACCTCCATGCCGAAGCGGGCCAGATCGTAACGGGGCGCCCCGGTGGTCATCATCTCGATCGCGCAGCAGGCCAGCCCGAACGTGGCGGGCCACAGCGACGACTTGCGCGTCCAGTTGACCAGCTTCTCCACGCTGGTCAACAGGATCCCGCTGGGCAGCTTCTCTTCTAAACCCATGATCAGTTCCAGTCCAGCCCGCCGCGCCGCCACACGTAGGCGTAGGCGAAGCCGAGCGTCACGATGAACAGGACGACCTCCACCAGGCCGAAGATCCCCAGCGAGTCCGCGGCCACCGCGAACGGGTAGAGGAAGACCATCTCGATGTCGAACAGGATGAACAGCATCGCGGTGAGGTAGTACGCCACCGGCATCCGCCCCGCCCCCACAACCGGTTGCGGGGACGGCTCGATACCGCACTCGTAGGCGTCGAGCTTGGCCCTGTTGTAGCGGCGCGGCCCGATATAGGGGGCCGCGGCTATCGAGAACACTGCGAAGGCCCCTGCTAGCAGGAACATCAGCACCAAGGGAACGTAGGGCTGCAGCACTTGCGTCCCTTCCTTCCCGTCTCCTGAACGTCCCGCTCCACCCTACGTGTGAGCCGGTCACGCACTGCCCTGAGGCTACCTAAATCGCCCTCGATCAGGCGTTATCGCCCACGATCAGGCGTTGTGTCGATCGGCAGGCGTGGTGATCAAGCGCTGGGCGCCAGCCGGGTCATCGCCGTGATCACCCGGTCCATCGCGTCACCCTCCCGGCTGTCGTAGAGGTTGGCCAGCAGCTTGAGCATGAAGCGCATCAGCGTCGCGCGAGGCAAGGCGTGGCGGATCCCGGCTCGCATCACCGCCGGGTGGCCGATCAGCCGGCTGAACGCGGTCCCCAATCGAAAATAGCCCCCCAACTCGTCGCGCAGCGCAGTGGGGTAACGCTGCAGCGCACGCTCCCGGGCTGGTCCCTCCGGCCGGGCCATTGCCTGGACCGCGCACTCCGCGGCCAGCCCGGCGGACTGCATCGCATACGCGATGCCCTCGCCGTTGAACGGATTCACCATCCCGCCGGCGTCCCCGACCAGCAGCAGGCCCGCACGGTAGTGCGGGGTGCGGTTGAAGGCCATCGGCAGGGCCGCGCCGAGGACCTTGCCGGTGGCGTTGCACTCGCGAAAGCCCCACTCCTGCGGTGTGCCGTCCAGCCAGGATCGCAGCAACGCCCGGTAGTCGGTCTTCCCGTATGCCTCGGAGGTCGACAGGATTCCCAGGCCGACGTTGGACGTCCCGTCGCCCATACCGAAGATCCAGCCGTAGCCGGGCAGCAGCCTGGGCTGCTGCGGATCGGTGTGGTCCCGGATCTCCACGTGGCTTTCCAGGAAGTCGTCGCTGGTGCGGGGGCTGGTGTAGTAGCGACGCACCCCGACACCCATCGGCCGGTCCTCACGCTTGTCCATCCCCAGGCTGAGCGCGAGCCGGGCGCTGACGCCGTCACAGGCCAGGGTGAGCGGGGCACGGTAGGCCACCGGCTGCTTGTCCGGCCCCTGCCTGCCACGCACGCCGGTGACCCGCCCGGTGCGCTCGTCGATGATCGCCTCGGTGACCGTGGTGCGCTCGTGCAGCCGGGCGCCGGCCTTCTCCGCGTGCCGCGCCAGTATCTCGTCGAAGTCCCGCCGCTGGCGGACCGCGCCGTAGGGCGGGAAGCTGGCCAGGTCGGGCCACAGCAGTTCAACCGTCACCCCGCCGCCCACCACCCGCAGGCCCCGGTTGTGCAACCAGCCGGCCTCGGTGCTGGTGTCGATGCCCAGGTCGATGAGCTGCTTGACGCCGCGTGGGGTCAGACCGTCCCCGCACACCTTGTCGCGAGGGAAGGTGGACTTCTCCAGCAGCAACACGTCCAGCCCGGCGCGGGCCAGGTACGCCGCAGCCGTCGAGCCCGCGGGTCCGGCTCCCACCACGATCACGTCCGCGGCGTTGTCACTGGTGCCCGCCAGGCTGACCATCGGAACTCCTCAGTTGTTCAGTGACTCCCCAGGGGCCTGAGTGTAAGCGGCCAGATCGACGGACCGGGCTCGCGCTGCTGCCCACGTAACCGGCAGTTCCGACTCAGGCTCTGTACCTGTTCGGATCCACTCGCCCACCAGCCGGCGAGCGCCGCGCCTGCCGCAGCCCTGCCAATGACCTTCTCAGTGCTCGTTCGGGTCGCTGCGGGGCTCGCCGGTGGTGTGCTCGAGGTGGGCAATGCGCCGGTGGGCTGCGGCGAGCTGGTGTTCGAGGCTGACGATACGGATGGCAGCGGCCAGCGGCATGTTCTGGTCGAGCAGTTCGCGCACCCGGATGGCTAAGGTGAGCTCGGCGCGGCTGTAACGGCGCTGCCCGCCAGCGGAGCGATCCGGGGTCAAGAGCCCGGCGGCGTCCAGGCTGCGCAGGAAGGCCGGTTGCACACCCAGTAGGTCCGCAGCCAGGCCCATGGTGTAAGCGGGGTAGTCCTGGTCGTTGAGTTTGTCCTGCATGCCCTGCGGTTGTGTCACCTGATCTCCGGAGTCGCGAATGGGGCCCTGGCCGCCGTGCCTGTTCGCGGCGGCCAGGGCCCAGCGTTGAGAGGCGCCGTCCCGGTGGTGCCGACCGGGACGGAAGGGCGCTCTCCTTGGACCGGCGGTAGCCACGGGTTACCGCCGCGCGGTCCGGTAACTCCCGGGCCGCGGGGTCACGGTGCGGAAGAGCGACGCACCGTCCCCAGCCTCATGGTCCGCGGCCATCACCTCCTCACGAAGGGACAACAATCCTCCTCCACGCGAGGAGGATTCTATAGTACTCAGGACATGTTGTCTACGTGTCGCGCGTCTTGCTGGGGCCCCGACCGCCGTGGGCAAGCCGTTGCCGGGGCCAAGGCCCAAGTAAGCTCGGGGAGCACCATGACGCCAGCTACCGGGTCCGCTTACCCCGTGGCCAGCACTTCCTCCGGGCATCGATGCAGGCTGAGCCAGATGATGTCAAGAAATATTGATCGACCAAGGAATCTTTACTTGTCTAGTCGTTGGTGATAGTATCTAGGCACCGCTACAGCGGTGCGTGCCGATCGCGTCGTGACGACGCCCAGGAAGGAGAGACCCTCGATGCTGATGCGTACCGACCCGTTCCGGGAGCTGGACCGGCTCACCCAGCAGTTCTTCGGCCAGAACGGCACCTGGTCACGTCCGGCGGTCATGCCCATGGATGCCTACCGCCATGGGGAGCAGTTCGTCGTGCACTTCGACCTGCCGGGGGTGGACCCGTCCTCGATCGACCTCGACGTCGAACGCAACGTGCTCACCGTCAAGGCTGAGCGTGCCCCGGCCTATGGTGAGGACGTCGAGCTGCAGGTCGCTGAGCGGCCCCGCGGCGTGTTCAGCCGGCAGTTGTTCCTCGGCGACACCCTTGACACCGACCACGTCGAGGCCAGCTACGACGCCGGGGTGCTGACCCTGCGCATCCCCATCGCCGAGAAGGCCAAGCCCCGCAAGATCGAGATCACCGGAGGCGGCGCACCCAAGGAGATCAACGCCTGACCCTGAACCGCCACAACCGGCAGAGCGTCCGCCAGCCCTTTGCCGACCTGGAGTGCCCCGGCGCTGAGCCGGGGTATCTCCGGGTCGGCAGTCCCAGAGGTGCGAGCCTGGCAGCTAAGCTGCCAGGCCGTCTGGTGAACACGGATTGGCACCCGCAACGCTCCGCGCGAAGAACCCATCATGACCGCCACGATCTGGCGTTCGGAGCTTAAGACTGCCCAGAAACCAGGGGTGTCGGCTTGACGGCCCGGTGCAGGGCGACGATGCCGCCGGTGAGGTCGCGCCACTCGACGTCGGTCCAGCCTGCGGCGGCTATCCGTTGGGCGAGCGCACCCTGGTCGGGCCAGGTATGGATGGACTCAGCGAGGTACACGTATGCCTCCGGGTTGCTGCTCACCCGCCGGGCGACCGCCGGCAGCGCACCCATCAGGTACTCCAGGTAGACAGTGCGAAACAGCCACCACGTGGGGGTGGAGAACTCGCAGACGATCAGCCGGCCGCCAGGCCGGGTGACCCGGGCCAACTCGGCCAGCGCGGCGTCGGGGTCGGCTACGTTGCGCAGCCCGAAGGAGATCGTGACCGCGTCGAACGCCCCGTCGGTGAAAGGCAGCGCCAGCGCGTCGGCGCCGACCAGCGGAACCTTGCGGTGCCGGCCTGCCCGTCGACCAGCACGGAGCATCCCCAGGGAGAAATCTGCAGCCACACACCACGCGCCGGCGCGGGCCAACTCGACGGTGGAAACGGCGGTACCCGCGGCGAGGTCGAGCACCCGCTCTCCGGATCCAGCAGCAACCGCGACCCGGGTGCGCCGCCGCCACCACCGGTCCTGGCCGAACGACAGCACCGTGTTGGTCAGGTCATAACGACGGGCCACCCCGTCGAACATCGCAGCGACGTCGCGAGGGTCCTTGTCCAGCCCAGCTCTCGGCACAGCGCTCACCCTACGGTTGGTGGCCCTTCAAGTACCGCCAACGCCCTGTGGTGGTGTCGTTAACCGCTGCCAACCTGCCGGCTGTGCTCGGGTGGCCGCTTGTCAGCCACACCTGGGCTGCCGTCGGGTTGGCTGTCGTTAAGAGCAGCCCGCGACCGGGTTGGTGGTACTTGGAGGGCGACCAACACCGCGGAACTCCTGGCGAACGCCTCCTACCCTAGGCAGTGCCGGGAGGGCGCAGACGACGCAACCACCAGATAGCCGGTGCTACCAGTACCCACAGCACCACCAGCGTGATCACCGCCGGCACCACCCCGGTCACCCAGGTCCGCCCGGCGACCCGCACCTGCTCGGGATTGGCGCTGTCGTACTCCACCCGCACCAGCTGCCCCACCTGCAGCCCCGACGGGTAGGCCACGCCCTCGTCCGGGCTGTACACCTGGCCGTTGGGCGCGGCGAACTGCACCAAGGTCCGCATCGAGGTCACCGCGAGCACCTGGGCCGTGGCGTGGCCGGTGCGGGCGTCGATTTCAGCATCGTCGAGGGCCGCCCCGGCCAGCGCCAGCACGATGAGCCCGGTCAGCCCCCCGGCCAGGGCAAGCAGCGCCCACGACACCGGCCGGCGCAACCGGCTGAGATCCTGCAGTCGGGCCCTGATCACCGTAGCGGTCATCCGGCTGAGGGTAGCTGCCGCGACCCTCGATCGACGCACGCGCCGCGGCGCCTGGGGAGCCCTAATACGCTGACGGCGTGACCACCGCCCCGCTGACCGATCGGCTGGTCGTACGCTCGCATCTGGTGCGCGGGGGTGTCGACCTGCTCGACCTGCTGCCCTCCCCGCGCGGTGTGCTGTCCTGGATGCAAGCCGGTGAAGGGTTGGTGGCCTGGGGCGAGGTGGCCCGGGTGTGCACCGGAGGATCGAACCGTTTCGCCCGCGCCGAGGCATGGTGGCAGTCCTTCTGCGCGCAGCTGGACACTTACGACGAGGTATGCCTGCCTGGCAGCGGCCCGGTCGCCTTCGCCAGTCTCGCCTTCGACGACTGCCCAGGCAGCTCGGTGCTGGTGGTGCCGCGGGTCGTGGTAGGCAGGCGAGGCGGAGTGACCTGGGTTACCGAGTTCGAGACCGGTACCTCGACCGAGCCGGTGGTGCCAGTGCGCCGCCCCCGCGGGCTGCGCTACTTCGACGGTGAGCTGCCGGTGACCGCGTGGCGCGAAGCAGTGGCTCGCGCGGTGTCCCGCATGCGCAACGGGTCGGCGCCGGCGAAGGTAGTGCTCGCACATGACCTGCTTGCGGTCGCAGATAAGCCGCTGGACCCCCGGTTCGTGCTGCACGGACTAGCCGCCCGGTACCCGTCCTGCTGGACGTTCGCAGTGGACGAGCTGGTGGGTGCGACCCCAGAACTGCTGCTGCGCCGACGTGGCACCGAGGTGCTCTCGCGGGTGCTGGCCGGGACCACCTGGCCGCATGACGGCACCGATACCGGAGCGCTGGCCAGTGAGCTACTCGACTCGTCGAAGGACCGCGATGAGCACTGCTACGCGGTGGACTCGCTGGCCCAGGCGCTGCGGCCGTTCTGCACCGACCTGGTGGTCCCCACCGCACCCAGCGTGCTGCAGCTGCACAACCTCCTGCACCTGGCCACCGAGGTGCGCGGGGTGCTGCACCCCGCAGGGCCTCCGTTGCTCACCTTGGCCGACGCACTGCACCCCACCGCCGCCGTCGGCGGCACCCCCACCTCCGAGGCGGTCAGCACGATCAGCGAGCTGGAGGCGATGGACCGGGGACGCTACGCCGGTCCGGTGGGGTGGGTGGATGCAGCGGGGGACGGCGAGCTGGGCATCGCGCTGCGCTGCGCGCAGGTCAGTGGTCGGTTTGCCCGGTTGTTCGCCGGCTGCGGGATCGTGGCGGGCTCCGACCCCGACTCGGAGGTCGCCGAGGCCGCCGCCAAACTGGTCCCGATTCGCGACGCACTCGAAGGCATGGACTGATGTCCCGTGAGCAGCCTGGTGCTCCTCGAGTATCGCGTAGGGTCGCTCACGTCACCGACACCTCCGCCGACCTGGTGGTGTCGTTTCCGAAGATGTCGACGACCTTGACCAAGACCGTATAGCTCCCGGGCTCGTCGTAGTCGTGACTGGCGTTGCGTTCCAGCGTCCGGTCCGCGCGGGTGCGGTAGGACTGCCACTGGTTGTGGAAGGTGTCGTCGTGGCCTGCGGCGTCGTAGGTGAAGTCGACGGCCCAGTAGTCCACGTAGTCCGCCCAACCGCTGATCTTGCTGCGCACCGAGGCCGGTACGAGGTCCGGGTTCGGCAGTACGAAGCCGGTGAGCGTCACGGTGAGATTTCTCTTCCGCACGGTAGTGGCAACTTCGAGGTAGGCAAGTTCGTGGAACACCACCTCACCAGAATCCACCACCAGCGGATCCATCACCTCGCGTGGAATCCGGCGCAGTTGAAGGTCGACTCCGCGGGCCTGAGCCTCATCCTGCACTAGCTCGTGCAGCCCCATCTCGAACTCCCAGCCCAGCACATCCAGCCCCGAATGGCCCGCCGCGGCCGCTTCGTCCAGCGCCTCCTTGATCTCCCCGAAGCTCACCGCGGCATCGATCGCCCCGACGTGCACTGCGCGCCTCCCTTTCGTTCCGTGCAGGTGCCGGAACTCCGCGGTCGGCAATGCGCCGTAGAGCTGCACTACGAAATCGAGGTACGCCCGCACCTGTGGACCGGTGGTGGCGTCCTGCCAGGCCCGGCGTTCGTGGCGACCCAGGTTCGCGACGACGAACGGCGCGCACTGGGGGATGTCGAGCAGCAGCTTGCGCGTCGTGTGGATCGCGAAGCGTCCGATGTCGACTGCCACCCACCGCCGCTTGAGCTTCTCCGCGACCGCCGCAGTGGTACCGCTACCCACGAAGCAGTCCAACACGATCGAGCCCTCGTCGGACGACGAATTGATGATACGCTCCAGCAACGCTTCCGGCTTCTGCGTGTCGTATCCTAGTCGCTGCTGCGCTTGGGAGTTAACGGGATAGATATCGCCCCACACGTCCCCGAGCGGCACACCAGGCATGTCTTCCACAAACCGCTTGAGCCGCGGCCGCTTGCCCTTTTCCCTCGGGTACCAGATACGTCCTTCACTGTGCAGCCGCCGCATCGTGTCTCTCGAGTAGCGCCAGCCATAAGCCGGGGGCTCATGGCCGAGCCATTCATACATTAAGTTGGCGCGAGGATTCGGGCTTGATAGATCGCCCAGCTGGTACCGGCGCCCAGACTCGTCCAGCTGGGTGTAGTGCGACTTCACATAAGTTTCGTCGTATGGACGGAACTGCGGGTTCCACAAGTGCTTTTCCGACTTCGAAAAGCACAGAATCGAGTCGTGGATCGTGCCGAAGTCCTTCGTGTCGGAATGAGCAGTCACCCGCTGCCAGATGATCTCGGCACGGAAGTTGTCGGCGCCGAAGATCTCGTCGAGCAGGACGCGTGCCAGGTGGCTGACGTTGGGGGCGAGGTGCAGGAACAGCGAGCCACGGTCGGAGAGCAGTTCGCGGAGCAGCACGAGGCGCTGGTAGAGCATCTGCAGGTAGCTTTCGACGCCCTTGCCCCACGTGTCGCGATACGCCTTTTCCTCCAACACGGACGAGAGCTTGGTCAGCTCGTGGTCGGCGGCATCGCCACCATCACCGACGGCGATGCGGACCTTGTAATCCTGCCGCGAGTCAAACGGAGGGTCGATGTAGATGAGGTCGACCTGGCCGGCCAGCTCGTCGGCCAGCGAGGCCAGCACGTGGAGGTTGTCACCCCAGATCAGCTTGTTGCGCCACCCCTCGTCAGGATCGCGCTCGAAGGAGAGCGTGCCGCGGTCAGCGTGTGCGGCGCTTACTGTCTCGATGACCTGGAGCGGCAACCGTAGTCGCGGTGTTTCGGCGGCCTTGCCGTCCCACTCCAACCGAACTCCCGGCACGAGCGCCCTCCTCGATCGGCTCCAGATCGTCTCACGGAGGTGTGACGTCGATGAAGTTCCGCGCGCACTCAGCCAGGCGGGGCGGGCGGGCGGGTGGGGCTGAACAGCCAGGCCTGGGCGACGTCATCGACCTGCTCGCCGGAGACCCGCTCAACGACGGCCAGGAAGTCGGCCACCGAGCCGTTGCCACCACGCCGCTCGGTGACCCAGGTGCGCAGCGCCGTGAAGAAGTCCTCGTCCCCGACGGCCACCCGAAGTGCCTGCAGCGCCATCGCGCCGCGGGTGTAGACAGCTCCGTCGAGCACGTCGGCCGCGCCGGGATTGCCCGGGGGGATCTGCCAGTAGGCGGTGTCAGCGGGTCTGAGCGCGTAGCTCTGCGTGGCGATCTGCTGCGCGCTGGGGCCGCCGGTGCGTTCGGAGTACAGCCACTCGGCGTAGGTCGCGAAGCCCTCATTAAGCCAGATGTCACGCCAACGGCGCACCGAGACACTGTTCCCGAACCACTGATGGGCCAGCTCGTGCACCACCACCGTGACGTCTGCGCCGGCTACGAAGAACACCGGCGCGTACACCGGGCGGGTCTGGGTCTCCAGCGCGAAGCCCAGGGTGGGGGCGGCTGGCACCACACCGCCGAGGTGGTCAAACGGGTAGGGGCCGAAGATCTCGGAGAGGAAGCTGATGGTCTCGGGTGTCCGCTCCACCGAGGCCCGCGCGGCAGCCGCGACCTGCGGATCAAGCCCCTGCGCGTAAGCGGCCAGATAGGGACCAAAGGGCGTGTCCCGACGGACGAGGTCGTACTGGCCGATCGCAACGAACGCCAGGTAACTGGCCATCGGCGCGCTCGCCTGCCAGCGCCACCGCTCCCAGCCCGGCCCGGCCGGTTCCGGACCACCGAGCAGCGCCCCGTTGGAGATCGCCTCCACACCCGCGGGCACGGTCGCCGTGACCGCAACAGTCGCCTTGTCCGACGGATGATCATTGGACGGGTACCACCAGGCGGCGCTCTCCGGCTCCCCCACCGCGACCGCGCCGTCCGCGGTGCGTCTCCACGGTGGGTCCTTACCAGGGACACCCGGGATGCTCGAAGGCACTCCGACGTAGTCCACCCGCACCCTCATCTGCTGGCCGGCCCGCACCGGTGCAGCCGGGGTGACCCGCAGCTCACCACCGTCCTGACGGATCCCGGCCGGCCGGTCATCCACCGCTGCGGCGGTAGCCGGCAGCCGCAGGTCGAGGTTGAACTGGGAGAGATCCTGGGTGGCTCGGGCGGTGATCGTGGTGTGCCCTTCGAGCCGGTCAGTAGCAGGGTCATACCGAATCTGGATGTCGTACCCGGTGACGTCGTAGCCGCCGTTGCCCGCGCCGGGGAAGTAGGCATCGCCGATGCCGGCAGTGCCGGGGACCGGCCGAAAAGCGGCTGCGGGAGGGGGCGGCGCGCCCGGCGCGGGACGGGGGTCAGAACTCCGCCACGGGAAGACCACGACCGCGATCAGTACCAGCAGCAGCGCCAGGCCAGGCCCGATCAGCAGCGCCCGGTTTCGCATGATCTACCTCCACCAGCCGACTCTCACTTTCGCACCGGGAAATCGAGGTTAGCCGGGGGATGCGGACGGGCGGGTCGAGCTGAACAGCCAGGCCTGGGCGACGTCATCGACCTGCTCGCCGGAGACCCGCTCAACGACGGCCAGGAAGTCGGCCACCGAGCCGTTGCCACCGCGCCGCTCGGTGACCCAGGTGCGCAGCGCCGTGAAGAAGTCCTCGTCCCCGACCGCCACCCGAAGCGCCTGCAGCGCCATCGCGCCACGCGAGTAGACCGGCCCGTCGAGCACCCTCGCGGCGCCGGGATCGCCCGGAGGAATCCGCCAGAAGTCGGCGTCGGCAGGAAGACGCGCGTAGCGCTGCACGGCGGTCTGCTGCGCGCTGGGGCCGCCGGTGCGTTCGGAGTACAGCCACTCGGCGTAGGTCGCGAAGCCCTCATTAAGCCAGATGTCACGCCAGTGGCGCACCGAGACGCTGTCCCCGAACCATTGATGGGCCAGCTCATGCACCACCACCCTGACATTCTCGTCACCGTCGAAGAACACCGGCGCGTACACCGGGCGGGTCTGGGTCTCCAACGCGAAACCCATGGTGGGGGCGTCTGGCACCACGCCACCAAGGTGAGT
>DATHTJ010000207.1:0-8200 GCA_035463315.1 Pseudonocardiaceae bacterium
CTGAGGGCCGGTGGACGGTGATGTCCTGGGTGGCGGAGGCCACGGTGATGGAGTGCTCGGCAAAGCGGTCCAGGACCCGTCGCGTGACCTCGTCCTTGACCGCGCGGGCGCTGCGGACGGGGACGACGAACCGCGCGGTCAGTTCCACCCAGTTGTCAGTAGCGCGGACGAACACGCGCGGCTCGACCTCGGCCCGGCCAACCGGATAGCGCCGACGCACCTGCTCAATGGCCTGCTGTGCGTCCGAGGAGGACGAGGCACGCTCGGCCTCCTCGCGCAGGATCGCCTCGGCGCGCCCCCAGTCGTCGTCGTAGGGCACCGGGATGGTGAGCTCCTCCCACAGGTAGTCGAAGGTCGCGCTGCTGTTGTAGACCGGCTCACTGAATATCGCCTTGTTCGAAATCGATACCACCCGGCCCGTGTACTGCCGCCCGCGAATCCAGGAATCGTCCTCCTGCCTTGATCCGATTTCCAGGACCTTGGTGCGCAGCGGGGACAGGTCCAGCACGTCGCCGCGAACCCCGCCCATCTGGATCCGGTCACCGACGCGGAAGTGCCGACCGGTGAGGATGCTGACCCAGCCAGCCAGCGCCCCGATGACCTCTTGCATCGCGAACGCCAGCCCGGCCGTGGCAAGGCCGAGGACGACCGCGATTCGGCCGGCGAAGGGCTGCCACACCAAAGCCAGCGCAAACAGCAGCACCACGACGACCACGGCGCGAACAGCCTTGCGCAGGTAGTAGCGCGTGTACGGGTCATCAGCCCGGCGGCCGACCAGCCATCCGGCGGCCGCGGCCACCAGGAACGCCACGACGAGTAAGACCGCCGTGGTGACCAACCGCCCGACTACGCTCGTGTTGTCACGCAGCAGTTCGAGGAATCCACTCACGTCTGCACCCTTGTCAGATCGGTCATTGTTGGCCGGACGCCGATGCACCTGTGGCGCAGCCGGGTCCTGGCCCAGCTGACGCCACGCAATGATGCCCACCGTGGTTCTGCGAGATCCCGCGCCTCAGCCGGGACGGCGCGGACCGTCGGCAGAGTCAAGCGCCTACAAGCGCCGATCAGTGAGCGAAGCGGCAGCCGCTTGCCGGTACCGCAGACGGTGATGCCTCCCCACTGGGCTAGCAGCGCAGAGGACGGCGTACAGCATGTCTCTACCACCATGCCGCTCGCCGCACCAGGCGGACGCACCGTCGCCATCGACGTTTCGGCGGCCAAGTGCCGGCGCGCGCTAGTCACCTCTGGGATGGACCTAGCGTCGGCTGGACATTGACCTCGCCGCGGGCGTTTGTCCTCCGGTAGAGGATCCGGCCCGGACTCGCGGTCATCCCGTGCACGACCGTGCTCGCGGCAACGACGAGGGTGCCTGCGGCAAGCACCACCGGGTTCACGCCCAGGCGTTCAGCCTCCAAAGTGAGGTAGAACAGGGCCGACACGCCGATCGGCCCGAACCAGCCGAGGTACAGCGCGTCTCCCCAGCTCAACGCAAGCGGTCTGCGGAACACCAGCAGGACAGGCAGCCGCCGCAGCACCAGCACGCCGGCGACGAGCAGCGGCCCCCGCCACCCGAGCTCCGCCCACGCCTGCCAGGGCAGGGCGGCCCCGAACGCGACGAACAGCGGCAGCAGCAGGAACCGGTTGACGGCCTCGTCTATCGGGAGTTCTGCGCCGCGCTCGCGACCGGTGACGACCGCGTTGAACGCCAACCCGCCGACAAACACTGCAAGCACCCCATCGGTCCGGGCCAGACCGGCCACCCCGAGAACGGCGAGCGCCAGCACTGCGGTGAAAAACACCCTCGGGCCGGGCTCTGCGGCACCGTGCTGCTCGCCTGCACGCAACGCGCGACCGCCCAGCCACCCAATCGCGATCCCGATCACCACTGCCCCACCGACCTGCCACAACGATTCAGTGACCGCAGTGCCAACGGTCACCGGGCCGGCAATCACGACCGCCAGGAGGACCAGCGGCAAGGCAAGGCCGTCGTTGGCTCCGGACTCCAGCGACAGCAGCTGGCGGTCCCGAGCCGGCAGATCCCGCTCGGCAGGCTTCCCGGTCACGACATTGGACGCCAGCACGGGATCGGTCGGGCACAGGGCGGCCCCCAACAGGGCCGCCGAACCCAGGCCGACCCCGAGCGTCGCCCCGGCCACACCTGCGGTGAGAACCGCCATCACCGGCATCACCACGGCCAGCAGCAGCAGGACGGGCCGCCACCGCAAGCGCACGTCCCGGATCGGATAGCGCAGCGCCACGGACATCACCGAGATCGCCAGCAGGATCCGGGCGGCCTCGTGCAACCAGCCAGGGTCCTCCATCGGAGAGGGAACTTGCAGGACGCCGAGGACCGCGGGCCCCAGGAGCACACCGGCTAGCAGACCGAGTACGGGCTCGGACAGCGGCAGCCTGCGCAGGCGTCCGGACAGCGCGGCGACGCCGATGGCGAGCACACCGGCGCAGGCCAGCAAGACATCGACCGTCACGCCTCACCAGTACCCGCAACCACTACCGACGAAGCCATGCCGCTCGCCGTTCCCGGTTCCGTGGGTGCCCAGCCTGTCCACCTGTCCACCGGCGCGTCTGTGCTGCGCAACTGCTCGTCGGCCAGGATCACCGCCGGCGCAGGCGGCCACCAAGGATCCCGCCGATCACAGCTAGCACCAGACCGACTAGCAGCGACCAAAAGGTTGTCCACAGCGTCGACGCGACGGTAAATCGGCCACCTGCACCGGGGTACCAGCCCAACGTGGTGGCGCCCTGCTCGACACCCGCGCGGAGTTTCGATGTCAGGTTCACTCCACCCGGGATGATCTCCGTCAAGGAGAGCAGGAAGAGCAAACCCCAGGCGGTCGCTCCGTTGATGAAGCCGGCCAACGTCCCACGCACCCCGGCGATTGTCCCGGCGATCAGGCCCGCCAGCAGCAAGGAGACGGCTGCGGAACCACCCAGGAGCCAGGCCAGGTTGTTACTGACCCAGCTGTTGCCTGCGCTGTATTCGATAGCCCACCAAAACGAGTTAAGCAGAGCGAAGACCCCGAGCCCGATCACCACCCCGGCGATCACGGCGGTCCAACGCACCACGTCCGGAGCGCGGGCGGTGATGATGCGGGTATCTTGCTCGGGGCGGATTTCTGTGGAGGACATATCCGTTCCCTCCTTCGTCCAGTCGGAACAAACGGATACCCGGCGCCTGGGCCCTACAAACGCATCAGTAGATCACAATCGCGCTGCAGCTCCGCCGATGTTCCCGCAAGTCCGTACTGTCATTGAACCGTGCGGAAGCAGGGTGATGTCGGTGCGTCGCCGGACGCGGAGCCCGAGTTAGGTTCGGTAACAACCCCCAGGCAGGGGTTCCTGGCTTCATCCGAGGCCGCGCGCACGACCGACCTGTTCGCGCGCTGCCCCCGGATCGGCGATGCACCAGGCGTAGACCCACACAGCAAGACGGCCACGCTGTGGCCCGCCCACGCGGTGACCTGGTGGGCGATACTCCACCGTTCAGCCACACGTGCTGTCCGATAGCTCGTCACCCCGCGCTCTCTGGATCAACCGACCATCGGATGCGCTCTCGAGCTCAAGGGGGCTGAAAAGGTCCCGGATGGCGGTGTCCCCGCTGGACGTTGTCAGCCGACCTGCTTGGTCTGGCTACTGCGCACTGTGGAGCTGTCGATTTTCCACACACCGTCCTCGGCGAGCAGTCCGTAACTGGTCCGCTCCTCGACGGTCCGGCCGTCTTTGAAGAGGTACTCGATTGTTGCATCCACCGCGCCGCCTTGCTGGACAGAGACGTCGGAGACCGTGACGCGCTGCACGAGGTTCCAGAATTCCTGATACCCGGCGAAGCCCCCGGCATGATTCTGCTGATAGTCCGCCGTGAGCCGTTCCCAGGCTGTCGGCAGGTCCTCAGGCATTAAAGCGTAATAGTCGGTAATCGCCTGCCGCTGCTCAGACGTGCTCTGTGCATCACCCGGGGTGGCCGAGATGGTCGGGATGGCTACCTGTGTCGTGCTGCTCGGTGCTGATGGGGTGGGAACCGGTGGGATGCCCTGCGCCGGGACGTCCGAGGTGCTCGTGGTGCGGGTGGCGTTGCCGCCGGTGGCATTGCCGCCGGTGACCTCGCCATCGCTGATGAACACGGTTGCCAGGACAACGCCAGTGAGCACCACGACCGCCAAGGCGCCGGCTAGGAGCCTCCGGTGCCCTGGCGATCCGTCGCGATCACCCTCGGTCGGTGGTGGACTGGCTGCGGCGTCCACCTTCGCGATAGGGGCCGCCGGGGTGGTCGTTTTCTCCGGTGGTGCCGAGCGGATGAAGGCCTGTCGTGTCCTCGGGACCGTCGGATCGTCTTGGGATAGCTTCAGCGTGGGGGCAGGCGGACCGCCTTGGGGCCTCGCCAGGTCGGCCGCGAGCGTGGCGAGCGAATCGGCGGCCTGTTGCATGGTGGGGCGTAGTTCGGGGTTCCGATGCAGTAGGTGCAGCAACAGAAGGGTGAGCGGACCGGACTGTCTGGGCGGGGTGATCTCGCCCAAGGCCACGCGGTGCAGCAGGGCGATGGCGTTGTTGTCGAGCCCGAACGGTGGAGTGCCTTCAAGGGCGGTGTAGAGCGTGGAGCCCAGGGAGAATACGTCCGACGGGAAGCCAGCACTGCCACCCTGGGCCACCTCCGGCGCCAGATAAGCCGGTGTCCCAGCCAGAATTCCGGTGGCAGTCACGGTGACGTCACCGACAGCGTGGGAGATACCGAAGTCGGTGATCTTGACCGTGCCATCGTCGGCAAGGAGCACGTTGCCTGGCTTGATGTCCCGGTGCACGATGCCAGCCGTGTGCGCGGCGGCCAGGGCGGAGGCGATCTGGCTGCCGATCCTGGCGACTTTGTCGGGCAGCAACACACCCTGTACTGACAGCACCGTGGCCAGGCTGCTGGACGGCAGGTACTCCATGATCAGGTACGGTTGACCCTCGTGCTCCGCCACGTCATAGACGGCGATCGCGTGCGGGTGGTGCAACCGTGCGGTGATCCGTCCCTCCCGCATCGCCCGGCGGCTGGCCTCATCACCCTCGAGGTGGCCCAGCCCCGACGGCAGCAACAGTTGCTTAACCGCGACAGTCCGGTGCAGGCGCTCGTCCTGCGCCTGCCACACCACACCCATCGCTCCACTGCCCAGGCGCGAGATCAGGCGGTAGCGTCCCGCGATCAACTCACCTTCGTCGGTCACTGCCACCTCCGGAGTACTGATGCGGGGCGGGAGTGCGGCGCCTCAGCCATGGGCGGCACCGTCCGTCACCGGCGGGGTCAGACGCAGCCGTACGGTGGTGCCGTCAGGCCGCTATGCAGTTCCACAAGATCGTTATGCAACACAGCGGTCGAGAGGCAGGTATCGGCCAACGGGCCGCCAACGCACCACTCTTACCGCTGCCCCCGCAGATCACTGGGTGCCCGGATTGTCGACTTCCCAAACGCCTGTGACTCTGATGTGAACGCTCGACGAAAGGACAATCAAAGACTGGGCGGAACCGGCACTGGGCCAGGCGGCGTCGGTACTGGGCCAGGCGGCGTCGGGCCCGGCGGCGTTGGCTCCGGCCCGGGTGGCGACGGAACCGGGGTCGGGCCCGGTGGGGGAACCGGTAGAGGGTCGGGGTCCGGTGGAACAGGATGGTCGGCAGCCACCACGTGGTCCTCCTGCCTGGGGAGCTGGTGGTTCATTTCGGGCCATCGCTCACGACTGCAGTGGGGAGATGCGGTCTTTGAACATCGTGCTGGCGATGGCAGCTTTGTGCGGTTGGCCGCGCAGCCAGGATTGCGCGAAGCCCTTAGCCTGCTCGTAGGTGACCTGGCCAGGCAGTGGCGGCTCGGTCCAGGCGGCTGCTGCACGCTCGGCTGCCAGCATCCGGCCTTCCGCCGACAGGCACCAGTTCCACCACGGCTGCAGGCAATTAGCATCCTTTAGCACCTCGCTGGCAGTGACCAGCGCGAGCCAGCCCCAGGCAGCGGCGCTGGGGATCGGGGCCGCAGGTGCCGGTGCTCGCATCATCTCCTCGGTAACCAGACCACTGATCGTGTGAAAGTCCCTGGCCGGCGGTAGGGCTGGGCGTAGCGGCGTTATGCCGGCCGACCAGTGTCGCCGCGGTCTTCTAAGAACCTGCGGGTGTTCAGCACAGGGTCGTCGTCAGCGGGCGGTTCTGGGTCCTTCCATTCCTCGGCGTGGGTGGGGCCGGTACCGCGGAGCATGCCCTCCACATCGCGAGCGAGGGCGTCGTCCTTGCGGGCGCTGTTCTTGTCACTACCTCGTTGCATCGAATAGTCCTCTCTATTGAGTGCTGGTGAATCGGAGCAGTGCGCCAATGCCGTCGGTGAGGTCAGCCTGTCCACCGGCGGGCGCTGCCGCACCCGCGGCGCTGCCCGCATGATCCGGGTTCTCTCCGGTGGCGGGGTGCGGCAATAGCACCAGATCAGCGCCGGTGCCAGCAAGCGCGCGCAGCAGCGCTGCGTCGGCGCGGTCCTCACCAAGCACAGGTGCACCGATGCCGCGCAGGGCGTCCTCGGTGAGCGCCAGCTGCGTCGGCTCCGGTCCGATCCACAGCCGCAGCTCCGACGATGGATCATCTACCAGCAGCAGCGTGCTCACCTGGTTGAGTTGCAATGCGCTGATCACCGGACCTAGGCCGGTCACCCCCAGCCCAGAGGCGCGTCCGCGCTCTTGCTCGAATTGATCCAAGACCTCGCGGGTCCGCGCGGTGACGCGCTGCGTAGCCAACCGGCGAACCTCATCGTCGACCGGGTGGTCACTAGTGTGGTCGTCCGGAGGCGGACCCGCTACCTGCTCGGCGATGGCGCGGCTGTGCTCACCAAGCGCCTCACGCACCAGACTGCAGGCACGTACGTCACCGGTAAGCACCACCAGCTCAGCATGTAGCCGGGACACTGCACGGTCGACGTCGGCCGCGAACGCACGGGCGTTGCGGGACCACACCTCCTCGGTCCGGTGCTGGATACTGTAGTGGGCCGCGCCGCCACCAGCGACCTTGTGCGCCGGGTGACTCTGACCTTCCTCTGCCACACCGAGCACCTCCCGACCAGTGCGGTCGAAGCCGGTGATGGTCGCCGCGGTCCGGCCTATCTGCACCACCACATGCGGCACGTACTCCGGTACCTGTGCCAATAGCGGTAGCAGGTGTGGGAGCGTCGCCCAGCGGGCGAGCTCCCGCCGGGGTGGCATGGGCAGATCGATGTCGTGCAACACCCGGCCGTCGGCGGCGAAGATGGCCCGTCCCGCGGCACCGGGCTGGGAACGGACCTCGGTGGCTACCACCCCGGCAGCATCCACGGTCTTGTCGTCGGCTCCCTGCTCGGACAGCTGCGTAGCCAGCGCCTGCCAACGCAGGCGCACCTCGTGTGGCGCCCCGCCACGATCCCGGCTCACCTCCAGATAAACCGAGGCCACCGGACCAGGGTGAAGCGCCAGCTCACGGGGGATCTCAGGTAGCACGGTGATCCTCCTTTGTTGTCTCAACGTTGCGGTAGACGCACACCGGGTACCCGCAATCAAGGTGCGCTATCCGGACGTTGTGGCACTTATCGGTTTGCCGGTAGGGGCAGCGGGTAACGGCCGCAGCATGGAGAATCCGTACGCGACGATCAGCGAGACCCACGTCGGGCTGGTGATCGTGGTCGGGGACCGGACCGACTCAGTCGACGAGGTGACGCCTCTAGAGCCGGTGGGCGGAGAGAACCAGGTGCTGGCTGGCAGCTTCAGAAGTTCGAGCGAACTCCCCCTAGTAGGTGTGGCGTGCGCCATGATGGGTAACCGAAGGAGGTCGACGCAAAGGAGGTAGTAATGGCCGCTACGGCTGAAATGATCCGTAGTTACCCCGCTGACCTCGGCGGAGTGGACCGCGACGCCCTGGTCCGCTGCATCGAAGCATGTATGGCGTGTGCGCAGGCGTGCACCGCGTGCGCTGACGCCTGCTTGGCGGAGCCCGAAGATCAGCTATCGAAGTTGCGCAAATGCATCCGCTCCGACGAGGACTGCGCCGACATCTGCAACACCACGGCGCGCGTTCTGTCCCGGCACACCGGCTACGATGCCAACATCACGCGAAGTGTCCTGCAGGCCTGCGTCACCGTCTGTCGCTCCTGCGGCGACGAGTGTGAGAGCCACGCCTCGCGTCATGAGCACTGCCGCATCTGCGCT
This sequence comes from Pseudonocardiaceae bacterium, assembly GCA_035463315.1. Lineage (GTDB taxonomy): Bacteria > Actinomycetota > Actinomycetes > Mycobacteriales > Pseudonocardiaceae. The sequence goes on from DATHTJ010000207.1 coordinate 8,196, forward strand.
GAAGC
>DATHTJ010000208.1:0-13018 GCA_035463315.1 Pseudonocardiaceae bacterium
CTTGGAGCAGCGGGCCGAGGACAACGACCTGGAGATCCTGGGCAAGCGGGTGCTCACCGAGCGAGGTATGGAACTCGGCACGGTCACCGACGTGGACTTCGATCCGGAGACGGGTGCGGTCACCACGCTGATCACCAAGACTGAGACCATCGCCGGGGAGCGGCTGATCGGTCTAGGCGTCTACGCGGTGGTCGTGTCGGCCTAGTAGCGGTCGCACCGTCATCACTACGGCGTGCCCCGGTGAGGGTCGAACCCATGCTGAGGCCCTTATTGAAGTGAACTGGCGCGGTGTCATAGACGCGACTTACGTTAGGTATCGCCCGCGCCGGCGGCCTCGGACCACTCCAACCACACTCGCGACGAGCACCACCGCCACCACGATCAGCACCATGCTCCAGAGTGGACCATTGCAGGGGTGGTAGATGTCATTCACGCTTCTCGGCGGGCCCCTTTGGTCCGGCTCCATGGCTCAGTGGATTTGTAGACATCGCTCCGATGATCAACCTCTACGACCGTGGCCGTCCTCACCTTGTTGTCGGTCCGGTAGATGATCCGTAGCTGCCGCGGCGAGCGGTGTGCCGGTCGTCCAGTGGCGGAAGTAGCCGAGTGTGTCTCCTGCAATGCCTCCAAATCATCTACCGCGATCAACACGGCAGACGGCCGGCCGTGCACCGTCACCGTGACTCGTTCATGATGAGCTTGAACCCTCCCCACCAGCTCGAATAGACGCGCCTTGACATCAGCGAGCGGCATCGTCGGCATGGTCAGAAACATGACTAGAAATCGCCAGGCTGTCGACCTCACGGGACTGTGTCCACTCGTCATGAGCGGGCACCGATGGCTCCCCTCGTCGAGGACGAGGATCACCTGAGTCGAGCACACAATCGGCATGCCCTGCAACCGGTAGAACACGACGTGAGAACTCCATGCCGCCCACGGCCATCACCCTGCCACGGCGAGAATGGCCACGGCGTGTGTCATGATTGCTCAAAGAACGCCGGTATCAGGTCATCCCACCCACTCCCCAAGAATGTCAAAGAGCTGGGTGGCGGCAGCCTCGTCGAGCCTGAGCACGCAAGAACCGGCAACGTGCGGATCCAGCACGATCTCGCCGTCGATCTTGCGGACACGGAGATTGCAGAACCCTCGGCAACCGTGAACCTGGCAAGTGGTAAGGATTGTTCGATCGTCGGCGCTCATGAAGGCCTCGATCTCCGAACGGGGATCGAGATGCATGACGGACAGCGGCCACGTCCAGGCTCGACAAGGCTGGCAGGCAACACGTCTTGACCGCAGAGAGCGATATAGCGGTCCTTGGCAAGCTGTCCTGCAGCAATGGCAGCATCGGTCAAGAGATGTGCAGTGAGAGTGCAGGCATCGGCTAGTTCGACAGCACGGTGGCGCGCAGTGTGCTCAGCTCGACGGCGCTTGAGTCGGTGTTTGCCTGGACATGGGTGTTCCTCTCGACCTAGGCGTGGAAGGCCGGGTCGGCGACGGGTTCGTCCCTCCCTGGCATCCATGCGTTGCCTCAGCGGCTGGATGGCACCCAGGACCGGGTAACAACGGACCGTGGAAGAGGGAGCGTCCGGATGAGGGCGCACCAGCCAGCGTTCAGCCGGCCCTGGGACCTGAAGATCACCGAAAAGAGTATATCCACTATCCGGCATGCCTGGTCTCGAATAAGTATATTCCCCGATTGAATAGGCATATCCATCGCCCTGGCGGCGAAGCAATCCTCGCTACCGGGGACGTCCGGATCATGCCCGATGCACGGCCCGTTACACTCTCTTTCGGAATCGGTCAGGACTGGAGGCAACGCGATGGGATCGCGGCGAGCACGGCAGTACTATTGCCGTTGCGGTACACACTTAGCCAAAGACAACACCGAGCGTCAATGCGCTCGCTGCCAACGTGCCTCACGCAACAAGCTCATCACACCGCCCGAGGTCCCCGCCGAGTTCTGGGACACCGAACAGTTCAAGGAAGCTTTCGCAGCCCAGCACATCGGCCGGGTGTTCCGTGCCTACCGTACGCATCCGCATCACCATGCAGTCTACGGACCCGACGGTATCTCGCAAACCCTGCTCGGCCAATGGTTGGGCCTGCGGCAACCACAGGTCAGCAAGATCGAGATCGGCCCACCCATCCCGCATTTGGATAGGTTGCAGCACTGGGCGCGGGTGTTACGAATACCGGCTGAGCTGTTGTGGTTTCGACTGCCAGAAAACAAGGCAGAGCTGGCTGTGGCTGAACCGGAAACTAGCGATCTCGGTGTGTGCGACTCTAACGGGTTGCGTGAGTTGTTGGGGGCACGATCAAATGGTGCGCAGCCTGGCTCAGACACACACACCGAGGATATGGACGATCCCGATCAGGATCCAGTGCTCGTCGCCCCCTGGAACCACCGGGGTACCGTCGAAGCAGTCGTCGTGCTGAGTGGTGGTGGCCGGGTGAAGCGCCGAATGTTCTTGTCACTGACCGGCCCGGCCTTGACTGCTCCGGCGCACCAGTGGCTGGTGCATGAGCCGGAAGCGGTGGTGTCCGGGCTGGCTGGGCACCGGGTCTCAGCTGGAGTAGTCGACCGGCTCCCGGCCATGATCGCCGAACTGAGGACCATGGACGACGCGGCTGGCGGTGGCGACGTGCTGTCGCTGGCTCAATATCATTTTGGCTGGGTCGCTGGCCTGCTGAATAAAGCCTCGTACGACGACACCATCGGCCGCAAGCTCCATATCGCGCTCGCTGAACTCGGACAGCTTATTGGTTGGGTCTGCTACGACACTGGGCAGCACGGACTCGCACAGCGCTACTGCATCACGGCCCTGCGGGCTACCCATGCGGCTGATAACCGACCGCTCGGTGCCCACATCCTCGGCCAGATGGCCTACCAAGCTGCCCATCAAGGGCAACCTACCGAAGCCGTGATGTTCATCGACACCGCCGTGGCCGGCACGCGAGGTCGGCAGACGCCCCGGCTCCTCGCCGAGCTGTCCATCAGAAAGGCCCATGCCTTCGCGGCCTTAAACGACACTGCAGCCTGCACCGCTGCAATCACCCAGGCCCGCACCCATGTCGAGCAGGCCGCGACGGACGATGACCAGTCCTACCTGTATTGGGTGAGACCGGCAGAGATCACATCCAGCGCTGGTGAGTGCCTGCTGCAGCTGGGTCAGCCTGATCGGGCAGTGGTCCTGATCGACGAGGGCATTGCCATGTTCGACGCGCCGTTCGACCGTGACCGGCAGTACTACCTGACCTACCTGGCCGAGGCCCGGGCCCAGCCGGGTAGACAGCGTGACCTGGACGCCGCTGCTAGCAAGGGCATCGAAGCAATCCAGCTGGCCGAGGGCTTGTCCTCGACGCTCAACGTGGACCGTATCCGCAGCCTTACCCGGCTTATGAAACCACACGGCAAAATTTCCGCAGTCCAGGAGTTCCTGGAGCAGGCGAAGGGGTTTATAAAGAGATAGGCCACAAGCCGTCGCATGCCTAAGGGCAGCTATATCATCCGCCGCCAAGATCTCACACTTGACTACTAGCCGCTACAGTGACGAACCAAGCAGGATAATCGCCGTAAGTCGGAAGTGGTACGTGACAGAGTGCCGGTATTGCTGGAGTCAAAAAATCCTCACCTGCGCCTCAAAGCGAGCTCGTCCTCCAGCGCCCACACAAAGGCTACCCCTGACCTCGGAAACACCCCGTCAAAGCCGACAGCAACAGAAGGAGTCGGCACCGTTTCGGGTGTCCGGGCGACCCTGGCCTGCGTCGAGCTAGCGATCATGTCCAGCACATTGACGTATTTGATGCCACAATCGGCATACCACAATTCCGGCGACGGATCAACCAATTTCTGTTCAAAGCGCTCTACCTGCACCGCGACGGCAGCGTCGCACACATTGAACTGACCGAACCCTTCGCACAACTGCTCGCCGACGACCTGCTCACCAGCGTCAGCGTCCAGACAACCCTGACCGAAGAGACAGCCGACAGGCAGGACAACACACCGGCAGGCGCGATCAACCGCACCCGCCCATCTACGGTCCTACGCACGTCATCGCTGACAACCAGGCACACAAAGCGCCCCAGCAGGATCTGCTGGGGCGCGGTTTGCACGGCGTTCGTCTGGTGCCCCCGGTGGGAGTCGAACCCACACTGGGATCCTTTTAAGGGACCTGCCTCTGCCGGTTGGGCTACGGGGGCGCCTGGGCAGCGTATCCACCCCGCCCTGCGGCGGATCACGACGTGCTGGTGGCGCGGGCGAACTCGGCTTTCGGGTCGTTGATCTGACCCAGCGCCACCACCTCGCGGCGGAACAGCAGGGCGGCAGTCCAGTCGGTCACGATGCGGACCTTGCGGTTGAACGTCGGCATCCGGCTCAGGTGGTAGCTGCGGTGCAGGAACCAGGCCACGATGCCCTTGAACCTGATCCCGTAGACCTCAGCGACACCTCGGTACAGGCCCAGGCTGGCCACCGACCCCGAGTAACGGTGCCTGTACTGCCGCAGCGGCTGGCCGCGCAGGTGCGCGATCACGTTGTCGGCTAGCACCTTGGCCTGCCGGACAGCGTGCTGGGCCGACGGGCTGCAGGTGGCGTTGGGGTCGTCGGAGGTCAGGTCGGGGACGGCCGCGCAGTCCCCGGCCGAGAACGCCTCCGGGCAGTCCACCACCTGCAGGGTGGCCCCACAGCGAAGCCGCTTGCGGTCGTCCAGCGGCAGGTCGGTCTGCTGCAACACCGGGTTGGCCTTCACCCCAGCGGTCCAGACGATGGTGTCGGCGTCGAACTCGGTGCCGTCGTCGAGGACGACGTGACCATTCTCCATCGTCGTGACCCGGGTGTTCAGGAAGATCTCGATCCCGCGCTCGGTCAACCGCTTCGCTGTGTAGCTGCCCATTCGCGGGCTGACCTCGGGCATGATCCGGCCGGTGGCCTCGACGAGCACCCAGCGCATATCCTGCGGCTGGATGGTCTCGTAGTAGCGGCAGGCATAGCGGGCCATGTCCTCCAGCTCGGCGAGCACCTCGATCCCCGCATATCCCCCGCCGATCACCACGAAGCTCAGCAGCTTGCGGCGCAGTTGCGGGTCGATCGTGGTGTCCGCAGCTTCCAGCCGGGACAGCACGTGGTTGCGCAGGTAGATCGCCTCACCGATGGTCTTGAACGCGATGCCGTGCTCAGCGAGCCCGGGAATGGGCAGCGTGCGGGCGATGGAGCCCGGCGCCATCACCAGCACGTCATAGCCGAGCTGCTCGAGGTGCCCGGCGCAGTTCTCGAGGGTGGCGAACCGGTGGGCGTGGTCGACACCGGTGACCCGGCCACAGACAATGTGGCAGCGCCGCAGCACCCGGCGCAGCGGCACCACCACGTGGCGCGGTTCGATCGAACCAGCCGCGGCCTCGGGCAGGAACGGCTGGTAGGTCATCTGCGGCTGCGGGTCCACCACGGTGACCGAGGCCTCGCCCGGACGCAGTGCCGACTGCAGTCCCAGCGCGGTGTACATCCCCACGTAGCCACCGCCGACGATGAGGATGCGCGGCGGGGGCCCCGGAGTGGATAAGAGCAGCTGGGTCATACCACCAGTATTCCCACCGCAGCCCAGGCGTGCCGCGCCATGCGTAGTGATCCTGGTCGCCTGATCAGCCCGGTTCGGCGGGGCCGATCCCGGCCAGTTCGGCCGCGCGGCGCAGCACGTCGACCAGCATCGCCGGGGTGAGCCGTCCGGTGAAGGTGTTCTGCTGGCTGACGTGGTAGCAACCGAGCAGGTGCAGCCCGTCCAAGGCGACCTCGGTGCCGTGCCCGAAGCGGGGCTGCGGCGTCGGCACCGGCCAGCCCGCGACGACCAGCGCGGGCAACAAGGCATGCCAGCTGAAACCGCCCAGCACGACCACCACGCGCAGCGTCGGGCGCAGCAGTTGGAGTTCCCGGATCAGCCAGGGCCGGCAGGCGTCGCGCTCGGCGGGGGTGGGCTTGTTGGCCGGCGGCGCACAGTGCACCGGAGCCGTGATCCGGGTGCGGTGCAGCGTCAGCCCGTCGCCGCAGTGAGTGGCGACCGGCCGGTCAGCCAGACCGACCGCGTGCAGCGCGGCGTAGAGCACGTCGCCGGAGCGGTCTCCGGTGAACATCCGGCCGGTCCGGTTAGCGCCGTGCGCGGCGGGCGCGAGCCCGATGACAGCCAGCGCGGCGTCGGGCGGACCGAACCCCGGCACCGGACGTCCCCAGTAGGTCTGGTCCCGGAAGGCTGCGCGCTTCTCCACCGCGACCTGCTCCCGCCAGGCCACCAGGCGCGGGCACGCCCGGCACTGGGTCACCGCGTCATCCAACGCGCCCAACCCCTCGCGTGTCACCCTGCGCCTGCGCCGAGGCCCAGTGCGATGCCGTCGAGGATGTCGTGCTCGCTGACCACGAGCTCACCGATGCCGGCGCGGGTGTGCAGTTCCTCAGCGAGCACCCGCACGATGAGCGCCCCACCGCTGATGACGTCCACCCGACCGGGGTGGATGGCGGGGTTTTCGGCGCGCTGCTGATGCGTCGACGCCAACAGCGCGTCAGCCGTGCAGCGCAGCTGCTCCCGAGACAGGCGGGACAGGTGGGTGCGCTCGGAGTCATAGGCGGGCAGTTGCTGAGCAACGGCGGACAGGGTGGTGATGGTGCCTGCCACCCCGACCCAGGTGCGGGCCTTGTCCACCGGCACGTCGGCGAAAGCCTCCTGCAGAGCCTGCACCGCGAACCGCTCGGCGGCCCTGACCTCATCGGGCGTCGCGGGGTCGGAGCGCAGATGCCGCTCGGTGATCCGCACACAGCCGACGTTCACCGACCGCGCCGCCGTCACCTCGGCGCTCGTTCCGTCCCAGTCACCCAGCACCACCTCGGTGGACCCGCCACCCACATCGACGACCACGAACGGCCCCTCGCCGGGATCCAGGCCACCGACCGCGCCGGTGAACGACAGCCGGGCCTCCTCATCTCCGGTGATCACCTCGGCATCGGTACCGAGGGTCGCCCGGACCATCGCGAAGAAGTCCTCCCGGTTGGCGGCGTCCCGGGTCGCCGAGGTGGCCACCATCCGGACCCGCTCGGAACCGGCACGGCGGGCGACGGCGGCGTAGTCGGCCAGCGCGATACGGGTGCGCTCCAGGGCGTTGGGGGCCAGCCGGCCCGTGGCGTCAACGTCCTGGCCGAGCCGGACAATGCGCATCTCCCGGTGCACATCGCACAGCTTTCCCGCCCCCAGGTCCGCGACGAGCAGGCGGATCGAGTTGGTCCCGCAGTCGATCGCGGCCACCCTGGCCATGCCCACCTCCGAGGTTCGCAACGGCGCACTCCACCGTAGTGGGGGTCACCGCCAGCGGGTGTTAGGCGCAGGGACCGGCGCTCCACCAGGCGCCGATCTGGCCGAGCACCTCGTCGCCGAAGGGGTTCACACCGGGTCCGCAGGCCAGCGCATGCGCGACGTGGACGTGCAGGCACTTCACCCGCTCCGGCATCCCACCGGCGCTGACCCGGTTGCCGAGCGGTTCCACCGCGTCCCGCTCGGCCAGGTAGGCCTCGTGCGCGGCCCGGTACGCCGCCGCGAGCAAGGGATCCGCAGCGAGCCGATCGGTCATCTCCCGCATCACACCACCGGCCTCGAACCGGCTCACCAGCCCGGCCAGCCTGCGACAGGTCAGGTAGTAGAACGTGGGGAACGGGGTGCCGTCATCGAGCCGGGGATGGGTCTGCACCACGCTGGGCAGCCCACAGGGGCAGCGGTGCGCGACGGCCCGGAGGGCCCGCGGCGGGCGGCCCAGCTGCGCGGCGACGGCTTCCTGGTCGGCGGGAGCCATCGACGGGCGGACGTCATCCACCGTTGATCGACTTCCAGAGCTCGGCATACCACAGCTGTCTGGGTGCCACGGCACTACCGGTACCGGCGACACCGGCAGCGGTCCCGCCGGGGGGCAGCTGCACCACGTACGGCACCTCCCCCGGCCGCACGTAGCGCAACCGCTCCCGAGCCTGCGCCTCGAGGTGCTGCGGGTCCGCAAGCAGGGCGCGGCGCCGCTCCAGCTCCGCGACCTTGTCGGCCATCACCTGCTGCTGCTCGTACACCGCCGCGAGCTCGGAGCGCTGGCCCACGTAGTTGCGCAGCGGCACGGCGACGCTCAGCGCCAGCACGCAGACGACCCCGGCAAGCATCGCAGCCCGGCGTGGGGAGGTGATACCCACGAAGGAGCCGATAACCTGGGCCCTCATGAAGCGGGGCCCTCCGGAGCGAACCGGGCGAACGCCAAGTCCCCGGCGTAACGGGCCGCGTCCCCGAGGGCCTCCTCGATGCGCAGCAGTTGGTTGTATTTCGCCACCCGCTCCGACCGGGCGGGGGCGCCAGTCTTGATCTGCCCGCAGCCGATCGCCACCGCGAGATCAGCGATCGTGGTGTCCTCGGTCTCACCAGAGCGGTGACTCATCATGCAGCGGTACCCGCTGGACTGGGCGAGCGCCACCGCGTCCAGGGTCTCCGACAGCGTGCCGATCTGGTTGACCTTCACCAGCAACGCGTTGGCCACCCGGCGGGTGATGCCCTCTTCCAGCCGCTCCGCGTTGGTCACGAACAGATCATCACCGACAAGCTGTACTCGATCGCCGACCTCAGCGGTGAGCCGCGCCCAGCCATCCCAATCGTCCTCAGCCAGCGGATCCTCGAGGGACACCAGTGGGTAGGCGGCAAGCAGTCCGGCGTAGTAGGCGGCCATCTGCTCGGCGCTGCGAGCCTTCTTCTCAAAGGTGTAGGCGCCGTCGGCGAAGAACTCGGTAGCAGCCACGTCCAACGCGAGCACGATGTCCCGGCCCAGCGTGTAACCAGCTTTGTCCACCGCGGTGGCGATCAGGTCCAGCGCGTCGGTGGTGGTCGGCAGATCAGGCGCGAAACCGCCCTCGTCACCAAGCCCGGTGGGCAGCCCGTGGGACTTGAGCACCGACTTCAGTGCGTGGTAGGTCTCGGCGCCCCAGCGCAGCGCCTCGCGAAACGAGTCCGCACCGATCGGGGCAATCATGAACTCCTGGACGTCGACGCTGGTGTCGGCATGCGCGCCGCCGTTGAGGACGTTCAGCATCGGTACCGGCAGCACATGTGCATTCGGGCCGCCGAGGTAGCGGAACAGGTCCAGGCCACTGGACTCGGCGGCCGCCTTGGCCACCGCCAGGGAGACCCCGAGGATTGCGTTGGCGCCCAGCCGGGACTTGTTCGGCGTGCCGTCCAGATCGACCAGCTTCTGGTCCACCACCCGCTGCTCGTCCGCCTCAATGCCGACCAGCTCGGGCCCGATCTCATCAAGCACTGCCGCCGCCGCGCGCTCAACGCCTTGACCACGGTAGCGCTGCGGGTCGCCGTCACGCAGCTCCGCCGCCTCGTGCTCCCCGGTTGATGCTCCGGAGGGCACCGCGGCCCGGGCCCACGTGCCGTCTTCGAGGGCGACCTCGACCTCAATGGTGGGGTTCCCGCGCGAGTCCAGGATCTCGCGGGCGTCGACCTGTGCGATGACGGCCACGGATGCGCTCCTCGTCGGCTGCCGGGGATGGTGGAGGACCTGATGGGCAGGACCCAGAACAGGAACCAGCCTAACCACGGCTGCGCACAGTCGGTCGGAGGCGCGCGCCGGTGATCGAATGTGGGGGCTCGTGCAACAGCACGTCACCGCGTACCGTTTGAGAGACCATGACCGCCGCCGACCGCCCCACGGATGTCGTCGAGCAGTTCCGGCTCGCTGAGTCGCTGGTCTCCGAAAGGCGTCCGCTGGAAGCCCTCCGAGAGCTGCGGCCGGTATTGGATGCTGAGCCCGACGCGCCGAGCGTGCAGTTGCTGGCTGGCCGGGCCTACCTGCAGTCCGCCCAGCTGCACCGCGCTGAGGAGGCATTCCTTCGGGTAGTCGAGCACAACCCTTCGGACCACTACGCGCGCTACGCGCTGGGCCGGACGTTGCAGCGGCAGAGTCGGCTGGAGGAGGCGCGCGCGCAGCTCGCGATGGCGGCAGCGATGAATCCCACACCGGACTACCAGGAAGCACTCAACGAGGTGCGGATGCGACTGGCCGCCCGGGAGACCTGAGGCCGACCTCAGGCGTCAGGTCATCCCCTTGGCGTTCCGGGCGTAGCCCTGCGAGAAGCCGTAGACTGCTTGCGCGTACTCGACAGAGTTGTTGTAGGACAGTATCGCCCGCAACCAGCCATCACCGGACCCCAGGTCCCGGTTATCCGCACACAGGTACTGCGCCGCAGCCAGTGCGGCGTCGTCGATTTGCTGCGGGTCACTGATCCCGTCCTGGTTCGCGTCAGCTCGCCATCCCGCCCAGGTGGAGGGGATGAACTGGAAGGGCCCGACCGCGCGATCCCAGACCTTGTCACCGTCGAGCAGGCCGTTGTCGGTGTCCGCAATGGCCCTGACCCCGGGCGCACCGTTCAGCGGTATCCCGATGATCGGAGTCGACGGCCGGCCGTCTGGTTCGAGGGTTCGACCCTGGAAACCGCCGTGCTGGGACTCGACGGCCGCGATGCCGGCCAGGGTCACCCACGTGAGGCGACAGTCGGGGCGGTCGGCGGCCATGACGGCGTGTGCGTTCGCGTATGCCTGCAGCGCGCGCGGAGCGATGCTGGTGACGCGGGATAGCCGGTTGGCCCAATCGGCGAACGCCAGCTGCGGCCCCCCGGGGGGAGCCGCAGGAGCCGGAATCTGCACCGGGATAGTGATAGTGCTCTTGGCCGGATCCTGGCCAGCCGGCGGACCCGCGGGCTGAGCAACAGGCTGGGCCGCAGGCTCGGGGACGTCGGGCAGCGCGGCGGGCGCAGCCATTGCCGCCGGCGTGGGAGCGGCAAGTCCGCTGTCGGGCAGGGGCGCGGCTACCGCACCCAGACCTGCCACCAGCAGGCCAGCGCACGCCAACGCACCACCGGACAACACCCCACGCAGCAGGTAATGCGACGCTGTACTTCTGATGCTTGCGGCGCTGCTGAGGTATGCGGCCAGCCTCAGCCGAGGCAGCCCCAGCCAAGACCGTTTCTTGCCGGGCTGCCCGGTTCGCGCACCGGCACGTTCGTCGCCGCTCATACGACAGGTCAACGACGATCTCGGTGCCGGGATACGGCACGTGACGGGCGCCGTCACGCAGCGACGTCATGACGTCATGCGGGGGCGCGGGAGCACGCTAGACCGGCCAGTGCTCCCGCCATTGCTGCGGGGTGAGCCTGCCGACGTCGAGCCCGGCAGCCCGAGCGGAGCGCTCGGCGGCGCGCACGTCCTCGGCGAAGCGCCGGGCGACGCAACGCAGCGCGGCCTCGGGATCCTCGCCGGCTAGCGTCGCCGCCGCGGACAGCGCGAACAGCGCCCCACCCGGGCCACTACCGTCTCCAGGCAGCAGGTCCTCGGGCAGCGCCGCCTTCGCGGCCCGGGACGCGAGCTTGGCTGCCAGGGCCACGGCCGGCTGGGCCAGCGCCACCCCGTCGACACTCGACTCGCGGCGTTTCTCGGTGCGCTTGAGCTGCTCCCATCGGATCTCCTGGTCGGCTGCGGTGCGCACCTCCTCGCTCCCTGCGAACACGTGCGGGTGCCTGCTGACGAGCTTGGCCACCAGCCCGGTAGCCACCGCGTCGATGTCGAAACCCTCCGGGGTCTCCTGCGCGACCCGGGCGTGAAAGAGCACCTGCAGCAGCACGTCACCGAGCTCCTCGCGCAGCGCATCGGTGTCACCGTCCTCCAGCGCCTGGTATAGCTCGTAGGTCTCCTCGATCAGGTAGGGCATCAGCGAGTCGTGGGTCTGCTCGGCGTCCCACGGGCAGCCACCCGGGGAACGCAACCGGTCCATCACCCCGACCGCATCCAGCAACGCAGCTCCTGCAGGCTCGGGGGTAGCCAGCACAGTGGCGCCGGTAGCCACCCAGCGGGCCGCTGCACCGGTGCCGGGATCCACGGTGAGCAGCAGCCCGTGCACGGCGTCTCCCACGGGATGCGCCCCGCACTGCTGCGCCAGCTCCGCCGGTACGTCGGTGTCGGCGTGCAGGACTGCACCGTCGCGCAGCAGTCGGGCCACCGCAGCCGGGAGCACCGCGCCGAGCCGGTGAGACAGCGCAACAACAACCGGTGCCGAGGTCACGCCCGGGGCGCGGGGCGTAACGGCGCAAGGAAGCCGCTGGTCTCGTTCTCGTTGGCCACTGCCTGCACGCTCACCGGGTCCCAGATGCCGTAGCGGGGGGCCAGCCGCACTCCCACCTCCTCCCCCACCTGGGCCAGCTGGCGCAGGCCGATGGCTTCGAGCACGGCAGGGTCGATCTGACCGGGTACGGGCGCGTGATCGGATGGCTGGACACCTCGGTCGGTGCGGTTCTTGATCACCATGATCAACCACGGCGTGGTGTCGGTGAGTTGGAAGGCCACCACGGTGCCCTCGGCGACGCCGAACGCCGGAGTGGTAGCGAAGATCGGGTCGTCCGCAGCGACGATTCGTTTGCCGATCACTGCGTCCTTTCCAGCCCGGACGTCGGCGTCGATCAGCTGCCGGGCCCGCTTGGCCCCGGCCCGGGAGAGCTCCTCCACCCGGGCCTGCGCGGCGGTTCGGGTCTCGGCCGTGGTGTAGTCCACGGTGACCGCACTGTTGCGCAGGGCGCGCCGGCCAAGCTGGGCCATCAGCAGTTTGTCACTGACCCGCTGCCGGTAGGTGTTGGCATCGAAGACGGTCCCCTGAGAGGCCGCCTCGGCACCACCGACCTCGCTGACCAGCCGGTTCACCCGAGCCTGGTCGACGGTCAGGCCCGCCCGCCGCGCGGCGATAGCCAGCAGCTCGTGCCTGACCTGCAGGGTGACGATCGTGCGCGCCAGGTCATCGAGCTGGTGTTCGACCGCCAGCTGATCTCTGACTTGCGCACCCTCCTTGGTCAGCACCGTGGTGAGCTGGCTCTGCACCTGCTTCAGTGGGATCTCGGTATCGTTGACGAACGCGGCGGCACCGACCTGGCTGGGGCCGGAGCTGCAGCCGCCGATCAGCAGCGCCCCCACGA
>DATHTJ010000209.1:0-12135 GCA_035463315.1 Pseudonocardiaceae bacterium
CCTCCCCAGGCAACCCGCACAGCGACATCGACCATGCCTGCGACCTACTTGGCCAGGTGATCCCCTCCCTCAGCTCGCTCAGCAGCACCCGCAGCCTGGAACGGGTCAACTCAGTACGCCGCGCGCTGGCCGCACACGCTGGACGTCCGAGCGTCCAAGAGGTCGAGGACCGCTTCCAGTCCACCATGGCCCGGTAGCTAAGCCGGCGGCGTCGCGCAACGGTGACCAGGACGTCACGCACTGGTGGGGACCCAGTCATCCTAGAAGCTGAAACCTGATCTGCTCGTCCAGTTGATCAGCTTGGCCATGCTCACTCAGACTCGCCAGAACAGCGGCCAGGTTATGGGCCGAGTCCCGGGTATGGGGGTGGTCGTCGCCCAGCACCCGGCGCAGGCGGGTGAGGGTGTCCTCGCTGAGCTGGCGGGTCTGCTCATACTGCCCCCGCACCCACAGGCAGAAGACGAGGTGGTGGGCCGAATCCAGGCTTGAGATTCCGCGCAGTGAAGTACGCCATATCACTGATGGCACCCCCCGCCCGGGACACCGCACCCTCCGCCGCACCCACAAACGACCGACCCACCGGCAACCGCCGCACTCTGAGGTATGACTCAAAAACCCTCGCCGTGGCCGCACCATGACGCACAGCATCCCCTTTGGTCTGTGAACGAGGCTTGACTCCAACGGCCGGGGTCAGGGCACCAGCAGGTCACGGACCACGGCGTCGGCGAGGAGGCGCCCGCGAGGGGTGAGTACCAGTCGGCCGTCGCTGGGAGAGGCGAGCAGGCCATCGGTGACCGCGCGCTCGGCGGCGGCGCGCCCGGGCGCGCCTAGCACGTCCAGCGACAGGCCATCGGCTAGCCGCAGTCTGAGCATCACCTGCTCGGTGTACTGCTCGGCGGGGCTGAGCAGCTCGCGGCCCGCTGCCGGGGAGCAACCCGAGACGAGCGCGGCGGCGTAGCGGGCTGGGTGCTTGACGTTCCACCAGCGCACTCCGCCGACATGAGAGTGCGCCCCCGGCCCGGCACCCCACCAGTTCCCGCCGGCCCAGTAGCCGAGGTTGTGCCGGCACCGGGAGTCGGGGCCGGTGGCCCAATTGGACACCTCGTACCAGTGCAGCCCGGCCGCCGACAGCGCCGCGTCGAGCTGCTCGTAGCGCTCGGCGAGCACGTCGTCATCCGGCGCGGGCAACTGCCCGCGGGCCACCCGGCGGGCCAGCGCCGTGCCCGGCTCGACGACCAGGGCGTAGGCCGACACGTGGTCAACCCCAGCGGTGAGCACCGCCTCCAGCGAGGCGGCCAGGTCGTCACGGGTCTCCCCCGGCGTGCCGTAGATCAGATCCAGGCTGACCTGCTCGATCCCGGCGGCGCGGGCCTGCATCGCCGCGGCCACCGGCCGGCCCGGGGTGTGCACCCGGTCCAGCACGGCCAGCACGTGCGGCGCGGCACTCTGCATCCCCAGTGAGACCCGGGTGTAGCCGGCCGCGGCGATCCCGGCGAAGAAGTCCGGTGAGGTGGACTCGGGGTTGGCCTCGGTGGTCACCTCCGCACCCGGGGCCACGCCGAGCGACCCACGGACCGCGTCGAGCACCGCAGCCAGCCCGCTGGCGCCGAGCAGCGACGGAGTGCCGCCGCCCACGAACACCGTGTCCGCAGCAACCGGCTCCCCCAGCACCCTGGCGGCGAGGTCCAGCTCACGGCGCACCGCGTCCAGCCAATGAGACGGCGACGCAGCCAGCTCGCCCGGGGTGTAGGTGTTGAAGTCGCAGTAGCCGCAGCGAGTGGCGCAGAACGGCACGTGCACATACACCCCGAACGGCCGGTCAGCCAGCCCGCGCAGAGCTGCGGCGGGCAACATGCCGTCAGGCGGGGCAGGGTTACCGGGAGGAAGGGCAGCCACGTGAGCATTGTCCCAACATCCGAATGCCGGTGGTCCGGACTGCGAGAAAGTGGCAACCTGGTGAAATGGCTGCGCTCGGACTTCTGCTGGTGGTTCGCCGCCACGTCGACTATGTCCGAGTTTCCAGCGCGCTGTGCCGCCCGATGAGCTGACGCCCCGCCCGACTGCTGTCCCAGCCGGCGCCGGGTGCGCCGGGAACCGGGTTGCACGATGACCTGGTCACGGCCTCCTCGGCACGCCGGTGCTCTCTCCCGGAGGCACCCCGATTGTCCACACCAACCCGTCCAGCACCCGCAGCCAAGGCTCGCCGTGGGGAGGGCCAGTGGGCCCTGGGTCATCTCGAGCCGCTCAACCCGAATGAGCGGACCAAGAAGGACGACGACGGGCTCAACGTCCGGCACCGGATCGAGACGATCTACGCCCAGCGCGGTTTCGACTCGATCGATCCTGCTGACCTGCGTGGTCGGTTCCGCTGGTGGGGGCTGTACACCCAGCGCCGACCCGGCATCGACGGCGGTCGCACCGGCACGCTGGAACCTGAGGAACTCGACGACTCCTACTTCATGATGCGGGTACGCATCGACGGCGGCGCGCTGAGCACCGAGCAGCTGCGGGTGCTCGGCGAGATCTCCCGGCTCTACGCGCGCGACACCGCCGATATCACCGATCGGCAGAACATCCAGTACCACTGGATCCGGATCGAGGACGTCCCCGCGATCTGGGAACAGCTGGAGGCCGTCGGGCTGTCCACCACCGAGGCCTGCGGCGACTGCCCGCGTGTTGTGCTCGGATCGCCCGTTGCCGGTATCGCTGAAGACGAGATCATCGACGGCACCCCGGCAATCGAGGAGATCAAGCGGCGCTATATCGGCAGCCCCGAGTTCTCCAACCTGCCGCGCAAGTACAAGACTGCGATCTCCGGCCTGCAGGACGTCGCGCATGAGGTCAACGACATCTCCTTCGTCGGCGTCGTGCACCCCGAGCACGGTCCGGGCTTCGACCTGTGGGTCGGCGGCGGGCTGTCCACCAACCCGAAGATCGCGCAGCGGCTGGGGGCCTGGGTGCCGCGCGACGAGGTGCCCGAGGTCTGGGCCGGGGTGACAGCGCTGTTCCGCGACTACGGCTACCGGCGGCTGCGGCACCGCGCCCGGATCAAGTTCCTCATCGCCGACTGGGGCGCCGAGCGCTTCCGCGAGGTGCTGGAGACCGAGTACCTGCACCGCCAGCTGATCGACGGCCCGGCTCCGCAGCCGCCACCCGCCCCGATCGACCACATCGGCGTGCACCGGCAGCAGGACGGCAAGTGCTACGTCGGCGTCGCCCCGGTGGCCGGCCGGGTCTCGAGCGCCACGCTGGTCGACGTGGCCAAGGCCGTCGAGCGGGCCGGGTCCGCCCGGGTTCGGCTGACTCCCTACCAGAAGCTCGTCGTGCTCGACGTCGCCGAGTCCGAGGTGGACGGCCTGGTCACCGAGCTGGACAGGCTCGGCCTGCGCGCCGACCCCACGCCGTGGCGGCGCTCGGTGATGGCCTGCACTGGCATCGAGTTCTGCAAGCTGGCCATCGTGGAGACCAAGAACCGGGCGGTGACGCTGGTCGCCGAGTTGGAGGCACGCCTCGCCGATCTTCAATCCACTCTGGACACCCCGGTGTCAGTGCACCTCAACGGGTGCCCGAACTCCTGCGCTCGGATCCAGGTTGCCGACATCGGGCTCAAGGGCCAGCTGGTCACCGACGCCGCCGGCGATCAGGTCGAGGGCTTTCAGGTGCATCTGGGCGGCGGGCTCGGGCTGGACAGCGGGTTCGGCCGCAAGCTGCGCGGGCACAAGGTGACCTCCGCTGAGTTGGGCGACTACGTGGAGCGGGTCGTCCGCGGTTATGCCGAGCAGCACGAGCCGGGCGAGCGGTTCGCGCAGTGGGTCGCTCGCGCCGACGAGGACGCGTTGCGATGACCGAGGCCAGGGCGGTTCCGTTCTACTGCCCGTACTGCGGCGAGGAGGACCTGCGACCAGAGGTGCAGCCGCCCGCCGCGTGGCGGTGCGCGGACTGTCAGCGGGTGTTCGTCGTCCGCCTGGTGGGACTGGTCGCCCCGGTCGGGGAGGTGACGCGGTGACGGTGGCCGTCGATCTGGAGCAGCTCGCGAAGCGCGCCGGGCGCGAACTGGAGTCCGCGCCCGCCGACGAGATCGTGCGCTGGGCAGTGCAGACCTTCGGCGCCCGGTTCGCGGTGGCGTCCGCCATGCAGGATGCGGTGCTGGTGCACCTGGTGTCGCAGGTCGCTCCGGGCGTCGACGTGCTGTTCCTGGACACCGGGTACCACTTCGCTGAGACGTTGGGCACCCGGGACGCCATCGCGGCGACCTACGACGTGAACCTGATCACCCTGACGCCCCAGCAGACCGTCGCCGAGCAGGACGCCGCGTACGGGCCCACGCTGCATGATCGCGATCCCGACCGGTGCTGCGGGCTGCGCAAGGTGGCGCCACTGGACCGCGCGCTGCAGCGCTACGACGCCTGGGCCACCGGGCTGCGGAGGGTCGAGGCACCCACCAGGGCCGGCACGCCGGTGGTGTCCTATGACGCCAGGCGGGACAAGGTGAGGATCGCCCCGATCGCGGCGTGGAGCGATCAGGACGTCGAGGACTACATCGCGTCGCACGGCATCCTGACCAACCCGCTGCTGACCGCCGGCTACCGGTCGATCGGCTGCGCCCCGTGCACCCGTGCAGTGGCCGCTGGGGAGGACCCTCGAGCCGGGCGCTGGGCGGGATCGGTCAAGACCGAGTGCGGGATCCACCGTTGAGCCGGGGCGCCACCGTCTGGTTGACCGGGCTGTCCGGGGCCGGCAAGACGACGATCGCCGAGGCCCTCGCCGGGCAGTTGCGCGCGGCCGGCCGGGAGGTCGAGGTGCTCGACGGTGACGAGTTGCGCCGTGGCCTGTCCGCCGGGCTGGGCTTTTCCCGCGAGGATCGGGACACCCACGTGCGCCGGGTCGGGTTCGTGGCCGAACTGCTCGCCCGGCACGGTGTCGTGGCGCTGGTTCCGGTCATCGCCCCCTACGCAGCCACCCGCGACGAGGTGCGGGCCCAGCACGACGCGCACGGCACTGGCTATCTCGAGGTGCACGTGGCCACCCCGCTGGCCGAGTGCCGCCGCCGCGACGTCAAGGGGCTCTATGCCCGGGCCGCGACCGGCGAGCTGACCGGGATGACCGGCGTGGACGACCCGTACGAGGAGCCGGACAAGCCGGACCTGCGGTTGGACACCACCGGCACGGACATCGCCACTGCGGCGCGGCGCGTGATGGACCTGCTGATCGAGAGGAGTGTGGCATGACGGCAATCCTGACGGCAGTGTCCACAGTAGAGACGGACCACCTGGCAGCGCTGGAGTCCGAGGCGGTGCACATCATCCGCGAGGTGGTCGCCGAGTTCGACCGGCCAGTGTTGCTGTTCTCCGGCGGCAAGGACTCCGCAGTGCTGCTGCACGTGGCACTGCGCGCCTTCTACCCGGCGCCGCTGCCCTTCCCGCTGCTGCACGTGGACACCGGGCACAACTTCCCCGAGGTGATCGCCTACCGGGACCGCCTGGTCGCAGACCTGGGCCTGCGGCTGCACGTGGCCGCGGTGCAGGACTGGATCGACGACGGGCGGCTGACCGAGCGCCCGGACGGCACCCGCAACCCGCTGCAGACCGTCCCGCTGCTGGACACCATCACCGAGCATCGTTTCGATGCCGTCTTCGGCGGCGCCCGGCGCGACGAGGACCGGGCACGGGCCAAGGAACGCATCGTCAGCCTGCGCGATGCCTTCGGCGGCTGGGATCCGCGCCGCCAGCGCCCCGAGTTGTGGAGTCTCTACAACGGCCGGCACACCGCCGGTGAGCACGTCCGGGTCTTCCCGCTGTCCAACTGGACCGAGCTGGACGTTTGGCACTACATCGCTCGGCGCGACGTGCCGATCCCGGGCATCTACTACGCGCACGAGCGGGAGGTGTTCGCCCGCGACGGGATGTGGCTGACCGCCGGTGAGTGGGGCGGCCCGCGGCGCGGCGAACGGTTGCTCACCAAATCGGTGCGCTACCGCACTGTCGGCGACGCCTCCTGCACCGGCGCGGTGGAGTCCACCGCCGCGACCCTCGCCGAAGTGCTCGCCGAGGTGGCCGCTAGCCGGATCACCGAGCGCGGCGCCACCCGGGCCGACGACCGGCTGTCGGAGGCCGCCATGGAGGACCGCAAACGTGAGGGCTACTTCTGATGACCAGCCTGCTGCGGCTGACCACGGCCGGCTCGGTGGATGACGGGAAGTCCACGCTGGTCGGGCGGTTGCTGCACGACACCCAGTCGATCCTGGCCGACCAGCTGGCCGCGGTGGACCGGGCGAGCCGGGACCGCGGTGGCGTCGAGCTGGATCTCGCGCTGCTCACCGACGGGCTGCGGGCCGAGCGGGAGCAGGGCATCACCATCGACGTTGCCTACCGCTACTTCGCCACCCCCACCCGCAAGTTCGTGCTGGCCGACTGCCCCGGGCATGTGCAGTACACCCGCAACACGGTTACCGGGGCCTCCACCGCCGAGCTCGCCGTGGTGCTGGTCGACGCGCGCAACGGCTTGGTCGAGCAGACTCGGCGGCATCTGGCCGTCGCCGCGTTCCTGCGGGTGCCGCATGTGGTGCTCGCGGTGAACAAGATGGACCTGGTGGACTTCGATGAGCCGACGTTCCGCCGCATCGAGTCGGAGTTCGCGGTGGTGGCTCGTTCGCTGGGGGTGCCGGACGTGGTGTCCGTGCCGGTGTCGGCGCTGCACGGCGACAACGTGGCGGCGCGCAGCGCGCGCATCCCGTGGTACCGGGGCCCGACGCTGCTGGAGCACTTGGAGGCGGTGCCCACCGGGCGGGAGGCGGTAGCCGAGCCGATGCGCTTCCCGGTGCAGCTGGTGTTGCGCCCCCGCACCGCCGAGCACCCCGACTACCGGGGCCTGGCCGGCCGGATCGCCTCCGGGGTGCTCGAGGTCGGCGACGACGTCATTGCGCTGCCCTCGGGCGGGCGCTCCACCGTCACCGGCATCGACACCCCCGACGGTCCGGTGCTGCGGGCCACCGCCGGGCAGTCGGTCACCGTGCTGCTTGCCGATGAGATCGACGCCGGGCGCGGCGAGGTGCTGGCCCACCCGCAGCGGGCGCCACGGGTGGTCACCGAGCTTTCCGCGGATCTGTGCTGGCTGGCCAACCGGCCGTTGCGGGCCGGGGCGCGGGTGCTGGTCAAGCACGGCACTCGTACCGTCCGGGCGATCGTCACGGAGCTGACCGGGCGGCTGGACCTGCACACCCTGCGGCACACCGAGCCGCCAGCCACGCTGGAACTCAACGAGATCGGCGGGGCGCGGATCCGGCTGGCCGAGCCGCTGGCGGTGGACAGCTACGCCACCGATCGGCACACCGGCGGCTTCCTGGTCATCGACGCCGCCGACGGCAACACCCTCGCCGCCGGGCTGGTCGGCGCGCTGGACGCGGCATGAAGCCAGCG
This sequence comes from Pseudonocardiaceae bacterium, assembly GCA_035463315.1. Taxonomy (GTDB): domain Bacteria; phylum Actinomycetota; class Actinomycetes; order Mycobacteriales; family Pseudonocardiaceae. The sequence continues at coordinate 7,416 of DATHTJ010000209.1, forward strand.
CTGGTAGCGGTAGCGCACGGCAGCCGCGACCCGCGCTCGGCCGCCACGATCTCGGCACTGGTCGACCGGGTGCGGTGGCTGCGACCCGACCTCGATGTCCGACTCGCGTTCCTGGATCTCTGTGCACCCCGGCTGGACGCCGTCCTCACCACGGTGCCCAGCGCGGTGGTGGTGCCACTGCTGCTCGGCCGCGCCTTCCACGCGACGGTCGACGTGCCCGGCGTAGTGTCCCGCGCCGCAGCGACCCGGCCTGGGCTGGACGTCACCGTGGCCGACGTTCTGGGCCCCGACCCGCGTCTGGAGGCCGCTGCACTGCGCCGACTGACCGAGGTCGGCGTATCACCTGCCGACCCGGGGTTCGGCGTCGTGCTCGCCGCTGCCGGTTCCCAGCAAACCCCTGCCAACACCGCCGTCACCGCCGTGGCTCACCGGCTCGAGCAGCGCACTCGCTGGCACGTGGTCCCCGCCTTCGCGTGCGCCGTGCGGCCGACGGTGCCCGACGCCATCGCAACCCTGCAGGCGGCAGGCGCCCGCCGCATCGCCATCGCCTCCTGGTTCCTCGCCCCCGGCCTGCTGCCGGACAAGATCACCCGGCTCGCCCTTTCCGCCTATCCGCAAGCCCTGCTCGCCACCCCCCTCGGCCCCGACGATGCGGTGGCCGAACTCATCGCCAGCCGCTACGACGACGCCTCAGGCCCACTGCACGCACCGATCCCACGACCCGCACGGCTGAGCTTGTGCATCAGTTCGACTGGTCTACTCGGTGGACTTTGGATGGGCGGTACTGGCTACCACGACCCACGTGATTCGTTTGTCAGGATCGGGGCAATACCAGATCCGACCGCCTGACGTGACCTCGTATTGCCACTGCTCCAGCCGCCGCCCGGATACCTCGCGGCTTCCGAGCTGCCCACGGAGCTTCTGCTGGCGCGATGGGTTCTCCGGTGTAGTAGGGCGTTCGGTGAGGACAACCCACGCCTCCCACGTGTTCGACCGTGCAGTCCGGCACAGTTCTTCCCAGCCCTTGGCGGCTTCTGACGTTGCGAAGCGCGCTTCCCATCCACCAGGGGGGCCGGGTGGGGCTACCCGGTCGCCACGTTTGGAAGCCATCATCAGTCTTCGGTGGGGTCGGGAACCGCGCCGAAGTCATCGTTCAGAGGGCCGGAAAGCTGCTTAACCAGATCCGGATGGGCGTGGACGGCGGCAGTAGCCTTCCACTCTCGGACCGTCTGGGATACCAGCGTCCACTCGCCCATCTCGGCCGAGGCCTGAAACGCCCGGACGAAGTCCGTCACGAACTGAGTTCGGTCTTGCTCCGGCAGGACGTCTGACCAGGGGAACTCATCGATGAGTGCTGCGGCCGCAGCCTGAGGTCCCACGTGCACGAGCAGGTTTCGCAGTGCGCGGGCGGCCGTCATGGCACCCTCCGCTGTCGAGCTGGCTCGATCTTCGCGGGTGAGCAGCAGCGCGGCACCGTCGCGACGCCGCACGCGAACGTCGCCGCGGTCGGCCAGCGCGGCCACAGCCTTCGGGTCACGCTGGAGCTCGCTCCACTGCACCTCAACCGTCATGCCGCTATTCTGAACTTTTTCAGGATTCAGCGCAAGCCACCGCGGACGAGGTGGACGCGCCCGCAGTCACGAGGGCGCCCCTACGCAGCGCACGGCCCCACACCGGCAGCTGCGCCTGGTCAGGGACCGATGAGCAGTAGCCGTGGCACACACGCCTTGATCCATACTGGGTTACGGCCCATTATCCACAGACGGCTCGGCGGTGCAGTACATTCGCTTCCCCGCCGCCCGTCTACGGTCCTCGGAGTGCAACTGCCGGTATCCAAGCGTGAGGTCCGCTCCCAGCAACCAGATGAGGTTGCTGCGCTGATCCGGCGAAGACCTGGTTGTTATGTCCTCTCAGTGCTGCTGTTATGGCCGCATGCGGGCATTGGGTCGTGGACGCGGATGGGTGCTCGTTGCGGCAGCGATGTTGGTCGCGGCGGTGGGGGGCGGTCGTGATCGGAGCTCACCGCGCCGCTGCATTGAAAGCCGGGAATGCTGGCCGTGTTCCGCTGTTTGTCCGCAGGGACTGCAGCGCTGAGCTGGAGGAGATAGTCACACGCGGTGGTTTCGTGTTGGTGGTGGCGAGTCGCGCGGAGCTAGAACGCGCAACACACCACGTCGCCGACGACCGGATCGCTGTGGGATCGGATCGAGCTGGGCGACCTCGGCGGCTACGGCACGACCTGGTAGGGCAGACTGAGCTGCGTGAGTACTCCGTCCGAGCGGATCTTCGCACACCGTGAGGATGACGACGGTGTCGAGCTGAGGCAGTTCCTGCCCGCGCAGGCTCGGCATCCGATGACGCTGGCTCGGACAGCAGATCGGATCGCGGCCGGGACCGCATTGCGGGAAGCGGTGGCCGACTTCGTCGACGATCTGCGGTGGGCGCGGGATGAGGACGACATCGCGCGGCGGATCACCGAGCGGCCGCGCGACCTCGATCCGCGCACCAATGCCTATCTCGCCGCGCTCGCCGAGCACTTCGCCGATGCACACGAAGCTCCCGCGCCACCCTGGGCTAGCGAACCCGGCCGTTTCCTGTCCCGTATCTGGTGGCCGCGCTACCCGGGTCTGTGGGCGCGTGCCATCGTGGAGTCGCCTGCGGCGTTCCGCCGACGGGGCATCCTGCTCGGCGCAGGCATGCTGAGCCGGGTGTAGCGACGCGCCGAGACGAGATCTTCAGGGCCCTCACCACACTGGGTGCCGAACTAGCCGAACGCGGGCTGGTCGCCGATCTTTATGTAGTCGGTGGGCGACATGCCCGAGCCGCCTGATTCTGGACGGGATCCATAGAACCGCTCCGGAGGGCATCCGAGCATTTACCGGCGAGGACGGATTCCGACGATCATGCATGTCTCGTCCCAGCAGGGTTGGCAAGTAGGCCAGAGCCACTCCATGTCGCCGTCCGGGCCTCGTGGGTGGGTGGCACCGCAGAGGGTGCGCATCGGGCTGTCGAGCGGAATGTTGCGGTCTTGCCGGTCGATAGCGTGCCGCTGCCCAGCAAGCGGGAACCAAGAGAAAGGCTGAGGTTCCGGATACGGAGCGGGCCCAACAGTGAACACGAACGTCACCCTCCTGAATTGCTGGGCACGCTAAGCGTGATGCTCAGCGACCCGGGTACCTTCCGTACCTCGGTGTGTTACAGCTGGATACCGGCCCGTCGGCAGAGCGCGGGCACCTCGTCTCGCAGACCAGCAGGCGGTGCGGCGGCGAAGGAAAGCAGCATGCCTTTGGCGTAGCCGTTGAAACGAATGGTTTCTAACGCGGTGCGCTCGACGGCGTGCAGCATCGCCCATTCCGCACTGCGTCCTGCCAGCCCACCGAGAACAGCCCGGATCGTTCCGATCCGGTTGCGAAAATGCTTGACAAGCTCGCCGACAGTCTTACCCGTCAGGTCACTCATATCCCGCCTTTCCTGCTGGCCTCCAGCATAACGACGGACGCCGCTGCGGCGGCTACAGTCAGGCCCCGAGTTCGGCGAGGCCGCCACCCCGCCGACAATGAGCTAACTGGTTGCCCCAGGGGCACGAAATGCATCCGTTCGGGGGACAATTGCGCATATCGATGTGGCGCTGTTGTTCGTGGTCGTATGGTCCGCTGGAATCCGCCAGGGGAGGTTTTCATGCGCGATCTCGAGCCGACGATACGTAGCCGGGAACTCGGCGACGGGCTGCGCCAGGCCATCGAGCAGGCCGGGTTGACCGGCGAGCATGCCGCCCACGTGCTCGGCTGGTCGCCGAGCAAGATGTCGCGGCTGCTGTCCGGCAAGCGCAGCGCCACCGAGGTGGACGTCGCGGCCATCCTCGGGATGTGTCGGGTGAAGGGCAAGGAGCGCGACCGGCTGCTCGGGCTCTGCCAGGAGCGCAACACCCCGGGCTGGCTCCAGCAGCACGGCGCGAGGCTGCCCAAGCAGCTCATGACACTAATCGACCACGAGAACCGGGCAGTGACCTACAGCGATATCCAGCCGATGCTGGTGCCTGGTCTTCTGCAGACCGGTGACTACGCCCGGGCGGTGATCAGCCGCATCGCCAATGTGCCGGCGGACGAGGTCGATGATCGGGTAGCCGCCCGGCTGGCCCGGCAGAGCATGTTCAGCCGGGAGCGGCCGGCGCGGTTCACCTTCTACGTCCACGAGTCCGTGCTGCGTACACCGGTCGGCGGGTCGGCGGTGATGTCCGAGCAGCTGCACCACCTGCTGCGGATGGCGGTGCGCCCGTACCTCACCCTGCGGGTGATCCCGGCCGCGCTCGGCGCGCACGCCGCGTCGGCTGGACCGTTCATCCTCCTGGAGTTCGCCGAGTTCCGGCCGGTGGTGTACCTGGAGGGCGAGACCTCCAGCCTGTTCCTGGAGAAGAAAGAGGAGATCGCCGCCTACCAGCGCATTCTCGGGGCGCTGGCCGAGACCACGCTGGGCGAGAGAGAATCGAAGGAGCTGATTGCCACCCTGGCAACCGAGCTCTACGCCGACCGAGAGGACCCTGATGACCGCGCCTGAGCCGGACGGCATCGTCTGGCACACGAGCAGCTACAGCGGCAGCGGCAGCGCCTGCGTCGAGGTCGCGCCCGCACCGGCCGGTGTCCTGGTGCGCGACTCCAAGAACGCCGATGGCCCCGTGCTGGCCGTCACCACCACGGCCTGGCATGCCTTCCTCGCCACCGTC
>DATHTJ010000210.1:0-15405 GCA_035463315.1 Pseudonocardiaceae bacterium
GGGTAACTACGCTCCGTTCTCACGACCTCACCCCTTGCGTTCTTGGTCGACTTCCTCCACGCTGCCGCTTACCTGACGGGAGCAGCTGCCCCGGGGAGGCGTGCTGAGAAAGGAGGCCGTCCCAGCGGCGTCGGCCGTTGCGGCGACTCATCTGTCTCTGCCGTGACTCCCCGCCCCTGCACGCTTCCCGCTGCATGAACAACCCTGCACAAGGAAGCGGTGGTGGAGTTGGCTAGAACGGATGCTCGAGCCAGTAGATCTGGAGGAGCTGGACTGTTCAACGTTGTCAGTGTTGTGATCCTCGTGTTCGCAGTTCTGATCATCGGTATAGCGGCCGCGCTGCTCGCCCGAACTCTGGCGGCAGCACAGAGCATCGACAAGAAGGCGCAGACTATCTCGGGAAACGCTGGCAGTATCGACGTCGCGACTGACACAGTCGTCCAGCTGAACCGGACGAACGAGGTTGCCGCGTCGATCCTGTCGAGCGCAAAGCCACTGGAAGGCCAGCTCCGGACGGTCGACACTGTCGCCCGTGACATTGATGGCTTGGCGAAATCAATCAATACGAGCGCTGGAACCATCAACGGCACGGCCGGGACGATCAACGGCACTGCGGTCGCGATCAACAACACTGCGCGCGACATCAATACCAACGCCGGGACGATCAACAGTACTGCGGGAACGATCAACGCCACGGCGAGGGGCATCAACACTCAGGCATCGTTGATTCTCGACGTTGCACAGCGTATTGACGCCGATGCGGTGACGATCAATGAGACCATCGCCAGGACCATTGTCATTGCCCAGAACATCAAGATTGACACCGGTAATATCAACAACCAGGCGATCAGGGCTGAGCTGACGTCCCGCTGCATCAACGCCAAGGTGCGCCTCAACCTCATTGCCCCGCCGCAGCCGCCCTGCTAGGAGGATGGAAGATGACAACGCAGCAAATCAATAGGTCGTCGACCGTCACCTCCGAGCCTCCTCCTGGAAGCTCATTCGTCAGGTGGCTGTGGATCTGGGTCACCCTGGGGATCATCGTCGTGGTGGTCGTTATCGGGTTCCTGATCGGCATCGTGCGAGCGCTCGAGTCCATCGATGTGGGGTTGTTCAGTGCGTCGAGTGCCGTGGCGGGTGCCACGGGGGACGTCACACCCCTGCCCGGCTACATCCAGACGATCAACTCCGCGCTGACAGATATCGACACCTCCTTGAAGCCGATCACTGGTCAGGTTGCCGATGCCACTGCGTCGCTGCAGTCGATCAAGGGTTCGCTGCAGAGTATTGACGCATCGTTGAAGGACACTTCCGCTTCGCTGGTCAACACCTCTGGATCGCTGGTGGACACTTCGGGGGCACTGGTCTCTATCTCCGGTTCGGTGGGAAGCGTCAACAGCTCGCTGATCGACACCTCCAACATCCTGCTGCAGGTTCTGCGCAACGCGTCGGCGATCGAGCTCACTCTCGAGTCAATCCAGAACGAGAACAGCCAAGGCACCGCGCTGATCTTCAAGCAGGTCGGTTTCGCCAACGAGATCCTCACAGCGGCTCAGAACGACACCAGCACCATCAACCTTCAGCTCCAGGAGACCAACGACCACCTGACGAACATCTGCACTTCGCCGACGCTGTCTCTGCTTCCTCCATTCAAGTGCACCCCGTAGGAGGTGACTGATGCGACGCTTGACTTCCAACGCCCTACCAGGGATCATGCTCGTCATTGTCATCTTCTGGGCGTTGTTTGCGGTACTGCTCTTGACCGGCATTATCAGCACGGCTAATCGGATCGAGAGTCGAGTCGGTGTGATCAATGAGTCGGTCGCGCCCATCAACACCAAGCTTGACACGGTTGCGGTCCTCACCAATGTGCAGGACACCGCCAACCAGATCCGCGACGCGGCTGCATCGCTGACCGGGATCGTCGGAAATGTGGCCGATTCCGCCAGCAGTATCGACAACAGTGCCAAGGCGATCCTCGCTTCGGCGCAGTCGATCAACACGTCGGCGAAGCAGATCAACGGCTCGGTCTTGGAGATCAACAAGAGTGCGAGCGCGATCGATTCTACACTGCTCACGGTTCTCGCCAGTGCTCAATCGATCAACAATACCGTGAACCAGATCGGCCCGACCTTCATCCAGGTCGTTGACCTTGTGTACGACATCAAGACCAGGATCGTTGTCGCTAGCACTCAGGTCGATGACATCATCAGGTCCGTTCAGGCCATCAAGGGTGACACCGGGTTCATCAGCAACCAGGTCGACCTGATCAACAACAATGCGTTGGGGATCGAGACCAGTCCGTTGCTCTTGAACTTCGGGAATGCGGGCGTGATGCGGGAAATGAATGCCGCATCTGGTGCCCAGGGTCCAGCTGCTCAGGCTGGGCTTCCTGCTCTGGATTTGTTGCCGCCAGTGCCGGCGCTCGCACTTCCGGCGCTGCCTTTGCCATCGACTGAGCAGCTGACGTCGGAACTCAGCAAGACGCTGCTCGGGTTGCCTGTCTTGAGCGACACTGGTGACCTCCTCGGCTTGGTGGGTACCGCACCGAAGTAGCCGCAGGAGTTCGATGTAGTACCACTCGGGGGGCGCCGGCCAGGCCAGGTCGGCGCCCCCCGAGTGTCGTCGTTGACGCGGCGTGGTTTCTGCGGGTCGATTGACAGCCGAAACCCTGCGGTCAGCGGCCTGTCATCTGGGTGCGGCGTCATGGCTCGCACTGCGCGCCGGTCAGCCCTGCTGGACGCGGTGGACATCGCGCTGCACCATCACGCCCGCCCCAGCACATACCGAGCAGTCACCGTGCAGCCTGCGCTGACATCCTGACTTGCTCAGAGCTTGAGTGTCTCACCGTGTGGCGCAACGTGGATCTCAGTTCCGACCGGGGCGAGCTCGCGGAACAGCCCGTAATGCTTCTCCGGCTTGGCCAAGATGGCCTGGTGGATCGGGACTGCCAACCCGGGATCGACCGCACGCAGGTAGTCCACCGCCTCGGAAACCTTGAGCCAGGGCGCTGCGGTGGGCAGCAACAGCACGTCGACGTCGGCGTCGACCAGGTCGAACGAGTCCCCGGGATGCAGGACCGTCCCGGCGCCACCGTCGATGAGGTAGCCGTTGTTCGGGATCACGGGAATGTCCGGATGGATCACACTGTGGTCACCGCCGATCACGTCGACCGTGGCGCCGGCCAGGTCCAGCCGCTGCCCAGGACTCACCACCCGGTGCGCGATGCCGGCGTCAGCCAGGTGCTCCGCCGAGCCGACGTCGACCACCAGTTGCGCCCCCGGGTTCGCGGCCAGCAGGGCGGGCAGCCGGTCGAGGTCGAGGTGGTCGGGATGCTGGTGGGTCACCAGGATCGCATCGAGTCCGGTGACCTCCTCGAAGCCGGCGGAGTAGATCCCGGGGTCCAGCAGCAGCCGCGCCGTCCCGATCTCGACCAGCACGCAGGACTGCCCCAGGTGGACGATGTGCATGGATGGTCACCTCCTGGCGAGAGTCAACTGCCAGCCTGCCACGCCGCGAGCAGTCCGGCCTTGCGGCGCTGGCCCGTGCCGGGCGCACCGGTAGCCTCAGCGCCGTGGCACGAGTGGTGGTCGACGTGGTCCTCAAACCGGAGATCCTTGACCCGCAGGGCCAAGCGATCGCACGCGCGCTGCCCCGGCTGGGCTTCGAAGGGGTGCACGACGTGCGCCAGGGCAAGCACTTCGAGCTGGACGTGGCGGACACTCTCGATGATGCTGAGCTGCACCGGATAGCAGGCGAGCTGCTCGCCAACCCGGTGATTGAAGACTGGACGGTGCGGCGGCTGTGAGCGAGACCTGCTCGCAGGGTCGAGCCATCAGCCGCGAGACCTGCTCGCAAGGTCGGGCCATCGGCGCTCCCAGGATCGGCGTGATCACTTTCCCTGGCACGCTCGACGACGTCGATGCTGCCCGCGCGGTACGCCACGCTGGGGCCGAGCCGGTGGCGCTCTGGCACGCCGATGACGACCTGCGCGGGGTGGACGCCGTCGTGGTGCCCGGCGGGTTCTCCTACGGCGACTACCTGCGCGCCGGTGCGATCGCCGCACACCAGCCGGTGCTGCGGGCCGTGCTGGACGCCGCCCGCCGGGGCACGCCGGTACTGGGCATCTGCAACGGTTTCCAGATCTTGTGTGAGGCCGGGTTGCTGCCCGGCGCGCTGGTCCGCAACGTCGGGTTGCACTTTGTCTGCCGTGATCAGCGGCTGCGGGTGGAGAGCAGCGAAACGGTCTGGACGGGCCGGTATCCGCTGGGCGCCGAGATCGTGGTGCCGCTGAAGTCCCTTGAGGGCCGCTATGTGGCCGATGCGGCGACGCTGGCCGCTGTGGAGGGTGACGGTCGCGTCGTGTTCCGCTACCTCGGTGGGACCCCGAACGGCGCGATGCACGACATTGCCGGGATCGCCTCGGCGGACGGTCGGGTAGTCGGGCTGATGCCGCATCCCGAGCACGCGATCGACCCGCTCACCGGACCGTCCGCTGACGGCCTTGACCTCTTCCGGTCCGCGGTCGACGCCGTGCTCGACTCTGCCCGCTCACCCAGCCCTCGGACTCCAGTACGCGCCTCAGAACCTGGCGCGGGCACGGCAGGACCCTCGCCGCGCCCGGGATCGCAATTCGGCCCCGAATAGCGCCTCGAATACCGTCGAGGGGTGCGCAACCTAGCCGTCGACTCCGTGCAGCATGCTGCCGCCACCCCCGACCACCCGCAGCCCTACCGCGAGCTGGGGCTGGCCGATGACGAGTACGCCCGGATCGGGGAGATCCTCGGGCGCCGGCCCACCGAGGCCGAGCTGGCGATGTACTCGGTGATGTGGAGCGAACACTGCTCCTACAAGTCCTCCAAGGTGCACCTGCGCTATTTCGGGGAGACCACCACCGCGGCGATGCGGCAGCGGATGCTCGCCGGGATCGGCGAGAACGCCGGCGTGGTCGAGGTTGGGGATGGCTGGGCGGTGACCTTCAAGATCGAGTCACACAACCATCCGTCCTATGTGGAGCCCTATCAAGGCGCAGCGACCGGGGTCGGCGGGATCGTGCGCGACATCATGGCCATGGGCGCTCGACCGATTGCGGTGGCCGACCCGCTGCGTTTCGGCCCTGCCGGCGCCGCCGACACGAACCGGGTGCTGCCCGGGGTTGTCGCCGGCATCAGCGGTTACGGCAACTGCCTGGGCCTGCCCACTATCGGTGGCGAGGTGGTCTTCGACCCCTCCTATGCGGGTAACCCGCTGGTCAACGTGCTGTGCGTGGGAGCGATGCGGGTCGAGGACCTGCACCTGGCACACGCCAGCGGCACCGGAAACAAGGTCATCCTGTTCGGCGCGCGCACTGGCCTGGACGGCATCGGCGGGGTCTCGGTGCTGGCCAGCGAGAGCTTCAGTGCCGACCACGGGGGGCAAGTCGGGAGAAAGAAGCTGCCCAGCGTGCAGGTGGGCGACCCGTTTACCGAGAAGCTGCTCATCGAGTGCTGTGTGGAGCTCTTCAAGGCCGGTCTCGTGGTCGGCATCCAGGACCTCGGTGGGGCAGGGTTGTCCTGCGCGACGAGCGAGCTGGCCAGCGCCGGTGACGGTGGCATGCGGGTGGAGCTCGACGCGGTGCCGCTGCGGGCGCCGGACATGACCCCGGCCGAGATCCTCTCCAGCGAGTCCCAGGAGCGGATGTGCGCCGTGGTGCATCCCTCCGATGTGGACGCCTTCATGGCGGTGTGCGCGAAATGGGACGTCACCGCAACGGTGATCGGTGCGGTCACCGATGGCGACCGCCTGGTGATCACCTGGCACGGTGAGACGGTGGTCGACGTGCCACCGCGCACCGTCGCGCACGACGGACCGGTCTACCAGCGCCCGGTGCGCCGGCCGTCCACACAGGATGCCATGCAGGCATCCACCCCGGACACACTGCGACGACCGTCCACACCGGATGAGATAAGGTCAACGCTGCTGCGGATGGTCGCCAGCCCCGGGCTGTGCTCGCGCTCCTGGGTGACCGACCAGTACGACCGCTACGTACGCGGCGGCACCGTGCTGGCGCAACCCAGTGACGCCGGCATGGTGCGCATCGATGAGACCACGCAGCGCGGGGTGGCGGTGGCCACCGACGGCAACGGCCGGTACTGCATGCTGGACCCCTACGTCGGCACCCAGCTCGCGCTGGCCGAGGCCTACCGCAACGTCGCGGTCACCGGCGCCACCCCGCTGGCCGTGACGAACTGCCTCAACTTCGGCTCGCCCACCGATCCCGGCGTGATGTGGCAGTTCCAGCAGGCCGTCCGCGGCCTGGCCGACGGTTGCGCCGCCCTCGGCATCCCAGTCACCGGCGGGAACGTGAGCTTCTACAACCAGACCGGGGACACCGCCATCCTGCCCACCCCGGTGGTGGGAGTGCTCGGCGTGATCGACGACGTGCGCCGCCGGATCCGCACCGCGCTGGGCGGTCCCGGTGACGAGGTCTGGCTGCTCGGTGACACCCGCGACGAGTTCGGCGGCAGCGAATGGGCACACGAGGTGCACGGGCATCTCGGCGGTCGCCCGCCTGCGGTGGATCTAGCCCGCGAGCAGGCGATCGGCCAGGTGCTGGCAGCTGCGGCCCGGGACGGCCTGGTGAGTGGGACCCACGATCTGTCCGACGGTGGCCTTGCGCAGGCGCTGGTGGAAGCGGCCCTCGTGAGTGGCCACGGCGCCCGGATCGTGCTGCCTGCGGGACTGGCCCCGTTCGTCGCCCTCTTCGCCGAGTCCGCCGGGCGCGTCTTGCTCGGCGTGCCCAGCGCACATGCGCACCGTGTCGCGCAACTGTGCACGGACCACAGGGTGCCGGTGACCCGACTCGGCGAGGTCCATGCCGCCCCCGTGCTGGAGATCGCCAACATCGCCACCCTCCCCCTAGACGAACTCCGCCCCGCCTGGGAGTCCACCCTCCCCGCCCTATTCGACCGTGTTCTGGATGCAGACTGCATCAATGAGCCCCTGGATTACTGCAGTCTGCATCCAGAAGGCGTGGAGAAGCACATGAACGAGTTGCGTGACGTGGTGGGCGCGGTCGTGGGATGGCTGGATGGGGAGGCGCCGGAGCCGGGCCGTGCTGAGCTGGCGCAGGCTGTCCGGCTCAGTCTGCGCGCCCTGGCGCAGGTAGCACCGGGTGGCACGGTGGAGGTGCGGGTGCCGCCGTTCGCCGCGGTGCAGTGTGTCGCGGGGCCGCGACACACGAGGGGCACCCCACCCAATGTGGTGGAGACGGATCCGCGGACCTGGCTTGAGCTCGCCACCGGCCGGCTGACCTGGGCCGCAGCGATGGTCGACGGGCGGGTGGCGGCATCGGGCTCCCGGGCAGACGTCTCGGGGTGGTTGCCGCTGGTGCGCTGAGCCTGCTGGGATCTGGCCCGGGGAATCGGCGCTGATGAGCGTCTCGACAAGGAGCTGGTGCGTGATGTGCTGGGCTTCGTTGAGCCGCAGGTTGATCAGCTGACCGGCACGGGACTGTTCGCCCCGCCCGTCGCAGTGGACACCGACACCGACGCCCAGACCCGACTGCTTGCCCTGCTCGGACGCAGAGCGTAAGTGGCCAGGTGAGCAACGGCCCCAGGTGGTGAGCAACGGCCAGCGCTACCTCCGGCTCAACGCAGGTCCAATGTCGAGCCCAGAGACTCTGTCGCCCGGTTCACCGTCGACCCCAGGCCGGGCCTTGCCTCCCGAGCAGAGGGTGACCTCTGGCTGGAGTGTGCTGCCGGGGTCGATGATGACGTCGGAGTGTCGTCGGGCTTGGTCGTGACGCGCTGCTGGGCTACCGCATCCGGCTGGGTCCTGACGCGGGGGGCGGCGGCCTGCTCTGCTGGGGCCTGCTTTGCTGGGGCCTGCTCTACTGCAGCCGGTGTGGCTGTCTGAGCGTCGGGCTCCGTTTCAGGGAGCACCGGGATGGACTGCGGTGCCTGGCGGACCGGCGCTGGCTGCGCGGCGGCTGGGAGAGGGGAGACCATCGGGTGTGGGTCGACCTGCTTGGCGGGGACGGGAGGCGCTGCCTGGTGGTCCTGCGAGATCACGGGTGGCGTGGTGGCCCCGCGCGGGGCGAGGACTGCCTCGGTGGCGCTTAGCGTGACGGCCAGGACTGCGCCGCAGATCAGCGCAACGCTGGCGACGACGTTCCTGGCAGATCGGAAGCTGGCAGCTGACCGCGGAGCGTGCTTGTGCCCGCCCTCCGCGGTGGCCGCGGTAGCGCTGCGCCGTCGGGGGTCGGTGCCGATCCATGCGATCAAGGCAGTGGCTGGGGGTCCGGAGCCCGCCTTACGACGGTGGTGGGGAGTCGGTCTGGGCACTAAGTCTCCGCGTGCGTGAGGTGGCTGGGCACCCCCCCGACTAGATGCATACCGCGCTTCAGCGCCGCGAAACCACCTGGGACGGGCAGCTCTACCCCTTCGGCCTAGCATGCGCGCGGGACCTTGCAGGCAGCCAGTAGAGTGTGGACTGTCTCCAGTCCCGTCGACAGGGAGTCGCAGGTGGGCAACAAGGCGCCCCGGCATGACCCCGACGACCACCGCAGAAACGATTACACCGAACCGAGCGAAGAGTGTGGTGTCTTCGGTGTCTGGGCTCCCGGCGAGGAGGTCGCCAAGCTCGCCTACTTTGGTCTGTTCGCCTTACAGCACCGTGGCCAGGAGGCCGCTGGCATAGCGGTGGCCGACGGCTCGCAGGTGCTGGTGTTCAAAGATCTCGGGCTGGTCAGCCAGGTGTTCGACGAGCAGGTGCTGTCCAGCCTGCTCGGGCATATCGCGGTCGGACACTGCCGCTACTCCACCACGGGGTCGACCACCTGGGAGAACGCCCAGCCCACGTTTCGCACCACGGTCAGCGGGTCGGGTCTGGCGTTGGGGCACAACGGCAACCTGGTGAACACCGCCGAATTGCTGGAGCAGGCCCGCAAGGTCGGCGCGCCCACCCGCAACGGCGCGACTACCGACTCCGATCTGATCACCGGGCTGCTCGCCACTGCCGCGGCGGACACCAGCATCGAGGAGGCCGCCCAGCGCCTGCTGCCCCAGCTGCGAGGGGCGTTCTCGCTGGTGTTCTGCAATGAGGGCACGCTCTACGCTGCCCGTGACCCGCACGGCGTCCGTCCGCTGGCGCTGGGCCGGCTGGAGCACGGCTGGGTGGTCGCCAGCGAGACCGCGGCGCTGGACATCGTCGGTGCCAGCTTTGTCCGTGAGGTTGAGCCGGGCGAGCTGCTGGCCATTGACGCGGGCGGGTTGCGCAGCTCGCGCTTTGCCAACCCCGATCCCAAGGGTTGCGTGTTCGAGTACGTCTACCTGGCCCGCCCGGACACCACCATCGCCGGGCGCGGCGTGCACGCCACCCGGGTGGAGATCGGCCGGCGGCTGGCGGCCGAGCACCCGGTCGACGCCGATCTGGTCATTCCGGTGCCCGAGTCAGGTACCCCGGCGGCCATCGGCTACGCGCAGGGCTCGGGAATCCCGTACGGCTCGGGGCTGGTGAAGAACTCCTACGTCGGGCGCACCTTCATCCAGCCGTCGCAGACGATCCGCCAGCTCGGCATCCGGCTCAAGCTCAACCCGCTGCGCGACGTCATCCGCGGCAAACGCCTGGTGGTGGTGGATGACTCCATCGTGCGGGGTAACACCCAGGGCGCCGTGGTCCGGATGCTGCGCGAGGCCGGGGCGGTCGAGGTGCACGTGCGGATTGCCAGCCCACCGGTCCGCTGGCCGTGCTTCTACGGTGTCGACTTCGCCTCCCGCGCCGAGCTCATCGCCGACGGTGTCGACGTCAGCGATGTCGAGGGAATACGGCGCCGGATCGGAGCGGACAGTCTCGGCTATATCAGCCTTGCGAACCTGATCGCCGCCTCCGACCAGCCGGCGTCCCGGTTGTGCGCAGCATGCTTCGACGGCCGCTACCCGATCCCGCTGCCGCCCAGCGGGTCCATCGGCAAGCACCTGCTCGAGGACGCCCAGCAGGAGCTGCACCAGCCGGCGTTGCGAGTGGGGTGAGGTGCGCCATGACCGAGACCGACAAACCGCACACCACCTACGCCGCAGCCGGGGTCGACATCGCCGCCGGGGAGCGGGCCGTCACCCAGCTGCGCCCGCACGCCGAGCGGGCCAGCCGCCCCGAGGTGCTGGGCGGCATCGGTGGGTTCGCCGGCCTGTTCAAGCTCAAGCCTGACCGCTGGCGGGAGCCCGTCCTGGCGAGCTCCACGGACGGCGTCGGCACCAAGATCGCGGTGGCGCAGGCGATGGACACCCACCACACCATCGGGATCGACCTGGTGGCGATGGTCGCCGACGATCTGGTGGTCTGCGGAGCCGAGCCACTGTTCTTGCAGGACTACATCGCCGTCGGCAAGGTCGTGCCAGAGCGGATCGCGGACCTGGTCCGGGGCATCGCCGAGGGCTGCGTCCAGGCCGGTTGCGCGCTGCTGGGCGGGGAGACCGCCGAGCACTCCGGGATGATGGCCGATGGCGACTACGACCTGGTTGCGACCGGAGTGGGCGTGGTGGAGGCCGACGCCATCCTGGGGCCCGACTGCGTCCGGCCTGGTGACGTGGTGGTGGCGATGGGTTCGTCGGGGCTGCACTCCAATGGCTACTCGCTGGCCCGGCACGTGCTCCTCGACATTGCCCGGATGCCGCTGGACGGGCACGTGGAGGAGTTCGGCCGCACCCTGGGGGAGCAGCTGCTCGAACCCACCCGGATCTACGCCAAGGACTGCCTGGCGTTGGTCGCGGAGACCGAGGTGCGGACCTTCGCGCACGTCACGGGCGGCGGTCTAGCGGCGAACCTGGCGCGGGTGATACCGCGCGGGCTGGTCGCCGTGCTGGACCGCGGGAGCTGGACACCGGCCGCTGAGTTTGCCCTGATCGCTCGGCTGGGTCGGGTGCAGCGCGCGGAGATGGAGCGCACCTTCAACATGGGCGTCGGGATGGCCGCCGTGGTCGAGGCATCTGAGGTGGACCGCGCGCTGGCCGTCCTGACCGCCCGGCACGTGCCGGCATGGGTGCTCGGTGAGGTGCACAGGTCCCGTGACGTCGGGGTCGACGCTGCCGCGAAAGACGCCGTCCGGGCCGTCCTTCGCGGGGATCATCCACGGTTCTGACCGCACTCGATCAGGCGTCCATGCTGGGAGAGGCTGGGGTCACCGGAAAGTCTCGGGTCACCGACGGTGCTGGTTGTACTCGTCCTCGTAGGTGTCCTCGGCGCGGTCGTCATCGCCGCGGCTGGCGCCGTTGTCGCCCGACAGCTCTCGTTGCAGGGCCTCAAGATCAGTGGTGGGAGAGCTGTACTTGAGCTCCCGGGCCACCTTTGTTTGCTTGGCCTTGGCTCGGCCGCGCCCCATGGCTCGACCCCCTCGCACGCAGGGACGAAGCGGCCGGGGGATTCGGCGGCCTCGTTCATCTCGGCAACATCCTCTGGGTCACACCGTACAGGGTTCCGTGGGTCGGATGCGACGTGGCCGCAGTGCCCCCACGCGTGTCGCTGGCCAGTGCCGATCACGAGTGTCGTGGGTGGCCGTGGTCGTCGTCGCCCGTGGTGCGATCGGGCTGATGATCGGTACCGCACGGCGGCTCAGGGACCGGATCTGAGCTGCGCCGTCCGCGTCAGTGCTCCTGGTTGTCGGGTTCGGCGAGCTGGCGTTGTTCGGCGAGCAGGTCGTCCACTGAGGCTGTTCCGCTGGCATACCGGGCGCCGATCTCCGCGTTGAAGGTGTCCATGACGTGCTGCACCTCGCGGTGGCGCTGGGATACCGACGCTTCCTCCGTGCGGTAGGCCTGCAGAGCGGCGGTGAGCTGCTCGCCGGAAAGCGACCCCACGTCGGAGAGATCGACATCGGCGATCAGCGCCTCGACAGTGCGGCGATGCGCCTGCGCCCGCGAGGGCTCCAGCATCTGGAAGCGACCCGAGCCGGTTGCCGGGCCTAGGGTGTTGGCCGCCAGGATGTGGGCCAGCTCGGCCACGACGGGAGCGCTGCCGCCCTCGCGCCGACGTTGTTGCTCGGCGCGCACGATGTCGATCCGGGCGTGCAGCAGCCGGCGCAGGTAAGACAGATCGGTTTCCTCCTGTGCCGCGTCATTCCGGCGCGCGCGCACCTCGGCCAGCTCGAGCTGGACCAGCTCGGCAACATAGCCGGGCGCCAGC
This sequence comes from Pseudonocardiaceae bacterium, assembly GCA_035463315.1. Taxonomy (GTDB): domain Bacteria; phylum Actinomycetota; class Actinomycetes; order Mycobacteriales; family Pseudonocardiaceae. The sequence goes on from DATHTJ010000210.1 coordinate 12,157, forward strand.
ACCCGGTCGATCCGCCGACGCCCCCCAGGCCGAACCTCGATCATGGGTCACGTCCTCAAGCCACGCTGCGCGGCTCGGCCCGGGGGCTCGCCGCTGTCCGGTGGGACCGAGTCCGGGTCCACCGACGCGGCAGCGTCCCCGGCGAGCAGTGGCGTGGTCGGGTCCACCGAGCGCTTGAGCAGCGCCAGCGCGATCGGGCCGAGCTCGTGGTGGGTGGCCACGGTGCCGACCCGGCCGACCACCCGCTGATCGGCGCGCACCGGGTCCCCGGTGGCTGGCAACGTCTCGGGTGACTCCAGATGCAGTAGCACCATCCGCCGCGGCGGGCGGCCCAGGTTCGCCACCCGCGCCACCGTCTCCTGGCCCCGGTAGCAGCCCTTATCCAGGTGCACGGCGGACCCGATCCAGCCGACCTCGTGCGGAATGGTGCGCTCATCGGTGTCCATGCCCAGCCGCGGGCGCAGTGCCGCCACCCGGATGGCCTCATATGCCCAGGTCCCGGCTGGCATGGCGCCGGCCATGACCAGCCGTTGCCAGACCTGCGTCACGTCGTCGCGCGGCACCAGCAGGTCCGCCCGGCCCGCCTGGGCGCGCACGAACCCACCCAGCTGTCCGACCTGCGCGATCACCTTGTCGGTGGCAGGACCGAGCAGCGAGAGCACGGCCAGCTCGGAGGTCGCATCCCGTGGCGTCACCTTCGACCAGAACACCATCGAGCTCAGGTAGGCCAGCAGCCCCCCGGCCCGGCCCGGCTCGGTGTCCAGCCACACCGTGTCGTGCACATGGGAGACCACCGCGTGGTGCTCGACGCGACCCTGCAGGTCGAGCACCAGCGCTTCGGTGTGCTCGCCCTCGGCGAGGGTGAGCAGGTGCTGGGAGGTGATGGTGTGCAGCCAGCTCAACCGGTCCTCGCCGGGCACGGCGAGCACCTCGCGGTGCGACCGGTCCACGATCACGACGTCGCGCTCGGCGGCGCGCTGCTCACCCAACGGGTCACCGTGGTGCCAGGCCACTCCGGCGTCGGGGGACCCCTCGGGCGGGGGCACCGCGCCGGGCAGGTCAAGCAGGGGCGAGGTCACGAGTCGTCTTGCTCGGTGCAGTGCCTGCAGCGCCCGGACAGCGCCAGGTGGCTGGGGTCCAGGGCGAACCCGAGCCGGTGCCACAACCGCTCGGTCAGCTCGGTGAGCTCCTCGGTGGGTACCTCGGTGACCTCCCCGCAACGGTGGCACACCAGGTGCACGTGCTCATGTGCCTGGGTGGAGTAGCTCGGCGCGCCATGCCCGAGGTGGGTGTGCCGGACCAGATCGAGGCCCTCAAGCAGGTCGAGGGACCGGTAGATCGTCGTGATGTTGACCGCGGGGGCGCGGCGTTGCACGTACTCGCAGATCTGCTCCGGGGTGGCGTGCTGCAAGGCGCGCACCGCGTCGAGTACCAGTTGCCGTTGGGGGGTCATCCGCATTCCCCGCTCGTGCAACGTGCGGCGCAAGGTGGTATCCACGACCATGATGGTAAGCCGAGGGTAGCGTCGCGTGCTGTGTCCGAACGTGTACTGGCGCTCCTGAATGGCGGTCTCGCCGACCCGGACGCTCCCCTGCTGCCCGCCGACGACCTCGGCGTGCTGCGCGGCGATGGGGTTTTCGAGACCGTGCTGGTGGTCGACGGGGTAGCGCTGGAGCTCACGGCGCACCTGGCCCGGCTGGCCCGCTCCGCCGCGATGCTTGAGTTCGACGTACCTGATCTGCGGGCCTGGCAGGGGTGTGCGCAGACCGCCATCGACGCCTGGGACGGCGGTCGGGAGATGGTGTTGAAGCTGATTCTCACGCGGGGTCCGCGGTTCGGCGGCGCGGTGACCGGATACGCGATGGGGACGCCGGTCAGCCCCACCCTGCTGGCGCAGCGCCGGGAGGGGGTCGCCGCAGTGACGCTGACCCGTGGCACCGTGCCCGATGTCGCCGACCGGGCCCCCTGGCTACTGCTCGGCGCGAAGACGTTGTCGTATGCGGTGAACATGGCCGCGTTGCGGCATGCCGCGCAGCTCGGCGCTCAGGACGTCGTGTTCACCGCCACAGACGGCTCCGTGCTGGAGGGTGCTACCTCCACGGTGGTCATCGCGCAGGACTCCACCCTGCGCACCCCGCCGACCGACCTGGGCATCTTGCCCGGCACCACCCAGGCTGCCCTGTTTCGAGCCGCCGGACCGGCCGGATGGCACACCCAGGTAGAGCCGCTGCAGGTGGCAGACCTGCTCGCGGCCGACGGGGTGTGGCTGTGCTCCAGCGTCCGGCTGATCACCCGCGTGCACACCCTGAACGGCCACCCGCTGCCCGATACCGGCCGCACCGCGGCGCTGCGGGGGCTGCTGCCGCTGCCCGCCGCCAGGGGAGATCGGGTGGCTCGGCAATGACGTTGCCGAGCCACCTGCGGCGCGGTTAGCGTGACTGGTACACGGGAAGGAGGTGGTCCAAGGTTGAACGGCTATAGGACTCGTGAGGTGGCTGTCAGCTAGAGCCGCCGACGGCCGTGGAATGCCACCTCCTGCGGGACGGCGTTGACGACAACGGCGGACTGCGAGCGGCGGCTGGCAAATCCAAGGCAGTCACCCGGCCCCCGGGGTTACCCGAGCACTGGTCCCGCTCGGGCTCGTCGCTGCCTGCGGCGTGCACCTCGGGGGCTGACTGCTGTTCGGGCGCTCCCGCAAGCGCGTTCTGCTCAAGCCGGGTGGGGTTAGCCGGCTACTCGGTGGAGGAGGGTGGAGACGTGGGGTTGGAGGGGGTGGCCGACCATGGCGCGTTGCTCGACGTAGGCGAGGTCGCCGCTCTCGACGATGCCGTAGAGGCGGTGCGCGCTGGTGACCTCCTTGGCCGACGAGGTGCGCACCACCGCGTCGGTGGCCAGCTCCCACGAGGTCTGGTTTCGCGGCCGCCCGTAGTAGATCTCCACGATGCCGGTGGCGTGCGCGGCGAGCAGCTCGATGCTGTCATCGGGGCGGGGTCGCCAGAACCCCGTCTCCCGGGCGGCTGGTCTGATCACCTCGCCGGCCTCGTCGAGCAGCCACGCCCGCGACTCATACCGCAGGAACGGCCGCCCGTCGTGGCAGAACACCACCTGCTGGCCGAAGTGGTACGGCCCGTCGATGGTCGGGTAGACGACCTCGCCCTCGCCGCGCCACACCCCGATCAGCGGCAGCAGGGTCAGGCAGTCGGGGTGCAGCTCGGGTCCCTCGCGCAGGTTCGCTGTGTCACCGGCAAT
>DATHTJ010000211.1:0-5744 GCA_035463315.1 Pseudonocardiaceae bacterium
CGGATCACCGACCGCCAACAGCTCACCCTGCGGACGAAACAGGTCCCCATAAAACGCCATCACCACATCACCGGCCGGCACCAGGCCAGCGCCAGCACGCGTCAACCCATCAACCAGCGCAGGCCACCAGTCCCGCAACAGCAACTGCTCACCGAGCATCTGCTTGCCCACACCATGCACGCAGACGATCCGAACCATCCTGCCCCTTACCTCCCACACCACCGCATAACCACCGCCGGCCACGCTGATCGGTCCTGCATGATGATCGGTCAACACCTGCAGCCCGTTCCAGCCGCTGCCCTGTTTCACACTATTGCGTATTTCGCCCGACCAGCGCTCGCGGTCTGCAGACGGAACGCAGGTCGCTCCGAACCACCGTCGCCAGATACCTCACCGAAGGGCACTCTCATGCCGCGATGTGGTTGATCGAGGTGCCGGAGTACACGCTATCGGCTGGCCGTGGTGATCATGACGACCATGACGGGAGTGTTGGCCTCCCCTACCAGAATGATCTCGATCTTGTCCTGCGACTGGCGGCCTCGGCTTGTCTGGGCCGCTACATCGGTATGTCCGGGGTGCACGCTGACATCAGCGAAGCCCATTCGCTGGTCTCCTACATCCGCCGCGGCCCCACCGCCGCGCCGCCGCAACAGAACCCGCCGACTGCACTCCCCACGGATCACCAACCCCATCATCGCCTGGAGGAGCGTCAGCGGACATGCCACTGGGTAGCACTGCACGGCGGGTGTCAAGATGGTGAGGTTCACGTCCAGCGCTGCCGACATGGCGGCTGAAGGGCAATCGTCAAGACCGAAAATTGATCTTCAATTGCAATCCCTAGCACGCTGACCTGCGGTTTTGTGGGCCGCCTGGGGCTCGAACCCAGAACCTACAGATTAAAAGTCTGCAGCTCTACCTATTGAGCTAACGGCCCCGTCGTTTCGACAGCCTACCGACACCGAGCTGTGTGGCCGCAGGCAGCCGGCGGACGCACGGTGGTCGCCGGGTGGGTCCATGACCCTGCGCTAAGGGGCAGTGCACAGTCAAAGAGTCCAAGGCCAGTGAGGGCGAGGTTCCCTCTCATGATCACCAGCAGCTGCACCCCATGTCCCCACCAGCCGGAGCCGAAAGCTCACCCGAAAGCCCGGGTAAGGCCCCACCGCCGCCCTCGTGCCAGTAGACCAGGGTTACCAGAGCTTGATCACAGCGGCCCAGAGCAGGGACTGCGACCCCTTGACCTGACGAAAGGTGCCACTTCTCACCCAGGGTCATGTACACAATCCGCTGACCTGCGGAAATAGAGAATCCCCTGCACATGAGGGGTCCGTCGGCGGCAGTTCACAGCAGCTCGGGTAGGTCCCAGAACAGTCACGGCTCCTGTTTCGCTCCCGCTCCTGATAGCGCTGCGCACCTGGCTGGCAGCTTGCTGCGGTCGACGCGAACAATGGGGATGAGCCGGCCCTCACCCTTTTCAAGGGCCTGGACCACGCGACCACGTGCCTCCCGCTGAACACCGTCACGTTGCTGGCGGTCGTGCTTGAGTGTATCGATTTGATCTTCATGGCTGGTCAATGTCTGACATGAATGTCCAGCTCAGAACATGTGACGGACTTTTGGCACCCTACACGCTCCCGATGGCGAACTCACCCCACAGAGGCATGTCGTCCTCGGCGCGGTTGAGACCCGAACGCGCGGGTACCCGGGCACGGTCGGGCGTAGCGGTGGCGGGCCGCGTGCGGGCGTCCTTGGAAGACATGAAACACCGAGGAGAGCCTTTGACGGACGACCGCGAAGTCGGTCCTGGGCTGGTGCGGCGCGTGGTGAACCCCTTTCAGCGGTTCGTCCACGACGAGGCGGCGGGCGGTGTGGTGCTGCTGTTGGCCACGGCGGCGGCGCTGGTGTGGGCCAACGGCCCGGCGGCGGCCGGGTTACGAGGGGCTGTGGCACTTCCGGCTGGGGGTCATCGGGGTGGCCTACACCGACGCGCTGGAGTTGGGGTGGCTGCTCGCGGCGGCGGGCGGTCTGGTCGTGGTCGCGGTGATGCGCTGGGTAGGCGTCGGCTCGGTGGTGGCGTATGTCCCGGTGGGGGTGTCGTCTGGTACGCGACGTTGCACTCGGGGGTGCACGCCACGATCGCGGGCGTCGTGCTCGGTCTGATGAACCCGGCGCGCCCGGTGGACGGGCGCGCCGTCCTGGACGACCTCCAGCACAACCTGCACCCGGTCACCGCGTTCACCGTCGTGCCGTTGTTCGCCCTGGCCAACGCCGGGGTGGACCTGCGGGGCGGTGCCCTGGGCGAGGCGGTCGGCAGCCCGGTGACCTGGGCGGTCGTGCTCGGCCTGCTCGTCGGCAAGGCCGTGGGGATCGGCGGTGTGACGTGGCTGGCGCTGCGCCTGGGCGTCGGCGTCCTGCCCCCCGGGATGCCGCTGCGCCTGGTCTGGGGCGTGGCGGCGCTGGCCGGGATCGGGTTCACGGTCTCGCTGTTCATCACCGACCTCGCCTACACCGACCCGGCGCTGGTCACCCAGGCCAAGGTCGGCATCTTCGCCGCCAGCGCGGTGGCCGCCGTGCTCGGCAGCGGACTGCTGCTCGCGCTTACCCGACGCAGCGCCTCCCACACACCCGGACCGACCCGGACCCCCGAGGAGAAGGAAGACGGCGGTGGATGAGTTCGACGAGATCACGCGGTCGGAAACGGACCTGCGGCCGCTGCTGCCCGAGGACGGCTACCTGCCGATCGCCGATCACGCCCTGATCGGCGACGGTCAGGGCTGCGCCCTCGTAGGGCGCGACGCGGCGATCACCTGGCGGTGCGTGCCCCGGTTCAATTCCCCGCCGCTGGTCTGCGGGCTGCTGGACGCCGACCGCGGTGGCGTGGTGAGCCTGCTCGCGCAGGACGTGATCGAGGCCGACCAGTCCTACCTGCCCGACACCGGCGTGGTAAAGACCACCGTGCGCACCGCCACGGGCCTGGCCGTGATCAGCGACGCGTTCCTGCTGCACCCGCACGCCAGGCTGGAGGATGATGCCACCCCCGGTCGCGGTGAGCTGCTGCGACGCGTCCGGGTGCTGTCCGGGCGGGTGTCGCTGCGGCCCCGGGTCGAGCTGCGGGGCGGCGCGCGGGTCAGCCGCTCCGGGGGCGGGTGGCGCCTGTGCCCCCACAGCCGCGACGACGTCGAGCTGCACCTGTCCGTCGACCAGCCGCTGGACCCCGACGAGGTGGTGGAGCTGGACGCAGGCGGACAGGCCGACGTGGTGCTGCGCTGGGCCCCGGGCTCGGCGCGGCACGAGCGCCGGGACCACGCCGGGGTGCTGCGGGACACCGCCGAGGCGTGGCGGCGCTGGGCCGGTCTGATCCGCTACGACGGTCCGCAGCGCGAGCTAGTGCGCCGCTCGGCGTTGACCCTCAAGCTGCTCGACCACCTGCCCAACGGGGCGATCATCGCCGCACCCACCTCCAGCCTGCCAGAGGAGATCGGCGGCGAGCGCAACTGGGACTACCGCTTCACCTGGGTCAGGGACGCGGCCTTCACCGTGTACGCGCTGCGCCGCATCGGCCTGCCGCACGAGGCCGAGCAGTTCCTCACCTGGGTGCTCGACGCGGTGGAGCGCGACGGGGTGGCGCGCGTGATGTACCGGGGCTCCACGCCGGTCCGGTGGGGCAACGCGGCGGCCGAGCAGACCCAGAACGACGTCTACGGCGAGATCCTCGACTGCGCTTACCAGTGGGCCGGTTCGGGCGGCGAACTCGACGCCCACCTGTGGAACAGGCTCGCCGCCCTCACCGACACCGCCTGGGCCAAGGCCCGCGAGCCCGACCACGGCATCTGGGAGGTACGCAGCCCCGGACGCCCGTTCACCTACTCGGTGGCCCTGTGCCAGGTCGCGCTCGACCGCGCCGCGCGCTTGGTCCGTGAGCACGGCCTGCCCGGCGTCGTGCCCGCCGACCACCCCCGCATGATCGCCACCACCCGAGCCGTCACCGACCACCTCGACGCGGGCGACAGTCTGCTCTACCGCTACATGCCCGACCGGTCGCCCGAGGGGCTGGCCGGTCATGAGGGCGCTTTTCTGCTGTGCAGTTTCTGGCTGGTGGACAACCTCGCCGCCCAGGGTGAGCTGGACCGGGCGCTGGAGCTGTACGAGTCGCTGTGCGCGCGTGCCGGAAAGCTGGGCCTGCTGCCCGAGGAGATCGACCCCGGCAGCGGCGCCTTCCTCGGCAACTACCCGCAGGCGTTCAGCCACGTCGGCGTTGTCTCCTCCGGCATCAACCTGACCCGCAGACTCGCCGCCCGTGAGCGCGGCCCGAAAGGGGGAACACGATGACCACACTGCTGATCTTCGGTGCGGCGGGTGACCTGACCGGCCGCTACCTGCTGCCCGCCCTGGCCCGGCTGGCGGCGTCGGACGACCTCCCGCCCGACCTGCGCCTGCGCGGCGCCGGGCTGGAGGACTTCGACCGCGAGTCCTTCCGGGCGCATGCGGACGAGCAGCTGGCCCGGCACGCGGGCGACGTGCGGGCTGACGCCCGCGACACCGTCCTCGACCGCCTCGACTACGTCATCGCGGACGTCACCGATCCCGCCGCCGTGGCGTCCGCGCGGCGCGGCGCGACCACCCCGGTCCTCGTCTACCTCGCCCTGCCGCCTGCCCTGTTCGCGCCCACCGTGCAATCCCTCGCCCGGGCCGGACTGCCACGCGACGCCCTGGTGGTCGTGGAAAAGCCGTTCGGCACCGACCTGGCCGGCGCGCGCGAGCTCAACCGGCTCCTGGCCGAGGTGACCGACGAGGACCACATCTTCCGCGTCGACCACTTCCTGGCCAAGCAGACCGTGCAGAACGTGCTGGGCCTGCGCTTCGCCAACCGGATCTTCGAACCGGTGTGGAACGCGGGACACATCGAGTCGGTCGACATCACCTGGGACGAGACGCTCGCGCTGGAGGGGCGGGCCAGCTACTACGACACCGCGGGCGCGCTGCGCGACATGCTGCAGAACCACCTGCTCCAACTGCTGTGCCTGGTCGCGATGGAGCCACCGCACGCCCTGGAGGCCCGCGACCTGCGTGAACGCAAGGCCGACGTGCTCCGGGCCGTGCGCACACCCACCGCCGCCGACACGGCCCGCGACACCGTGCGGGGCCGCTACACCGCAGGCCGCGCAGAGGATCGCGAAGTGCCCGACTACACGGCCGAACCGGGCGTCGACCCCGACCGCGGGACCGAGACCTTCGCCGCCATGACCTGCTGGATCGACAACTGGCGCTGGGCGGGCGTGCCGTTTCGCCTCCGTTCCGGCAAAGCGCTGGGCACCCGGCGGTCCGAGATCGCCATCCGCTTCCGCGACGTGCCGCACCTGGTCTTCGGACAGCGGCACGAACCCGAACCCAACGTGCTCAGGATGACCCTCGACCCCGACCGCGTCGAACTGTCGCTGAACCTCAACGGCGCAGGTGACCCGTTCGACCTCGAACCGGCGCACCTCGACACCGACCTGGCGCCCCAGGAGCTCCCGGCCTACGCCCGGCTCCTGCTCGACGTCCTCAACGGCGACACCACCCTGTCCGTCGGCGGCACCGAAGCCGAGGAAGCGTGGCGGATCGTGAACCCGGTCCTGGCGGCCTGGTCGGACGGAACGCCACCGCTGCTGGAGTACCCGGCGGGCTCCTCCGGGCCCACCGGGGAGGCACACGACCACTCCGATGCACGACACCCGTCCGGGTCGGTGTACTGATCCAGACGCCGC
>DATHTJ010000212.1:0-8301 GCA_035463315.1 Pseudonocardiaceae bacterium
TGATCTGTGAGTGTCGTTGCGGTGCTCCTGGGTGGAGGACCGCCAGGCTTGGTGCCGGTGACTCCGGTGTGGCTCGAGGTGTGATCTGGCCGCTGTGGCGTGCCTTGTGCGTGACTTGTCCACCGTGGTTGCCGGCACCGGCCTGGCCCACCAGGTTGGCCTGATCAGAAGCCTGTCCGCCGCTGGGGCGTGACCCGTCACAGATGTGCCGCTCGGTGATCCCATCCAGGCCGGTGCCACCGTTGACCCAACACCTAGGAAGGACATCAGGCCACGTGCCCATGTTGGCAGAGTTTATCGATGCCGTGGTGGGGGTGGATACCCATCGCGATACCCATGAGGTGGAGATCGCTTCACCGGCCGGGACACCGATCGCCACTATTACGATCAGCAATGACAGCTCGGGCTACGCCGAGCTGCTGGCGTGGATCTTTGAGCACACCCCCGGTCTGCGGGTGGCCGTGTCGATCGAGGGAACCCGTAGCTACGGTGCTGGGCTGGCTCGCGCGATCGCGGCCGCTGGCCTGATGGTGATCGAATGCGAGCAACCGCACCGCAAGCAGCGCCGTGGTAAGGGCAAGTCCGACCCCATTGACGCGCATCTCGCGGTGCTCAGTGCGCTGCGCCTGGACGCTGATCGGTTGCCCACCCCCCGCGCTGACGGGGACCGCGAAGCGCTGCGGATCCTGCTGGGTGCCCGCCAGGAGCTCACCACCACCAGTACCGGGCAGATCAACCGGCTGCGGGCGCTGCTGCTGAGTGGGGACGACGCTGACCGCCAGGTCGCCCGTGGCGCGCTGCCCGAGGCCACCCTGGTCAGCCTGGCCCGGCGCCGCCAACCGCGCGAGGCAAGCCGCGAACAAGCCGTGCGGCATGCCGAGATCCGGCGACTCGCTGTTGCGGTGCGCGAGGCTGGCCGTGCGCTCAAGGCCAACCGCGCCCAGCTGCGGGCTATTGTGGACGAGCTGGCTCCCGGCCTGACCGACCAGCCCGGCATCGGACCGGTCAGCGCAGCCCAGGCCATCGTCAGCTTCTCCCACCCCGGACGGTGCCGAAACGACGCCGCCTTCGCCGCCCTGGCCGGCACCAGCCCGCTAGAAGCCAGCAGCGGCCGAACCGTCCGGCACCGCCTCAACCGCGGCGGCGACCGGGCACTGAACCGCGCGATCCACACCATCGCCACCAGCAGGATGCGCAGCTGCCCCACCACCCGCGCTTACCTCGCGCGACGCACCGCGGAAGGCAAAACCCCCCGCGAAATTCGGCGCTGCCTCAAGCGCTACATCGCCCGCCAGCTCTACCGCACCCTCACCACCGCCATGACCCCCACCGCCTAAACCTGGAAGCACCGCCAGGGGCGCGGTGACCCCCCGGGGACATCACCAAGGTGCCTCACCCTGCCCAGACCAGTGGGGGCCTGCGGGGGTGCCGCGCGTGACGGAGGGCAGGCCCCCGCCTGCCCGCAACCCTGCCCACAGGGGCCGTAGAGGCTCGCAGGTCCAGGGTGCCGCGCAGCGGCATCGCGCAGCGACGCCGAAGGCGCCCTTGACCTGGGAGGGACGGCCCCGCACACTGCGCGGCACCCCCGCAGGCCCCCACGGAACCAACACAAGAACGGAAATACCCCCAGACACCACTTGACAACACATAGAAGCGTCACGCATGCGCCGCTCACCGCCATGGCGTGTCCGCTCGGCGACGTCGGGACGAACCCGCTCTGAGCGCTGAGGCGGGGTCGGACTCGCCAGGCTAAATGCGGTGCTCTGCGAAGACGTCCTCACCCTGGGAAGACTTGCGACCCGTGACCACGCCCTGCTCTGCTCGCTCGCAATCTGCGGTGACCTACTCGTCGCCGACCGGGTGCTGCCACTCACGAGGTCGCTAGGCCAAGATGGTGGACGTGGTGGCTGTCGGGGTGGGGCCACTGAGCAGGGCTGACGTGGTGGCGGTGGTCCGCGCTGGGGCGCGGGTGGAGCTGACTGCTGAGGCGTATGAGGCGATGGCAGCCTCCTGTGCGCACGTCGAGGCGCTGGCCTTGGACGAGCGTCCGCACTACGGCGTTTCCACCGGCTTCGGGGCGCTGGCCACGCGGTACATCCCGCCGCCGCAGCGGGCGGTGCTGCAGCAGTCGCTGGTGCGGTCGCACTCCGCTGGTGCGGGACCCGAGGTGGAGGCCGAGGTGGTCCGGGCGATGGCCCTGCTGCGGCTCCACACGATGGCGACTGGGTGCACCGGCGTGCGACCGGCGACGGCGGTGGCGTTGGTGGGCCTGCTCAATGCCAGCATCACGCCGGTGGTGCCCGAGTACGGCTCGCTGGGTTGTTCCGGTGACCTTGCGCCGCTGGCCGCGGTGGCACTCGCGCTCACCGGCGAGGGGATTGTCCGGGACGCCGCTGGTGCGGTGAACCCGGCCGGCGAGGCGCTGCGGGCCGCCGGGATCGCACCGGTGGCACTCGCCGAGAAGGAGGGCCTCGCCCTGATCAACGGCACCGACGGGATGCTCGGCATGCTGGTGCTCGCCACGACCGACCTGCACGGGCTGCTCGCTACCGCCGACCTCGCCGCCGCGATGAGCGTCGAGGCGCTGCTGGGTACCGACGCCGCGTTCGCCGCCGATCTCATCGCATTGCGACCGCATCCCGGGCAGGCTGTCTCCGCCGCACGGATGCGTGCCCTGCTCACCGGCTCCCAGATCATGGCCAGCCACCGCGACCCGGCAACCGACACCCGGGTGCAGGACGCCTACTCACTGCGCTGCGCCCCCCAGGTGCACGGCGCGGCCCGGGACACTCTCGCGCACGCCGAGACCGTCGCCGATCGGGAGCTGGCGGCCGCGATCGACAACCCGGTGGTGCTGCCCGGCGGGCGGGTGGAGTCCAACGGCAACTTCCACGGCGCCCCGCTGGCCTACGTGCTCGACTTCCTCGCCATCCCGGTGGCCGATGTGGCGAGCATGGCCGAACGGCGCACCGACCGGATGCTCGACCCGGCCCGCTCGCACGGCCTGCCACCGTTCCTCGCCGATACCCCCGGGGTCGACTCCGGCCACATGATCGCGCACTACACCCAGGCTGCCGTCGTCGCTGACCTCAAGCGGATCGCCGTGCCCGCCTCGGTCGACTCCATCCCCACCTCCGCGATGCAGGAGGACCATGTCTCCATGGGCTGGGCGACCGCACGCAAGCTGCGCCGCGCTCTCGATGGCCTGGCCACCGTGCTCGCCATCGAGTTGCTCACCGCGGCACGGGCGCTGGCGCTGCGGGCCCCGCTGCGGCCGGCGCCGGCCACTGCGGCGGTGGTCGATGCGCTGCGCGCCGCCGGGGTCGCCACGCCAGGCCCGGACCGCCACCTCGCTCCCGAGATATCCACCGTCACCGAACTCGTCCGCACTGGACGGTTGCTGGCCATCGCCGAGGAGGTCGTGCCATGACCATCCGCGCCGCGCGGGGCACCGCGCTCACCGCCCGCAGCTGGCAGACCGAGGCGCCGCTGCGGATGCTGCACAACAACCTCGATCCCGACGTCGCCGAGCGACCGGCTGATCTGGTGGTCTATGGCGGCACCGGCAAAGCGGTCCGGGACTGGCCGAGCTTCCACGCGATCAGCCGCGAGCTCGCCACCCTCGGCGACGACGAGACGCTGCTGGTCGCCTCGGGTCGGCCGGTGGGGGTGCTGCGCACCCACGAATGGGCACCGCGGATGCTCATCGCCAATGCCAATCTGGTGCCGGAATGGGCCAACTGGCCGGAGTTCCGCCGGCTGGAGGCCGCCGGGCTGACCATGTACGGGCAGATGACCGCTGGCTCGTGGATCTACATCGGAACCCAGGGCATCCTGCAGGGCACCTACGAGACGTTCGCCGCAGTGGCCACGGCCCGTTTCGGTGGCTCGCTGCGCGGACGGCTGGTGCTCACCGCCGGGCTGGGCGGCATGGGCGGCGCGCAGCCGCTGGCCGTCACCATGAACGAGGGCGTCGCGCTGGTGGTGGAATGCGATCCGGCGCGCGTCCGGCGCCGGCTGGACACCCGCTACCTCGATGAGCTTGCGTCCGATGTGGACGATGCGGTGCGCCGGGTGATGGCTGCAAAGCAGCAACGGCGGGCGCTGTCCGTGGGCCTGGTGGGCAACGCCGCCGAGGTGCTCCCCGAGCTGCTGCGCCGCGGCCTGGAGGTCGACGTCGTCACCGATCAGACCTCCGCGCACGACCCACTCGCCTACCTGCCCCGCGGTGTCGCGCTCGAGGACTGGCACGACTACGCCCGGCGCAAGCCCGAGGAGTTCACCGACCGCGCCCGCGTCTCCATGGCGGCTCAGGTAGACGCGATGATCGGGTTCCTGGACGCTGGTGCTGAGGTGTTCGACTACGGCAACTCGCTGCGTGCCGAGGCCGCGGCGGGTGGCTGCGAGCGAGCCTTCGACTACCCCGGCTTCGTGCCCGCCTACCTCCGGCCGCTGTTCTGCGCGGGCAAGGGACCGTTCCGCTGGGCCGCGCTATCCGGCGACCCGGCCGACATCGCTGTGACCGACGCCGCCGTGCTGGATCTCTTCGGCGACGACGAGCAGCTGACCCGCTGGCTCAGGCTGGCTGGCGAGCGGGTGGCGTACCAGGGGCTGCCGGCTCGAATCTGCTGGCTTGGGCAGGGCCAGCGGCACCTCGCCGGGCTGCGGTTCAACGAGCTGGTTGCCGCCGGCTCGGTCGCCGCGCCGATCGTGATCGGTCGTGACCATCTCGACTGCGGCAGCGTGGCCAGCCCCTACCGGGAGACCGAGGGCATGGCCGACGGTTCCGACGCCATCGCCGATTGGCCGCTGCTCAACGCGCTGGTCGCTACCGCGTCTGGGGCGACCTGGGTATCCATCCACCACGGCGGCGGGGTGGGCATCGGCCGGTCGATCCACGCGGGACAGGTCTGCGTGGCTGACGGCACCCCGCTCGCCGCGGCGAAACTGGCACGGGTGCTCACCAACGACCCGGCGACGGGTGTGCTGCGGCACGCCGACGCCGGGTACCTGGCGGCCCGCGAGGTCGCGGCGCGGCACGGGCTGGCTGTGCCAATGGCGAGGTGATCATCTACTGGTGCGAGCAGGCCTGGCTGCCCGCTGGCGTCGCCGACGGGGTCGAGGTGCAGGCCGGTTCTGACGGTCGCATCGTCGCCGTGCGTACCGGGGTGGGGCCGGCGCCGGATGCCCATCGGCTCGCCGGGCTGGTGCTCCCGGGTATGGCGAACGTGCACTCGCACGCGTTCCACCGGGCGCTGCGTGGCCGCACCCAGGGCAGCACGTTCACTACCTGGCGCCAGGAGATGTACGCCCTGGCCAACCGGCTCGACCCGGACCGCTACCTGTCGCTGGCGACCGCGGTCTACGCCGAGCTGGTGGTGGCCGGCTGGACCTGCGTCGCAGAGTTCCACTACCTGCACCATGTCCCCGGCGGCCCTACCGCGATGGCGGATGCGCTGCGCGCCGCCGCCGCCCGGGCCGGGATCCGGCTCACCCTGCTGGACACCTGCTACCTGACCGGCGGTTTCGGTGCTGGGGGCATTGTTACCGGGCTGGCCCCTGAGCAGGCCCGGTTCGGCGACGCCACGGTGGCCGCCTGGGCCGACCGGCTCGGTGCGCACCCGGCCGACACCGCCACCAGCCGAAGTGGCGCGGCGATTCACTCGGTGCGCGCGGTGCCCCGGGAGGTGCTGCCCGAGGTGGTGGCCACCGCCGGGACCCGGCCGCTGCACGTGCACCTTGCCGAGCAGGCCAGCGAGGCCGCCGACTGCCGCGCTGCCTACGGCGTCAGCCCGGCCCGGTTGCTGCACGACTCCGGGGTGCTGGGTCCGCGGACCACTGCCGTGCACGCCATCCACCTCGACGACGCCGACATCCGGCTGCTCGGTGCCTCCGGGGTGAACATCGCTGCCTGCCCTACCACCGAGGCCGACCTCGCCGACGGGATCGGCCCGTTCGCCGAGCTCGCCGCCGCCGGGTGCCCGATCCTGCTGGGCAGCGACCAGCACGTCGTCGCCGATCCCTTCGCCGAGGCCCGGGCGCTGGAGCACGGCCAGCGGCTGCGAACCGGGCGCCGCGGCCGGTTCACTCCCCGCCGCCTCATCGATGCGCTCACCGGTCACGCCGCCCTGGGCTGGCCCGGCAACGGTGTGCTGGCCCCCGGAGCGGCCTGCGACCTGGTGGCGGTGCGCTCCGATTCCCCCCGCACGGCAGGCTGCCGGCCCGAGCAGATCCCGCTGGCCGCCACGGCATCCGATGTGGACACCGTGGTGGTGGGCGCCGCGGTGGTCGCCGAAGGTGGCCGCCATGTCGAGCTCGGTGACGTCGGGGCACTGCTGCAGGCTGCGATCGCCGAGGTGTGGCGGTGAGCAGCACGCTGATCACCGGGATCGGTGAGCTCACCACCGGCTGGGACACCCGGCCCGGGTCGGCGCTGGTGCTCGACGGCGAGCGGGTGGCCTGGGTGGGGGCGGCTCGTCAGGCGCCGGCGGCTGACGTCGCCCTTGACGTCGAGGGCCGCGCGGTGTTGCCCGGCTGGGTGGACAGCCACACCCACCTGGTCTTCGCCGGCGACCGGGCGGCCGAGTTCGCTGCCCGCAGCGCCGGAGCCCGCTATACCGCCAGTGGGATCATGGGCACGGTCACCGCCACCCGGGCGGCCTCCGATGCCGAATTGGGCGCGACACTGCAACGGCACGCGGCCGAGGCGACGAGGCAGGGCACCACCTGCCTGGAAACCAAAACCGGCTACGGGCTCACCGTGGCCGACGAGGAGCGGTCGGCGCGGATCGCCGCCGAAGTCGTCGATGAGGTGACGTTCCTCGGAGCCCATCTCGTGCCGCCTGGAGTGCCGCCTGCCGATTACCTGCGCCTGGTCACCGGGGAGATGCTCGACGCGGTCGCGCCCCACGTGTCATGGGTGGACGTGTTCTGCGATCGCGGCGCCTTCGACGCCGACGCCGCCGCGCAGGTGCTGGCAGCCGGTCGCGCCCGGGGGCTGGGTCTGCGGGTGCACGGCAACCAGCTGGGCCCGGGACCTGGCGTGCGACTGGCTGTTGAGCAGGGGGCGGCCAGCGTGGACCACTGCACCCACCTCTCATCGTCCGATGTGGACGCACTCGCGGCATCGCAGACGGTGGCTACGCTGCTGCCGGCGTGTGACCTGTCCTGTCATGCCCCGTTGCCCGATGCCCGCGCTCTGCTGGATGCAGGTGTGACGGTGGCCTTGGCCACCAACTGCAACCCGGGCTCGTCCTACACCACGTCGATGGCGTTCTGCGTGGCGACCGCGGTGCTGCAGATGGGGATGAGCGTGCCCGAGGCGGTCCGGGCGGCCACCGTCGGCGGAGCCCGGGCGCTGCGACGCACCGACGTCGGTGTGCTGCGGCCAGGGGCGCGGGCCGACGTGCACGTGCTCGACGCCCCGTCCGCGGTGCACCTCGCCTACCGCCCCGGTGTCCCGCTGACCTGGGCGGTGTGGCGACGGGGCCGTCGAGTGGTCTGATGTCCGTGCACACTTGCCTTGCACAGTGTTCGCACCCGTTCGGGGTTGGCGACTGGGTTCGACCCGTCCTGGCCGCCCTGGGCTGCACCATGGGCGAGGAACAGCCGGTAGCGATGCGGGATCCTCGCCGCTCTCTGACCACCCGGCCGGGATCTCCCAGTCCGAGGCATCGGTGGTGAACCGGTGCCGCCATAACAGCAGCACCCGGTCGGTGTCATCGACCACCACAGCGCCCACGGACGCCCGAGGAAACCGGATCACGTGGTGCTCGAACCGCGCGCCACCCGGGATCTCCAACATCTCACCCTTCAACGGCGCATGGGGCATCAAATCCGCTGTCTCACCGTTTGTTCGCCATCGCGGCCAGTACGGGGATTGTGGTGATCTTGTCGTGGTCAAGGGCGGTCCAGGTCACGCCTGTCGGTCGGTGGGGGGGACCGCAGTGGATGATCTCTTCGGGTGTGATGATGTAGTCGATGGTGAAGTCGTGCTCGTTATGGGGCAGTGGCTCGTCGAGCAGCTGCAGCTGGTGCACGGTGGTCACGATCGTGGTCGGTGGCCCGATGAGTCCGGCCTCGGCCAGCAGCGCTACCTCGATGTCGGAGTACCCGGCTCCCTTGCCGATGCGTACGCCGTCGCGGTTGACGGCCACGCTGCCGCAGACGATCAGGTCGACCGTATGCATGTCGGCCACGGCCACCGTGGGTGCGGCCGTGGCCGCTGTGCGGTGCGCCGCCATCGCTTTGGACTTGCCACCGAGTTCGGCCGGATCGAGCCGGAAGAACGGCAGTGGATCG
>DATHTJ010000213.1:0-2513 GCA_035463315.1 Pseudonocardiaceae bacterium
ACTGTTCGACCCCGCCTTGCGCGAAGGCCTGACCGGCTTCTTCCAGCGGGCGCTGCACCGTGACGTGGACCGTCGATTCGACACCTTCCGGCAGATGGAGGAGGCCTGGCGAGCGGTGTTCGCCGCAGCCGACGCCGCAGCCCCTGCCACCACCCCGGCCACGATCGGCGCGGACTCCGCCACTCGGGAGGAGAAGCGGGACGCCGCGGCGTGGGCCGCGGAGCTGAACACTCCCCTGGAAGCCGCCGGGTTGTCACCGCGGGCCGTGTCGGTGGCCCAGACTTTCGGCGCCACTACCGTCGGCGAGTTGCTCGACGTCCGGCTGCACCAGATCGCCAAGGCACGGGGAGCTGGAGCGACGATCCGCAAGGAGCTCAACCGGCGGCACAAGCAGTGGGCGGCGACGCTCGGCCGCCCGACGCAGGTACCGCCCACTCCGTCTGCACGCACGTCGATGCCGGGCGAAACCCCCGGGCACGGAGCCGGGCCGGAGCGGGAAGCCACCGCGCGGCTGACCATCAACGAGATGGCAGCCCGGCTCACTCCGTCTCCCGCGTCCAGCAGGGGATCGAAGAAGAGCGACGTGGTCTGCCTGACTCTCGGCCTGCCGCAGCCGGGCGAGGGGGACGAGTCCGCACCGTCGTGGCCTACCCAAGGCGCGATCGCCCAGCGGCTGGGGATCACGCAGGCCAGCGTGTCCCGCCATCATCAGGCGGCGATCAAGGAATGGGCTGCCGAGCAGTGGCTGGCCGGCATCCGGGACGAGCTGGTCGCGCTGGTCGACACGGCAGGCCGGGTGATGACGGCTGACGAGCTGGCCGCCGCGCTGCGCGTGCACCACGGTGTTGCAGAAGACGAACCGCAGGACCGCGCGATGACCAAGGCGTCGGCGGTGGTCCGGGCCGCCGTCGAGGCCGAGGCCTGGCCAGAAAGTCGCGAGAGCCCCGAGACCGAGCCGCGTCTCGCCGTGCGGCGACGGGGCCAGGCGGTGCTGATCGTCCTGGAGTCGCTGCCGGGAACGGACGACCCGAGCGCCCCGGAGCTGGCCGACTACGCCTTCGCCCTGGGCCGTAAGGCCGAGGAACTGGCCTTCTGGGATCCGCTGCCGGGACGGGCCGTCGTGCTACGTGAGCTGCGAGCGATCACGACGCCGGAGGGTCTCGCCGCCCTGGCCGACACCCGGCTCGTCGCCCTGGCCGCAGCGGTGTCGCAGCAGGTCGCGGCTTCCCCCCGGCTGGAGCTCTACCCGCACACCCTGGACCTGACCCGAGCTTTGCGGATCTCACAAGCCGCGGCCGGGGTGCGCCGGGATGCCGGTATCACGATGGACGAACTGCTGGCCAGGGTGCGGGCCCGGTTCCCTGATCTCGCCATCGACCATCGGGTGACCCACGTGCAGGTGGAAGATGCGCTGAAGGCGGCTGGTTTCGCTCTGGAGTATCAGCCCGTCGAGAAGAAGTTCTTGCCTCCCGCACCGGAGCCCGAGCGGGTGCCGACGTCGGCGAGCACGGCGATGAGCGGGCATGGGCGGATGGTTGCCGCCGGGCTCGACCCGCATGCGGTGACCGCGCAGAAGCTGGCCACCACAGTGGAACGGGGTGGATTCCTGGCATTGCCGTTACAGGGCAAGCACCTCCCTGGCACTGCGCAGGCGTTGGCCGAGGCGTACGGCGTGCGGCCGGTGGATCTCAACCGCGAGTTCCTCGCCGAGTTCCGCGCACTGGCCGCCGAGCGCGGCCAGGACTGGGGCAAGGTGCTCACCATCGACGCCCGGTTCGCCGCGACCGGCCAGATCTCGCCCGGCCTGGCGTCCTACCTGCGTGCGGTCTGGACCCGGGTCGAGCAGCGGATGCTCAGGTTGGCGGCCGAGCCGAACACCGTGTTGTTCGTGCACGACGCGGGGCTGCTCGCGCGGTACTACGACCAGGGTGGGCACGAGTTGCTGACCAGGCTGCAGAACGCCGCGCGGCGGCCATCGGCCGCCCCGCACGGGTTCTGGCTGCTCTGCCCGGCCGAATCGGCGCTGGACACCCCGAACCTGGACGGCCACATCATCGAGATATTCGACGACACCGAGCGCGTCGTGCTCAGCGGGGCGTTCCTGGCCGGGCTACCCGGTGAGCCAGGCACTGCAGCCTGAGCAGCGCTTGCCAGGGTCGTGTAACGCAAAACGTCGTACACTGTGTGCTATGCCTACGATCACGTTTCGGTCGGACGACGAGAGTGAGCGGGCGCTGGCGAGCCTGACCGCGGATGGGCGCAGCGCGTCGGCCGCGATCAGGGACGCGCTGGTGCACGAGGCGCACCGACTGGCTGATGAGCGACTGCGTGCCGAGGCCG
This sequence comes from Pseudonocardiaceae bacterium, assembly GCA_035463315.1. Lineage (GTDB taxonomy): Bacteria > Actinomycetota > Actinomycetes > Mycobacteriales > Pseudonocardiaceae. The sequence goes on from DATHTJ010000213.1 coordinate 2,341, forward strand.
CCGCGCTCGCCGCCGATCCCGAGGACGTCGCGGAAGCCCGGAGGGTACTCGAAGAACTGGAGCCGTTGCGTGCGTGGTGACGTTCACCGGCTGCGCGCTCCCCGCGACGCGGCAGGCCATGAGCAGCGCGGCACCCGATATGCGGTGGTGGTGCAGTCCGACCTGCTCCCGCT
>DATHTJ010000214.1:0-14204 GCA_035463315.1 Pseudonocardiaceae bacterium
AGCACTGGGTGGGCACCGCACACGGCATGATGGCGGCCCGGCAGGACACTCGTCAGGTCGTTCAGAACCTGGAAAAAGGGGCCATGCCCGACGACGGCACCGGGCCGCTTCAGAAGATCACGTGATCATGCGGCTGGATCATGCGGCTGGGCCACCGGTGAGCGCACACTGAAGCCATGCCGGAGGTCGAGGCACTCGCGCACCACCTGCGCGAGGAGGGCACGCCGCTGGCTGATCGCAGCCTGTCCCGGTTGCTTCGCTGAATGCGGCCAGGAGTACCGCATCGGGTGAAAGAGAATCGATTCACCACGCCTCTGCGGTGGCGCGCAAGGCCCGGGCTGAGTTTGCTTCGTCCTGTGGTCCGGCCCGCTCCGCCGCTGCACTCCGTCCCCCGCTCGACTGGCGCGAACACGACGGGCAGCTCCGTGTTCGCCTCCCGGTGGATGGCACCGGCGCGTCGCTGTGGCGCGTCATCGTTGCCAGCGGATGACAGGACAGCGACGATGGGGCCATGATCCTCCTTGCGGTGCTCGCCGTGCTCTTCCTCGCGGTGGTCGCTGTCGGGTTGCTGTACTGGGTACGCACCCGGGGGACGTTCGGCACCGACGCCGACCGCGCCACCTACACCGCGCTGCTCACCATGGCGCAGGCCTCACCACCGCTGCGCGATGGCCTGTCGGCCAGCTCGGCGACCGCCGCGGCGCCGCACCTGCGGGCGTTGCTGAACTCCGCAGCCGTCACGCTGACCAACGACGAAAGCGTGATGCTGGCCTGGGACGGCGAAGCTCAGCATCACGCCGAATGGGTCGCCGAGGCTGCGTTCCAGGCGGCGAGCACCGGCCGCCAGCAAGTCCTTCACCACCGCGAGATGGACTGCGGACGCGCCGACTGCCCGATTCGTGCCGTGATCGTCTCCCCGCTGGAAGTGGACGGCAGCGTGGTCGGAACCTTCGGGGTGGTCAGCCAGCGCAATGCCCAGGCCGGCTTGATGCGCGCCACCACTGAGGTCGCCCGATACGTCTCCAGCCAGCTTGAGCTCGCCGAGCTCGACGAGTCCCGGTCCCGGCTGGCCCATGCCGAGGTGCGGGCGCTGCGCTCGCAGATCTCCCCGCATTTCATCTACAACGCGCTCACCACGATCTCCGCGTGCGTCCGCTCCGACCCGGAGGAGGCCCGCGAGCTGCTCATGGAGTTCGCCGAGTTCACCCGGTACTCCTTCCGGGCCGGCGGGGAGTTCACCACGCTGGCCGAGGAACTCAACAACATCGACCGCTACCTGATCCTGGAGAAGGCCCGGTACCGGGAGCGGTTGCAGGTCAAGCTGCAGATCGCACCCGAGGTGCTGCCGGTGGTGCTGCCCTTCCTGTCGTTGCAGCCGCTGGTGGAGAACGCCGTGCGGCACGGCCTGGCGAGCAAGCCCGGCGGTGGCACCGTGTCCGTCGTCGCCGAGGACGCCGGGGCGGAGTGCTTGATCAGCGTGGAGGACGACGGCGTCGGGATGGATCCGGCCATGCTCCGGGACGAGATAGATGACTCCCATCTCTCCGGCGCGCATGTCGGGTTGGGCAACGTGCACGACCGGCTGCGCGCAGCCTTCGGTGACGATTGTGGGTTGATGGTCGAGACCGGGCCTGGGGTGGGCACCAAAGTCAGCATGCGGGTGCCTAAGTTCAGCCGCGGGGTGCGTGCCCCCGCTCCACCGACGCCCAACTCGTCGCGTTCGCAACCTCCGGTGAGCGCTTAGCAACCCCGCCCGACAATGCACCCCTACGGGGCACCGCCGTCGTACGTACGCTTGCCGAATGGACGTCAAGGATCTGACCTCGCGGCTGCCGCTTCCCAGCAGTCGGCGAGAGCGCGGCCCGGTGGTGGCCGCAGTGAAGCTGCACGGTGTGATCACCCCGATGCCGACGCCGCTGGGCCGCGGGGTGATCAACCTGGCCGCGGTGGACACGGTGCTGACCCGCGCCTTCAGTTACGACCGGCTGCGGGCAGTTGCATTATCGATCAACTCGCCGGGAGGCTCGGCCACCCAGTCGGCGCTGGTGGCCGATCGGATTCGCGGCCTGGCGGACCGCAAGCGCGTGCCGGTGCTGGCGTTCTGCGAGGACGTCGCCGCATCCGGCGGGTACTGGCTGGCGTGCGCCGCCGATGAGATCGTCGCCCACCCCACCTCGCTGGTTGGCTCTATCGGGGTGGTCAGCCAGGGCTTCGGGCTGCACGGCCTGCTGGAGCGTTTCGGTGTGGAACGGCGGTTGTACGCCGCTGGGGCGAACAAGGTCCGGCTCGACCCGTTCCTGCCCGAGCGGCAAGATGACGTGGAGTGGTTGCAGAGCATGCAGACCGAACTGCATGACATGTTTCGCGACTGGGTATGCTCCCGCCGTAGCGACCTGCTGGCCACTGACGAGAAGGACCTGTTCACCGGTGAGGTGTGGACCGGCCGCCGGGCCGTGGAACTGGGCCTGGTTGACCGGCTTGGCACGATGCGTGGGGAGATCGCCCAGCGTTACCCGGATGCGGAGATCATCACCGTCGAGGCACGCCGGCCACTGCTAGCGCGCCTGGGGCTACCGCCTGCGGCGGCCTCACTAAGCGGGCACCGCGGTCCGGAGTCCGCGTTGGCCGTTCTCGAAGCGCTCGAGCACCGCGCCGCCTGGTCCCGCTTCGGCCTGTGACCCGGCCAGCCACCCGGTCGGAGCTACCGCCAACCGTGGACAGCGATACCGGCCATGTGCAGGATTGGTGGTTTTGGGGACCGAAGTTGGGAAGGGCGGTCGATGAGCGGCAACGACGGCAATCCCGGGCTTGTTGTGCTAGCGGTGGACGATGAGCCAGGAGCGATGTCCCTGCTGCTCGAGGTGCTCAAGGCCGAGCCGCGGATCGGGACCGTGCTGCAGGCCTCCAACGCCACCGAGGCGCTGGAGGCGTTGCGGGGCGAGAAGCGCATCGCCATCGGCACCACGCCAACCCGGGTTGATGTCGTGTTCCTGGACATCAAGATGCCCGGCCTGGACGGTCTGGAGCTGGCCCGGGTGCTCGGGGCGATCCCCGACCCGCCGGCGATCGTGTTCGTCACCGCCCACGAAGACAGGGCGTTCGACGCGTACGACATCGGCGCGACTGACTACCTGAAGAAGCCGGTAAGCCGGGAACGGCTGACCAACACCATGCGGCGGATCGTGCAGTCCCGGCGCGACACGGCCGCCCCGCTCGAGGAGCAAGGCGCCGAGGACGAGGTCATCCCGGTCGAGCTCGCCGGCACCACCAAGCTGGTGCCGCGCTCATCGGTGCGCTGGGTGGAGGCGCAGGGGGACTACGCGCGGCTGCACATCGGCGAGGGCATCAGCCACCTGGTCCGGATCCCGCTATCCGTGTTGGAGGACCGCTGGTCCGACGCCGGCTTCGTGCGCATCCACCGCTCCTTTCTGGTCGCCCTGCCGCTGGTCACCGAGCTGCGCATGTCGTCGTCGGGCTACGTGGTGCGAGTGGGCAATGGAGACGACGCCGCCGAGCTGCCGGTCAGCCGGCGGCATACCCGCGACCTGAAGGACCGCTTGGTGCGCGCAGCCAAACAAGGCTGGACGTCTCGATGAGCTCCGATGAAAGCTGAGGGGACCGGCCCGCATGACGACCCGTGGGCGGCCCTGGAAGAAGCCATCCAGGGGTCATCAAGCGGGCCAGCCCCGCCCAACGGGAAGGCCAGGCTTGGTAAGCGGGAACGGATCGTGCTCGCGAAGCGGCGCAGCAACCGCCGGGTGGTGCGCACGCTCGCCGAGTTGGAGGATCAAACTGGCGTCGGTGAGCTGCTGGTCCGACAGCTGGTGCGGGTGCAGCTGATCCTGGCGATCCGGCTGATGCTGCTCACCGCAGTGGTGTTGGGAAGCATTCCGCTGGTGTTCCTGCTGGTACCGTCGCTGGGCACGATCAGTGTCCTCGGGTTGTGGCTGCCGTGGCTGCTGCTCGGATTCGCGGTCTACCCGTTCTTCGTCGCGGTGGCCTGGTCCTACAACCGCAGCGCCGACCATAACGAGCAGGAGTTCACCGAGACGGTCGAGAACTGAGCGCGATCGTGCCCGCCCAGGCTGATTTTTACTTCATCGTCGGTGCGATGGTCGCGATTGCCGCCTGGACCGCGTTCGCCGGGCTCTACGGGGCGAAGGTCCGGTCAACCTCGGACTTTCTGGTGGCCTCCCGAACCGTGGGGCCACGCTGGAATGCCGCGGCGATCTCCGGGGAGTTCCTGTCCGCCGCGTCCTTCCTCGGTGTCGCCGGGTTGGTGCTCAAGGGCGGGGTGGATGCGCTGTGGTACCCGGTCGGGTTCACCGCGGGATACCTCGTGCTGCTGCTGTTCGTGGCGGCGCCGTTGCGCCGATCAGGGGCCTACACGCTGCCCGACTTCGCCGAGGAGCGGTTGGGATCGGCATGGCTGCGCAAGATCTGCACCGGCTTCGTGATCATCATCGGCTGGCTTTACCTGGTGCCCCAGCTGCAGGGCGCCGGACTCATCGTCGCCACGATCTTGCAGTATCCGCAATGGGTCGGCGCGGCGGTGGTCATGGTGATCGTGACGGTCAATATCTACACCGGGTGGATCCATTCGATCACCTTCGTGCAGGCATTCCAGTACTGGATCAAACTGACCGTGCTTGCCGTCCCGGTCTTCGTGCTGCTGATCCACAGCGCCGGCGAGGACAAGGGGCTCCGGGACTCGCTGGGTGCCCCGACACCGCCGTCGTTCACCAAGACGACCGAAGTCCGTCTCGACCACGATGTCGTGCTCCAGTTCAAGGAGCCGATGGCGCTGAAGGTCAGCACGGACGCGCGTCCCATCGCGGAGGCGGTGACCTGGCCGCGTGGTGAGCACCGCGTCCCCGCGGGCACCACACTGCACTTCGACGCGGGTAGCCAGGTTCCGGTGATCAGCGGCGCCCCCATGGACAACGACATCTGGCTCAGTCCGTTCGGCAGCCCGGTGCACAGCCCGCTGCTGGCCACGTACTCACTCATCATGGCGCTCATGCTGGGCACCATGGGGTTGCCGCACGTGCTGGGGCGCTACTACACCAATCCCGATGGCCCCGCGGCCCGGAAGACCACCCTGATGGTGCTGGCGCTGCTCGGCCTGTTCTACCTGTTTCCGATGATCTCCGGCTGGCTCGCCCGGTTCTACGTGCCGCATCTGCTGGTCACCGGGAACACCGATGCCGCGCTGGTGGTGCTGCCCCGGGCAGCGATCGACGGCTGGCCCGCGCAGTTGCTCAGCGCGCTGATCGCCGCCGGGGCGTTCGCCGCCTTCGTGTCCGCGGCATCGGGGCTGGTGATCAGCGTCGCCGGGGTACTGTCCAGCGACGTCCTACCCAGCCAGCTCCGGGGCGTCCGGCCGGCCACCTTGGTGGCCTGGTCGGTACCGCTGGCCTTCGCACTTGCCGTGTCATCGCTGGACCTGGCCCAGGGCGTGGGACTGGCCTTCGCGGTGGCCGCCTCATCGTTCTGCCCACTGCTGGTGCTGGGAATCTGGTGGCGCGGGCTGACCGACGTCGGCGCAGCGGCCGGCCTGCTGGTCGGCGGCGGGTTGGCCGTCGTTGCGGTGCTGCCCGCCGCGGCCGGCGTGCTCCCGCCCGGGTGGCAGCAGGTGCTGGCCCAGCCAGCGGTGTTCACCGTGCCGCTGGCGTTCCTGACCATGGTCGTGGTGAGCCGCCGGACGAGGGACCGGGTCCCGATCGACGTGACGCGCATCCTGCTCCGGCTGCATGCACCGGACCAGCTAGGGTTAGCCGAGGATCGGGACATCGCCCGTTTAGGGATAGCAGCTACCCTGCTGCGACCGCGTGGTGGTCGGCACCGCCGGTAGCTGCTCCGCACGGCCCAACGTTCTGCGCACGGTCGGCGGTTAGGGTAGCTGGCCTCGCCATACACGAAGCATCATGATCAGCAATACTGCCTGGAGGTGTTGTGCATGAGCACCACCGAGCGCATCGACGGTGCTGAAGCCCCGCCACCGGTGGACCCCTGGACCGCTGCCCAACAAAGCGCCGAGTTCACCACCCTGCGCAGGAGGCTTCGCAGCTTCGTCTTCCCCATGGCAGCGTTCTTTCTGGCCTGGTACTTCCTGTACGTCCTGTTAGCCGCCTTCGCCCCGCAGTTCATGGCCACCAAGGTCACTGGCAGCATCAACATTGGATTGATCTTCGGCCTGCTGCAGTTCGTCACCACTTTCGCGATCACGATGGGTTACGTCCGGTTCGCGAACAAGAAACTGGACCCGGTGAGCGACCGGATCCGCGAGCAGATCGAAGGAGCGGCCCGGTGACCGGCTCGTTCACACCGACTCCGTCGGCCCTCCCTTGGCTGGCCCAGGGAGCGGTGGGAGAGCCGCTGCTCAACGGCGGGATCTTCCTCTTCTTCGTCGTGGTCACTCTGGTGATCGTGGTTCGGGTTTCCCGCAGCACCAAGACCGCCACCGACTACTACGCCGCGGGCCGGTCGTTCACCGGCCCGCAGAATGGTGTCGCGATCTCCGGCGACTACCTGTCCGCGGCGTCGTTTCTCGGCATCGCCGGGGCCATCGCGGTCTACGGCTACGACGGCTTTCTTTATTCGATCGGCTTCCTGGTCGCCTGGCTGGTGGCCCTGTTGCTGGTCGCCGAACTGCTGCGGAACACCGGCAAGTTCACCATGGGTGACGTGCTGAGCTTCCGGATGCGCCGGCAGCCGGTACGGGCCGCCGCAGCGGTGTCGACGCTGGCGGTGTCGTTCTTCTACCTGCTGGCCCAGATGGCCGGCGCCGGTGGTCTGGTCGCGCTGCTGCTCAACGTGCAGGGCCGCGGCGCCCAGGCGATCGTGGTCGCGGTCGTCGGCGCCCTCATGATCATCTACGTGTTGGTCGGTGGGATGCGCGGCACCACGTGGGTGCAGATCGTCAAGGCCACCCTGCTGATCGTCGGGGCGGGCCTGATGACCGCCTGGGTGCTAGGCTCCTTCGGGCTCAACCTGTCCGCCCTGCTCAGCGAGGCCGCGGCGAGGTCACCGCAGGGGACGGCCGTGCTCGAACCCGGCCTGCAATGGGGGGCGAACACCACAACGAAGATCGACTTTGTGTCGTTGGCGATCGCGCTGGTGCTGGGCACTGCGGGCCTGCCGCACATCCTGATGCGCTTCTACACCGTGCCGACGGCCAAGGAGGCCCGCCGCTCGGTGGTGTGGGCGATCTGGCTGATCGGCGCCTTCTACCTGTTCTCACTGGTGATCGGCTACGGCGCGGCAGCGCTGGTGGAGGGCGGTCCGCAGCGGATCGCCACCATGCCCGGTCAGGAGAACTCGGCGGCCCCGCTGCTGGCCTACCAGCTGGGCGGGGAGGTGCTGCTCGGCTTCATCTCCGCGGTGGCCTTCGCCACGATCCTTGCCGTGGTCGCCGGCCTGACGATCACCGCCTCGGCGTCCTTCGCACACGACGTGTACGCCAACGTGATCAAGCACGGCGAGCTGGAGCCGGACAACGAGGTGCGGGTCGCCCGCATCACCGCCTGCGTCATCGGCGCACTGGCGATCCTCGGTGGCATCTTCGCCCTCGGCCAGAACATCGCATTCCTGGTGGCGCTGGCTTTCGCGGTGGCCGCCTCAGCGAACCTGCCGACCATTCTCTACTCGCTGTTCTGGAAGCGGTTCAACACCAGCGGTGTGCTGTGGAGCATGTACGGCGGCCTGATCAGCTCGATAGTGCTGATCATCTTATCGCCGGCGGTGTCCGGCAGCGCGACCTCGATGGTCCCCAGCGTGGACTTCGCGGTCTTCCCGCTGAAGAACCCAGCCCTGGTCTCGGTGCCGCTGGCCTTCCTGCTCGGCTACCTCGCCACGATGCTGAGCAACGACCAGGCTGACGAGGCGAAGTACGCCGAGATGGAGGTGCGGGCGCTGACCGGTGCCGGTGCCGAGAAGGCGCTGGCGAGTAGCGGCAAGGCGTGACCACCGATGCCACAGCTGTAGCTGTGGCACCATTCGGCTATGACATCCCCAGCCCCAGCCCCGGGCGTGTCCGTGCCCAACGTGCCTGACAACGCTGCGCTGCTCGACGTCCGCGAGAACGACGAGTGGGCTGCCGGGCATGCACCGGAAGCCGTGCATGTTCCGATGGGGCAGGTACCGCAGCGGCTCGATGAGCTCGCCACCGCCTTCCCCGACGGCCCGGTGCACGTGGTGTGCCGCTCAGGCGGGCGGTCGGCACGAGTCACCACCTATCTGCTGCAGGCGGGGTGGGACGCGGTGAACGTTGACGGTGGGATGCGCGCCTGGGCTGCTGCCGGCCGCCCGATGGTGGCCGAGTCGAGCGCCGCTCCCCGGGTGCTGTAGGTCCGACTTGCCCGCCCCACCGCGCTACACCGGCCCACCGGCCTACCCTGTCCCGCCGCGCTGGGGTTTCCCGCGGTGGGGCTGGTGGCCCCCGGCGCCGGGTGCCGCCCCCGCGATGAGTTCCGTGGAGCAGATGCGCGCGCTGGCCGCTGCGGCGGTCCCGCTGCTCGGGTTGACCGCCATGCTGGTGCTGGCCACCGCAGGCGCCGAGGGGTGGCGTTACGCATTGCTGCTGGACAGCCGCCTCGACGCGGTGCCCGCCGGGCCGCTGCACACCAGCGATGCGCTGGTGATCACCGGCGGGGTGATCTCGCTGCTCGCCGGTACCCTCGCCGGCGCGGTCACGGTGGGGTGGCTGGTCCGGGCCAGCGCGGTCGCAGCTCAGGCCGCCGCGGTCACGCCGGCCCGGCCGGCCTGGCAACTGGTCGTCGGCGTCCTGGTGCCGGGGGTGAACCTGCTGGTGCCGGGTGCGGTGCTCGCGGAGCTGGAGCACGCGGCGCTGGGTCGGGATCCCGGCCGTCGACCGCGCCCGTCCCGGCTGGTCGTCGGATGGTGGGCGGTCTGGGTCACCGGGTTGGTGCTGACCGATATCACCGTGCTGTGGAACCTGCGTGACGGGGTACAGGCCCGCGCTGATGGAGTGCTGCTGCACGCGGCCACCGACCTGGTGGCCGGGATTGTCGCGATCACCACGATCGTCGTGGTGCGGCGGCTGACCCGGTTGCTCAGCCCGGCGAGACTGACCGGGGCCCGCCGGATGGTAGTCGTGCGCGTGCCTGGGGGCACCCGCTAGCGTGGCCGCCGTGACCAAGACAAAAGCCCGCCAGCGCGCCGACGGCGAGTACAGCCCCCGCCAGCCGTGCCCGTGCGGCTCCGGCAAGAGGTACAAGGCCTGCCACGGCGACCCGGGCGGCGTCCAGGACGTCATCGTCAGCCGTCCCTTCGCCGGGCTCGCGGCGGAGTGCCAGCTCGTGGCACTGCGCGAGTTCGTGCCGTCGGCGACCGCGCCCTTACCCCTGGCGCAGCCGGCCGGGCGAGACGTCACGCTGGCCACCGTGCTGCCGACGGCGGCCGCGGCGATAGTGCGGCCCGACGGTGCGGCGCTGGTCGGGCTGCAGGTGCTGACCCGGTCCGGCGACCTGTCCCGGGACCTCGGCCGGGCGGTGACCTGGGCACTGACCGCGGAGCCCGGTTCGGTGCTGTCCAAGGTGAGCACCACCGCCGAGGGCGAGCAGGTCCGGCTGCAGGATCTGCTGATCCCCGACACGCCCCTCGACGTCACCATGCACTCCGACTTCGCCTGGTGGATCCACGGCGAGCAACCCCCGTCCGGGGAGGCGGCACAGGCGATACAGCAGGCCAACACCGCGATCATGCCGACCGAAGCGGTCACCGGGGCGGGGGTCAATGCCGCCTACTGGGTCGACGCCGGAGACAAGGCACACCTACGGTGGGTCCGCCCGGAGCCGGAGGAGCTGTTGCTCACCGCGCTGGCCAGGTTGGCCGCCCGCGATGAGCTGGACCTCGGTGACGGCTCCCGCTACGCGGGCTCGTTCCGCGCGCACGGGGTGCTGGTGCCGGTATGGGACCTCGACCGCGAGCAGCACGCCCGGGAGTGGATCACCCCCGCGGAGGCTTTCGCCCTCCGCCTGGCCCAGGCCCTGAGCTCGCTGGACGACACACCACTCACCGACCCCGAACGCGGCGCCCTACGCGGCCTCCGCAACCGCCAGGTCACGCTGCGCTGAGGGCGCCGTGCGGACAAGCGTTAGGGGAACCAGGTGAGGCGGGTGTGGAGCAGGGCGTAGCCGACGAAGGCGACAATGTCGATCAGGGCGTGCGCGGTCACCAGGGCCCACAAGCGGTGGGTTCGCTGCCATACCCGGCCGAACACGATGCCCATCACCAGGTTCCCGACAAATCCGCCAAATCCCTGGTAGAGGTGATAGGTGCCGCGCAGCGCCGCGCTGGCCAGCACCGCCCGGCCCTCTCCCGACCCCAGCTGGCGCAGCCGGGTGATCAGGTAACCCACCACCAGCAGCTCTTCGGCCAGTGCGTTGGCCACCGCTGCGACGAGGAGCACCGGAACCCGCCACCAGGTGTCGGCCAGCGCGGAGGGCACCACGGTGAGGTTGAGATCGGCCGCGCGGGCTAGCAGGTAGAGGCCCAACCCCGGCACACCGATCACCGCCGCCAGCGCGACGCCAAGCCCCGCATCCCGGCCGGCACACCGGCGATCCAGGCCGAGGCTGCGCAGCGAGATACCACTGCGCCACAGGAGGTAGCCGGCCAGGCCACCCCAGGCCAGCAGCTGGATCACCCCGGTGAGCTGGTAGCCGAGATCCAGCAGTTCGGTCTTGCGGACCGGCGCGTTGATCGCCACCGACTGGTCCGCCAGGGACCCCGGAGCCGCCAGCGCGTCCAGCAGCGCCAGCAGGCTGCGCAGCCCGGACAGTCCCAGCGTCACCGCCAATACCAGGACGATCTCGACGACCAGGGCCCGGCGCTGCGCGGGATCGGTGACCAGCGCGGGCTGCTCGGGCCGCGACGGGGCGAGCAACCCCCGAAAAGTCACTAGCCATCCGGGCCGTCCGCTCACTCCGCGACGCTATCCGGCTGCCCGCAGCCCCGCGTATCGTGGCCGCTGTGTGGCGATTCGCGCTCTCCCGGCGGTGGTGGGCCGGGCACCTGCTGGTCGCCCTCTGTTGCGGGCTGTTCATCGGACTGGGGAGCTGGCAGTGGAACCGGGCGCAGGCACCCACCGGTGACTGGCAGAACCTTGGCTACGCGCTGCAATGGCCGCTGTTCGCGGTCGTGCTGGTGGCAGCCTGGGCTCGGTTCCTGTGGCTGGAGCGGCATCGCGTCCCCGAGCCGGGCCCCGCACCGGACCCACCGAGCCTGACCCCGCCGGCCACTCGGCACCGTGAGCACCGACCGATCCCGGAGGACGATCCCGACGATGAGCTCGCCGCGTACAACGCCTACCTCGCCCGGCTCGCCCAAGAGGACAATCAGACCCGGCAAGACAACCGGACCTGACAAGCAGGCCGCGATCTGGCTGATCGGCTACCGGATCGCTGCCTACGCCACCGGTGTGATGCTGCTCGTGCTCACGGTGTCCGTGGTGCTGCACTACGGCTTCGACGATGAGCGGCTCGTCTGGGTTGGGCCGGTGCACGGATTTCTTTACCTGGGTTATCTGGTCAGCACGATCCTGCTGGGTACCGCGATGCGGTGGCGGCCGGGGCGGTTGGTGCTGGTGGCGCTGGCTGGCACGATCCCGCTGATGTCCTTCGTGGCCGAGCGCAGCGTGACCCGTCAGGTGCGGGCCAGCCTGGTCCCACCGACGCCGTCACGGTGAGCCCTGACAGGCGCCGAACAGGCCGCGACTAAGGTGCGTCGAGTGTCAACGGTGCTGAGTCTGCATGCTTCCGGTCCGCGCGGCGTCCCACCCCTGCTTGCCAGGCTGGTCGATGACGCGGCGCTGTTCCCACCGTCGGTGACGAGCCTGGTTGATGCCGTTGCGACGCATCTCGCTGCCCGCCGCGAGCCGTTCGCGGGGGTGATCGGTTTCCTGCTCTGTCCGACCTCCCGGCTCGGCGCGCTGGTCACTGCGCTGCGCAAGGCACCTCCCGCGCAACCGGTGGCGTTGTCGCTGGTGGCCAACACCGGGCTGGGGGGCCTGCCCAAGGCCATCTCCACCGCGTTGGACAACGGAAAGCTCCTGGACCTGCGGATGATCGAGGTGCCGGCACCGTCGGATGTGGACGCCAACTGGCTGGTGCAGCTCACCGAGTTCGTGCCCGACGACGTGGTTCGGGTGGTCGAGCCACGTCGTGGCAGGCCAGATTGGTTGGACGGGGTGCGCCGGGTCGCCGAGGCCGGCTGCTGGCCCAAGCTGCGCTGCGGCGGCAAGTCCGCGGAGTCGTTCCCCAGCATCGACGAGGTAGCTGATTTCCTGGCCATCGCCGCGAGCACCGGTCAGCCATTCAAGGCCACCGCCGGGCTGCACCATGCCGTCCGCCATCACGACGACCGCACTGGGCTGACTCACCATGGGCTGCTCAACATGCTCATCGGCACCGCCCGCGCGGTATCCGGTGGCGGCGTACACGAGGCACTGCGGTGCACCGACGCGACCGCGTTGGCCGCCGAGGCCAGCGCGCTGTCCGCGGACTGCTCACGGACCGTGCGCGATGTGTTCGCCTGCTACGGGTCGGTGTCGCTGACCGGGCCGGTGGCCGACCTGATCCGGCTGGGGCTGCTCCCCAACCACACGCCCCGGCAGGCGTCTCGGAGCTGATCACTCCTGGTGCACGGGGTGTCCGTCTCCCGGGTACCTCGTAGGCTCGCGCCATGGCCGTCACCTCCTACCTCGGGCCTGAGGGCACCTTCGCCGAGCAGGCAGCTCGCGTCCTGACCCCCGGCGACGAGTTGCGTTCCGCGATGTCGGTGCACGCGGCGATCGCCGCGCTGCGGACCGGCGAGGTGGACGCGGCGTGCGTGCCGGTGGAGAACTCGGTGGAGGGCTCCGTGCCGGCCACTCTCGATGCGATGGCGCAGGGCCAGCCGGTGCTGGCGGTGGCGGAGGCCGTGCTCCCGATCCAGTTCAGCGTGCTGGTCCGTCCAGGCACCGGGGCGGCCGACGTGCGCACCGTGGCCACCCACCCGCACGCCGCTGCCCAGGTCCGGAGGTGGGTCTGCACGCACCTGCCGAGCGCGGCGACAGTGCTGACCCCCTCCACGTCGGCGGCTGCGGTGGCGGTGCTCGACGGCCAGGCCGACGCTGCGGTGTGCGCCCCCGTCGCGGTGCGGCACTACCCGCTGACCGAGCTGGCGACCGGAGTGCATGACCAGGGCGATGCGGAGACCCGCTTCCTGCTGTTGCGTCATCCCGGAGCAGTGCCCCCGCCCACCGGCACGGACCGCACCTCGCTGGTCGCGGTGGCCGCCCACCGGCCAGGGGCACTGCTTGAGGTGCTCGCCGAGTTCGCCCTGCGCGGGATCAACCTCACCCGGATCGAGTCCCGACCGATGAAGTCCAAGCTGGGCGAGTACCAGTTCTTTCTGGACTGCGAGGGCCACGTAGCCGAGGACGCGGTCGGGGACGCACTGGCCGAGCTGCATCGGCGGTGCACCTGGGTGCGCTTCCTGGGCTCCTACCCTCGAATCGGTGCAGCGTCACATCCCGGTCCGGACCCGGCCGGGTTCACCGCCGCCCGGGAGTGGCTCACCTCGGTGCGCGCCGGGCGGGGTGCATGACTCCGCTGCGCCTGCTCCTGGCTCGGCATGGGCAGACCACAGCCAATGCCGAGGGCATTCTGGACACCCGGCTGCCGGGGCACCCGCTGACTGAGGAGGGTCACCAGCAAGCCGCCGCACTGGCCGAGCAGCTGGCCGGTGAATCCGTGGTTGCGGTGTATGCCAGCCGGGCCCTGCGCGCCCAGCAGACCGCGGGGCCCGTCGCAGCGCGGCACGGCCTGGCCACGCAGGTCCTCGACGGAGTGCACGAGGTGGCCATCGGTGATCTCGAAGGACGGCAGCAGCCGGAGGACCACCGCGCGCTGCACGACATGTACCGGGCCTGGCACTCCGGTGACCTCCAAGCGGCGCTTCCCGGCGGTGAGTCGGGCAGCCAGGTACTGCACCGCTACCTCCCGGAGGTCGCGAGGATCCGCACGGCGCATCCTGGCGGCACCGCCGTGCTGGTCAGCCACGGTGCCGCGACCCGGCTGGCCATCGTCGCGCTAGCAGCCAACGTCGACGGTTCGTTCGCCGCGCCGCGCCTGTTGCGCAATGCCGCGACCGTCCTGCTGGAAGCCGACGGCGCCGGCTGGCGCTGCCTGCGCTGGGAC
>DATHTJ010000215.1:0-1675 GCA_035463315.1 Pseudonocardiaceae bacterium
CCGGAGACCGGGGCGAGTTGCGGGTCGCGGTTGAGCAGGTCCAGGTACCGGGTGAGCTGCTCCACCCCGTCGATCTCGCCCCGTCGCTTGACCTCCACCGCCACCGTCATGCCGTCGGCGTCCCGGCAGAGCAGGTCGACCGGCCCGATCGCGGTGGGGTACTCGCGGCGGATCAGCGTGAACCCGGGGCCCAGCGTCGCAGTGTGCTCAGCGAGCAATGCCTGCAGGTGCGCCTCGACGCCGTCCTTGACCAGCCCGGGGTCCAGCCCGAGCTGGTGGTGTGAGTCGTGCAGCACCTCGTCGATCTCGATGATCAGCTGTTCGCCGGCCCGGTTGGTGACTGTCCAGCACCCCGACTGCTCGGCCAGCGTGCACGGCGGGCTCATCCAGTTCAACGGCTTGTAGGCCCCGCCGTCGGCGTGCACACTCACCGATCCGTCCGCCTTGACCAGCAGCAGCCGCGGCGCCATCGGCAGGTGCGCGGTCAGCCGGCCCAGGTAGTCCACCTGGCAGCGGGCAATCACGAGGCGCACGGTGGACCAGCGTAGAGCGCCGGTCCAGGGCCGGGCAGGATCGGGGGTGTGCAAACACTGGATAGCCGTCAGGTGTACGCGAACGCCTGGATGTCGGTGCGGGAGGACGATGTCCGGCGCCCCGACGGATCGCCGGGTATCTACGGCGTGGTCGACAAACCGGACTACGCCTTGATCATCCCGCTGGACGGTGACCGGGTGCACCTGGTCGAGCAGTACCGCTATCCGGTACGAGCGCGACGCTGGGAGTTCCCGCAGGGCACCGCCCCGGACCGGGCGGACGCCGACCCGGCCGCGCTGGCTGCCCGGGAGCTGCGCGAGGAGACCGGACTCCTCGCGGGCCAGCTACGGCTGCTCGGGATGCTCGACGTGGCACCGGGGATGTCGGCCCAACGCGGCCGGGTCTTCCTGGCCACCGACCTGGTCGCCGGGCGGCCCGAGCGCGAGCACACCGAGCAGGACATGCGCTCGGCCTGGTTCAGCCGAGCAGATCTCGACGGCATGCTGCGCCGCGGTGAGCTGTGCGACGCGCAGTCACTGGCCGCCTACGCCCTACTCCTACTGCACGAGCGCACCAGCTGACAACCGGCTCAGTCCGGCCAGACTGGCTGGCGCTTCTCCAGGAAAGCGGCCATGCCCTCCTTGGCACCCACGAGCTGCGAAGCCGAGGCCATCGTCTCGAGCGCGATGGCGTAGGCGTCCGCCTCGGGACGGTCGAGCTGCATGTAAAGGGTCTGCTTGCCCAGCGCCTTGCTGGTCCGGCTACCCCGGGTGGCGCGGGCGAGCAGGTCGTCCACCGCGGCGTCCAGCTCGGCGTCCGGGACTGCGCGATTGACCAACCCCCATTCCGCGGCGGTGCGGGCGTCTACCACGTCGCCGGTCAGGGCCATTTCCATCAGCCGCTTGCGCCCGATCGACCGAGCGACCGGCACCGCGGGCGTGTGGCAGAACCAGCCGCCCTTGCCGCCGGGCAGCGCGAAGCCCGCCGACTCGGCCGCCACCGCAAGATCGCACGAGGCCACCAGCTGGCAGCCCGCCGCCGTGGCCAACGCGTGCACCCGGGCGATAACGACCTGCGGAACCGACTGGATGGTGCGCATCACCTCGGTGCACAGCGCCAGCAACTCCGCGACCCCGGCAAG
>DATHTJ010000216.1:0-6533 GCA_035463315.1 Pseudonocardiaceae bacterium
GAGGTGCCCGGCGTCGCGCCGTTGCGCGAGGTCGGGTGGTGGTACCCGCAGCCTGACCTGCGCTACCCGCAACTCACCGACCGGGTCGCGGTCTACGCCGGCCGGTTGGACGAGGTGACCCTGGACGGCGAGCCGGTGACCCCGCAACCCGGCGAGTTCTACGGCGGCTGGATCACCGCCGATGTCGTCGGCCCGTTCAAGGGTGAACCGGGCAGCGGGGGCTGGTGAGCCTAGGCCGCCCACCGGCTTCTCCACACATCTGTGGTGCTCGGCTGAGCGATCAGTGGGAGATGTTGCTGACCTGGTTGCTCCAGTTGGTGGTCTCGTGGACCATTTCCCCGGTCCCCCTGATGAAGGCCTGGTGGGCGTAGCCATCACCGTGGAGACGATCCATCATCCACGCCGTCGGATACCCGAGGTAGCCGTACACCCCGTTGACGCACGACCAGGGCGGGTTAATGGGTGGGTTGGCCGAGGCGCAGCCGGGCTGCCCTTGCACGTCGTTGTGGTCGGGACCCTTCAGGGTGCCCCACACCGTGGCGACCGAGGCCGGTGCCGCCTCGTAGTACGCGGAGTTGGACTGCAGCCCGATCTGCTGCCAGGGCTGGTTCTGGGTCGAGGGAGAGACCAGCACATCGGCGGAGCCGTTGACCAGGAAGATGGCGCCGCCCCTCAGGTTCCGGGTGTCGGTGCAGCGGGCCGGGGTGTTGAAGCAATACACCTGGGCGGGGAGTTCGATCGGAACCGCGGTCGTGATCAGGCCGCTTGACTTGATCATGGCGTTGAGGACGCCGGACGCGCCCTGTGAGTGCCCGATCGCGCCCACTCGAGTGGGGGCCAGCACGTGAGAGAAGATGCTGGCGGCTTGGTCGTTCTGGCCCGCCATCCAGCGGGCGGCATCCAGGATCTCCTGTCCGGTGCCGGTGTTGACGTTCTCGGACGCGACCACCACGAAGCCCCACGAGGCCAAGTGGGAGAGGAGGAAGGAGTACTGGCTGGGGACCGCATCAGTGCCGTTGCCCCAGGTGATAATCGGATGCCGGAATCCGTTCTGTCCGAGGTTGGTCGGGTACCAGAGATCGCACTTGGCGCCGGATGGGTTGCAGCCGACGGCCTTCGCGGTGGTGACTGCCCATGAGCCGGGGGCGTAGTACTTTTGCTCGATCGGCAGCGTGGGCGAGTTAGGCAGCTGAGCCGCTTGCGCCGGAGCGCTGATCATGGCCGCAACCACAGCGACCACCAGCATCAACGAGGCGCGCAGGACAGAGCCGCTCTTCATGATCACAGCTGGTTTTTCACGCCCGCGCCCGGACCGGCACCATCCGCGTCTGCGCCGCAGCAGCCCCCAGCCCCGCAGGCGCATCCGCTGCAGCTGGCTTCCGGGGGTGGCACCGCTGCGGCCACCCGGTGACCCAGGAGGCCGCCAGCGATCAGCAGCCCCACTGTGCCGAAACCGGTTACCCCGACGATCACCGCGAGCGCCGGACCGCCTGTTGCGAAGGCCAGCGCCCCGCCAGCGGTGCACACCGCGCCGGCCGCGAGCACCGGCGGGGCAGCCACCCGATTGGCCGCGATGAAGGCGGCATCCGAGCGCAGCGTCGCGGGAGTGCGGACGCCGGCGAACCGGTTGCGCGGCAGCCGTTGCCGCCAGCCGAGCAGACTGACGGTGACCAACGCGCCGCCAGCGACCAGCAGCACCACACCGAACAGCGCTGACACGGGCACAGCGGCCAGGATACCGGCGCCGGAAGTCCAGTTGGCCGGCCCGCTACCATAGAAGCCGTGAGCACGGCCCGCCTGCTCCTTCCCAGGCCGCGCTGACTAGCGAACAGTCAGCGCGGCGACCCCTCACGGCCTCATCGCCCTGGGGGGATTTCTGTTTCCTGGGGATGTCGATGATCGGAAAGCCGAGCTCGAAAGGACGATCATGATTGGTACCGATGCCGGGGACGTCCCGCCGCACCGCTACAACGCGGCCCTGGCCGGCGAGATCGAGCAACGCTGGCAGCGCCGCTGGACTGAGCGGGGGACCTTCCACGTACCCAACCCGGTCGGATCACTGCAGCCGGCCGACGGCGCTGCGGTGCCCGACGACAAGCTCTTCGTGCAGGACATGTTCCCCTACCCGTCCGGGGCCGGGCTGCACGTCGGGCACCCGCTGGGCTACATCGGCACCGATGTCTTCGCCCGCTACCAGCGGATGACTGGGCACAACGTGCTGCACACCATGGGCTTCGACGCGTTCGGGCTGCCTGCTGAGCAGTACGCGGCCCAGACCGGCACCCACCCGCGGAGCACCACCGAGGCGAACATCGAGCTCTTCCTGGCGCAGATCCGCCGGCTGGGGCTGGGCCATGACGAGCGACGCCGGATCGCCACCACCGACGTCTCGTACTACCGGTGGACCCAGTGGATCTTCCTGCAGATCTACAACGCGTGGTATGACACCGAGGCGTGCCGGGCCCGCCCGATCGCCGAGCTGGAGACCGAGTACGTGCAGGGCACGCGGCCCACTCCGGATGGTCGGCCCTGGGGTGAGCTGACCGGTGCCGAGCAGCAGGAGATCATCGACTCGCACCGGTTGGTCTACCTGTCCGAGGCACCGGTGAACTGGTGCCCGGGGTTGGGCACCGTGCTGGCCAATGAAGAGGTCACCGCCGAGGGCCGCAGTGAT
Organism: Pseudonocardiaceae bacterium; assembly: GCA_035463315.1. Lineage (GTDB taxonomy): Bacteria > Actinomycetota > Actinomycetes > Mycobacteriales > Pseudonocardiaceae. The sequence continues at coordinate 2,675 of DATHTJ010000216.1, forward strand.
CGCGGCAACTTCCCGGTGTTCCGGCGCAACCTGCGGCAATGGATGATGCGGATCACCGCCTACGCCGACCGGCTGCTCGATGACCTGGACCGGCTGGACTGGCCAGAGAAGATCAAGACCATGCAGCGCAACTGGATCGGGCGTTCGCACGGTGCCCAGGTCCACTTCCCGGTGCAGACCGCGATCGGGGGGCAGGCCACCATCGACGTGTTCACCACCCGCCCGGACACCCTCTTCGGCGCGACGTACATGGTGTTGGCTCCCGAACATCCGCTGGTCTCGGCGATCACCGCCAAGACCTGGGAGTCCGACCTGAACCCGCGGTGGACGGGCGGCGCGGCCACCCCCGTCGAGGCCGTCGCGGCCTACCGGCAGGCCGTCTCGCAGCGCAGTGACCTGGAGCGGCAGGAGAGCCGGGCGAAGACCGGTGTGTTCACCGGGTCGTATGCGACGAATCCGGTCAATGGCCAGCAGATCCCCGTCTTCATCGCCGACTACGTGCTGATGGGCTACGGCACCGGCGCGATCATGGCGGTTCCCGGGCACGACCAGCGCGACTGGGAGTTCGCCCGCGAGTTCGACCTCCCGATTGTCGAGGTGATCTCGGGCGGTGACGTCGAGCGGAGCGCCTACGTCGGTGGCGGTGTCGCGGTGAACTCCGCCAACGATGAGGTGAGCCTGGATGGCCTGGCCGTCGACGAGGCCAAAAAAGCGATCACCGAATGGCTCACCGAGCGCGGCTATGGCGAGGGCACCGTGCAGTACAAGCTGCGTGACTGGCTTTTTGCCCGGCAGCGGTATTGGGGTGAGCCGTTCCCGATCGTCTACGCCGTCGGCGCGGACGGCGCACCGGACCTGCGCCACCCCATCCCGCTGCCCGAGCGGTTCCTGCCGGTCGAGCTGCCGGACGTGGCGGACTACTCCCCGACCACCTTCGACCCGGACGACCCGAACACCAAGCCGGCCCCGCCGCTGGTCAAGGCGCGGGACTGGGTCGAGGTGGAGCTCGACCTAGGAGAAGGCCCGCGGCGCTACGTCCGCGACACCAACGTGATGCCGCAATGGGCCGGATCCTGCTGGTACCAGCTGCGCTACATCGACCCGCGCAACGACGACGCGATGTGCGATCCGGTCAACGAGCGCTACTGGATGGGGCCGCGCCCGGCGCTGCACGGCCCGGACGACCCTGGCGGCCTCGACCTGTACGTCGGTGGGGTCGAGCACGGCGTCCTGCACCTGCTCTACTCCCGGTTCTGGCACAAGGTGCTGCACGATCTGGGGCACGTCTCCTCGGAGGAGCCCTACCGCCAGCTGTTCAACCAGGGCTACATCCAGGCCTATGCCTACACCGACGCGCGCGGCCGCTACGTCCCCGCCGAGGAGGTCATCGAGTCTGACGGGCGTTACCTCTACCACGGCGAACCGGTGAAGCGCGAGTACGGGAAGATGGGCAAGAGCCTGCGCAACTCCGTCTCGCCGGACGAGATGTGTGCGGCCTACGGCGCCGACACACTGCGCGCCTACGAGATGTCGATGGGGCCGCTGGACGCGTCGCGGCCGTGGGCGACCAAGGACGTCGTCGGGCTGTACCGGTTCCTGCAGCGGGTGTGGCGCAACCTCGTCAACGAGGACACCGGCGAGCTGCGGGTCACGTCCGAGACCCCGGACGAACCCACGCTCACAGCGCTGCATAAGGCGATCGCGGGGGTCCGCGAGGACTACGCGACGCTGCGCTACAACACCGCGGTCGCCAAGCTCATCGAGCTGAACAACCACATCACCAAGGTCTACGGCACGGGTCCCGGCACGCCGCGACAGGTCGCCGAGCCACTGACCCTGCTGCTCGCACCCGTGTGCCCGCACATTGCCGAGGAGCTGTGGGAACGGCTCGGCCACGAGGACTCGCTGGCCCATGGGCCGTTCCCCGAGGCTGACGAGCGCTACCTGGTCGAGGACACCGTCGAGTATCCGATCCAGGTGAACGGCAAGGTCCGGTCCCGGGTCACCGTGCCGGCATCGGCAACCGAAGACGACGTGCGGGCCGCTGCGCTGACCGAGCCCAAGATCGTCGAACTGCTTGACAGCGCAGATCCGCGCAAGGTCATCGTCGTCCCCCATCGCTTGGTCAACGTCGTCATCTAGCACAGTCCACGAGATGATCGGCTCCGGCTGGTGTAGTCGCTGGCTGAGCGGGGTAGGTCTGAGTGTCACCACTGGACGCGACACTTGGAGGACCTATGGCAACCGGCGAGACCGGCTTCGATGACGTGACGTTCGACTTGATCTCGGTGCAGTACCACTCGCTGAAAGCAGGGCACGACTACGGCCAGTACGTCCGCGACGCGGACAACGCCGGGCTGACCGACATCGCGGACTTCTTCCGAGAGGTGATGAAGCAAGACTCGCAACGGGCTGCTCAGTGTCATGAGTTTCTGCGGAGGATATCCGGCAGCGACCAGGCCGGGCCGGCAGTGACGTGACCCGATAAGCGATCAGCAAGGCGGCGGGACCGATAACCTTATCGGTCCCGCCGCCTGCGCATTGCTCAGTATTATGTGACTTGCACGTGCGCGTTGGGCACGCACTGCGTCATGGTCTTGCCGGCCACGTCCCGCGGACCGTTCTTCCCGAGGTTCTCCAGCCGCTTCTGCTCCTCCCCCGACAGCCGCTGGGTCGGCCTCGGCCAGCCCGCCCATCGTTGACGGCTCGTAGTTGACGTGTGGGTTCTCCCCGCCGGTATCGGCAAAGTAGGTCATCTGCCCGTCGCGCTGGTTGGTGGCAACCGTGGCGTTCTTCGGGGAGTTGACGGGCAGCTGCAGGGTGCCGACCTTCTTCGGCTCGAAGACCTCCTCCGGCCACAGCTTGGTGTCGTCCAGCGGATCGAAGGTGCGATCTGTCCCAGAACGTAATCGGGTCATGGCTGGCCCGCGGTGAACTCGGCGCGCAGTGCGGGCAGCAGCTTGTCCCGGGCATAGTCGAGAAATGGCTGCTGGTGCTGCGGAGCGCCGCCGATCTGCACCAGCGCGAGATCGGTGAACCCCGCCTCGGCGAATGGCCGCGCTGCCGCAAGATGCGCGTCGACGTCGGGCCCACAGGAGATGCGCTCGGCGATATCGTCCGCCCGGACGAACTGGTTTGCGGCGGCGAACCCGGCAGTCGAGGGCAGCTCCGCGTTGACTTTCCAGCCCCCGCCAAACCAGCGGAACTGCTCGTGCGCCCGGGCAATTGCGGTCTTGCGATCAGCGTCGAAGCAGACCGGCAACTGACCGATCCGGCGGCTGGTGCCCTTTCCGGGCCGCGCGTCGTTCCACATCGTGGCCAACTCGGCGTTCGGTTCGACGGCGATCATGTGGTCGGCCAGCGGGGCGAACAACGTGCACGACTGGGCGCCCGACACCGCCACCGCGATCGGCACCCGCTGCGTCGGCAGATCCCACAGCTTCGCCGAGTCGACGTGGTAGTACTGGCTGTGCCGGGTCACGTAACCGCCATCGAACAGCGCATTGATGATCTTCAATGCCTCGACGAGCATCTCGTGGCGCACCGTGACCGGCGGCCAGCCAAGCCCCACCACGTGCTCATTGAGGTTCTCCCCCGACCCCAGGCCCAGGGTGAACCGGTCGCCCGACAGCAGCCCCAACGTGGCCGCTTGCTGGGCCACCACGGTGGGGTGGTACCGCATGATCGGGCAGGTCACATAGGTCATGAGCTCGACGCGCTCGGTGGCGTGGGCAACGGCGCCCAGCACGGTCCAGGCGTTCGGTGCGTGGCCCTGCGCGTCCAGCCACGGGAAGTAATGATCACTGCAGACCTCGAACGCGAACCCGGCCTGCTCGGCGGCCACCGCGTACCGCACCAG
>DATHTJ010000217.1:0-9693 GCA_035463315.1 Pseudonocardiaceae bacterium
GGCCCTGGCCGCGGGCTGTCGGGTGCCGATGGCGAGGGCATCAACGAAGGGCTGGAGCGCGGCGTCGAAGCCCGGTTCGCCGCACCGCAGCACGCTGCCAACGCCGTGCAACCGGACGATCTTCGGCGGGCCGTCGAAGGCACAGAACATCACGCAGATGCGACCGTTCTCCCGCAGATGTGCCACCGTCTCGATGCCGCTGCCGGTGAGATCGGCATAGCTGAAGGTGTGCCCGTCGAGCACCCGGAACGTCCCGCGCAAGCCCCTCGGTGAGAGGTTCACCAGCCCGTCGGCCGCCAGCGGCGCGGTGGCCACGAAGAACACCGGCTGCGCCTCGATCCACCCAGCAAGCCGGGAATCGATGCACTCGTAAACCTTGCCCACAACTCCCTCCTCGTCGATGGCACATCACGGCAGGGTCAGGATCTCCGCTCCGTCCGCGGTGACGACCAGGGTGTGCTCGAACTGCGCAGTGCGCTGCTTGTCCTTGGTGGTCACTGTCCACCCGTCCGGCCACAGGTCGTAGTCGATCGAGCCCAGGGTGATCATCGGCTCGATGGTGAAGGTCATCCCCAGCTCCAAGACGGTGTCCACGGCGGGCTCGTCGTAGTGCAGCACGACCAGACCACCGTGAAAGGAGCGGCCGATACCGTGACCGGTGAAGTCGCGGACCACTCCGTACCCGAAACGCTTGGCGTATGCCTCGATGACCCGGCCGACCACGTTGAGCTGCCGGCCCACCCGCACCGCGCGGATCCCGCGCATCATCGCCTCGTGAGTGCGCTCGACGAGCAGCCGATCCTCCTCGGAGACGTCACCGGCGAGGAAGGTCGCGTTGGTATCACCGTGCACGCCGCCAATGAAGGCGGTGACGTCGATATTGACGATGTCGCCGTCCTCGATCACGGTCGAGTCCGGGATGCCGTGGCAGATCACCTCATTCAGCGAGGTACAGCACGACTTGGGAAATCCCTTGTAGCCCAGCGTCGAGGGATAGGCGCCGTGGTCGAGCAGGAACTCGTGCACCACCCGGTCGACGTCATCGGTGGTGACGCCGGGCGCGACGGCCCGGCCGCCCTCGGCGAGCGCCTGCGCGGCGATCTTTCCCGCCACCCGCATCGCCTCGATCACCTCGGGCGGCTGCGTCCACGGGTCGGTGCTCGGGGTGGGCGCGGGCTTCCCGACGTACTCCGGCCGCGGGATCAGCGCGGGAACGGGACGCATCGGTGTCTGCCGGCCGGGGCGCAGCGGGGTTCTCACGGGCATACCCACACTCTAGGCAACCCTGGCCGTCTCAGGCGGCGCCCAGGGTCGACAGGAAGCGCTTGGAGACGTCCAGGGCGGGGCCGGATGAGCCGGCGTCGACGACCAGCGTCGCGAATGCGAGGTCGCCGCGGAACCCGACGAACCAGCCGTGCGCGCCGGTAGGCCCGTACTCCGCGGTCCCGGTCTTGCCGTACAGCTGACCCTGGCCCGACAAGGTCTTTGCGGTGCCCCGGGTCACCGCCTCGCGCATCATCACCCGCAACGCGTCGGCGACCTCGCGCGGCACCGATCCCATGGGTTCGATCGCCGTCCTAGCGGACATTCCCCTGATCAGTACCGGGGTGGGCAGTCGCCCGCTGGCCGCGACCGTCGAGGCCACCAGCGCCATGCCGAACGGGCTGGCGAGCACCCTGCCCTGACCGAACCCGTTCTCCGCGCGCCGCACCGTCGACTCCGAGGGGGGGACCTGCCCGGTGACGGTCGTGATGCCGGGGACGGCGTAGTCGATCCCGATGCCCATCTGGTACGCCGCATCGGTGAGCGCGCCGGCTCCCAGCCGGGCCGCCAGCTGCGCGAACGTGGTGTTGCAGGAGCGGGCGAACGCAGTGCGCAGCGGCACCGTGCCCAGGTCGAAGAGCTGGTCGTTGGGCACTGTCCGGTCCCCGATGGTGGTGGTCGCTGGGCAGGCCACCGGCGAGTCCAGCGTCACCATCTTGGATTGCAGCGCCGCCGACGCCGTGACAATCTTGAAAGTGGAGCCCGGCGGGTAGCGCCCGGTCAGCGAGAGGGCGCCTTGCGCGTTGGCCGCGCTGTTCTGCGCAACCGCCAGAATCTCCCCAGTGGAGGGCTGGATCGCCACGATCATCGCTGGGTTGGACACCGCGTCGACAGCGTCGTCTCCGGCGTCCTGCACGCCGCGGTCGACTGTGGTGGTCACTGTCGGCACCGGACGTGGCTGCTGCCCGGCCAGCGTTTCGACCTCCTTGCCCATGGTGGTCACCGTGACGATGCGCCACCCGGCGGCATGCGCGAGCTGCTCCTCGACCGTCTTGCGGATTCCCGGCACCAGCTGGGAGGCGAAGTCCCGGTCCGGTCCGAGCAGCCGCTGGTGAGTGGGGAAGCTCACACCGGGCAGCTCGTGGATCCGATCCCGCACCGAGTGGTAATCCTGCTCGCGAAGCACCGCGATCGCGCTGGGCTGTCCCGGCGGGGCGGCGTTGGCTCCTGCGATGATCGACTGCTGGGTGATCTGGGGGTCGAAGCGCTCCAGAGCACCAGCCAGCTGGGCAGCCACCTCGGGCAGGTCCGGGGATTTGCTGCGATCCAGCGCGACGGTGACCACGGTCTGCACCGTGAGCAGCGGTGTCCCGGCCCGGTCGACCACCGGTGCCGGCTGCGCCGGCACCTCGCGCAGCGTCACCCGCTGCTGCGCGGCGAGCCGCGGGTGCAGCACCGCTGGGCTCCACCGCACCGACCAGCCCTCGTTGGTGTCCGCGGGGACGAGGTCGAAGGTGCCCGGGTAGCTCCACTGCCGGCCCTTGCCCAGATCCCAGACGGCGGAGAAGGACGTCGAGGCGATGTTGTCACCGGAACGGGTCTGGCCCGGGATGAGCTGCACGCGCTGCGGCTTCAGTTCGCCGCGGACCTGCCGGATCAGCGCGGTGGCGGCGAGCGGATTATCGGTGAACCGCCCAGCCGCGGCATCATCCCCCCGGGACACCGCGGCCAGAAACGCAACCGCTGTGTCATGCGGATCGGACCCGAAGACGCCGCAACCCACCAGGGGAGCCGCCAGCAGGGCAGCCACCAGCAGGAGAAGTCGTCGGCGCACGGGCGCGAGTATCCCCCTTGACGGTTTAGAACAGTACCGTGGCGAAGCAGCCCACCTGGGTGAAACCGACCTTTCGGTAAGTGGCGCGGGCCGCCTGGTTGTAGGCGTTAACGTACAGGCTGGCGACTCGGCCCATCCGCTGCAGTTGCAGCACGACGGTCGCGGTCGCGCCCGCCGCCAGGTTCTGCCCACGCCGGTTCGGGTGCACCCATACCCCCTGGATCTGGCCCACAGTGGACGACATCGCCCCGATCTCGGCCTTGAACACCACCTCACCAGCCTCAAACCGGGCGAACGCCCGGCCCGCTGCAATCAGCTCGGCGACCCGGGCCCGGTAACCGGCACCACCGTCGGGCAGCCGAGGATCGACCCCCACCTCCTCGGTGAACATCGCCACCGCGGCCGGCAGGTAGCGGTCCAGCTCATCGGGTCGCACCGGCCGCACCAGCGGGTCATCGGGCACCAGCGGCTGCTTGTCGAGCACCATCAGCGGCTGATCTGGACGCTCCTCACGGGCCGGCCCCCAGCTTTCTCGCAGCTTCGACCACAGCTCGAGCACCTGATCGGCCGGTCCCACCATTGATGAGCATGACCGAGCCTGACCCGCCGCCCGATCGGCGAAGGCCCGGATCGCCGAAGGTCCCCCGCGCAGCGGGACCAGGTTGGGGCCAGAGAAGCACAACCCGTCCAGCCCACCGTCGGACCGGCTGCCAAAGCCCCACAGCTCCCCACCGAGCCGCCACGGATCCAGCCCTCCGCTTTCGATCCGGGCGGCCACCATGCAGGACATCACCGGATCAGTGGCCAGCACCGCGCGGACGCCGCCCGCGTCGCGGTCGTCCAGCAGGCGCGCGCTCGCCGCGTGCTTCAGCACACCACCTAGGGTGCCAGAACAGCCCGTGAGTGGCGTTTAGTGCCATGACACTCAACGCCACTCACGGGCCTTCTGCTAGGCGCAGCGCCTCCTCGATGAGCGTCTCGACGATCTGTGCCTCGGGCACGGTCTTGATCACCTCGCCGCGGACGAAGATCTGGCCCTTGCCGTTGCCCGAGGCGACCCCGAGGTCGGCCTCGCGGGCCTCACCGGGCCCGTTGACCACGCAACCCATCACGGCCACCCGCAGCGGTACTTCCATGCCCTGCAAGCCCGCGGTGACCTCGTCGGCGAGCTTGTAGACATCAACCTGGGCTCGCCCGCACGAGGGGCAGGAGACGATCTCCAGCCGGCGGGTCCGCAGGTTCAGTGACTCCAGGATCTGGAGACCGACCTTGACCTCCTCGACCGGCGGTGCGGACAGCGAGACCCGGATGGTGTCCCCAATGCCCTGGCGCAGCAGTGCCCCGAATGCGGTGGCCGACTTGATGGTGCCCTGAAATGCCGGGCCGGCCTCAGTGACCCCGAGGTGCAAGGGGTAGTCGCACTGCGCCGCGAGCTGCTCGTAGGCCCGCACCATGATCACCGGATCGTGGTGCTTCACCGAGATCTTGATGTCATGGAAGTCGTGTTCGGCGAACAAGCTCGCCTCCCACAGCGCGGATTCAACCAACGCTTCCGGGGTCGCCTTACCGTGCTTGGTCAAGATCTTGGGATCCAGCGACCCGGCGTTGACGCCGATCCTGATCGGGGTGCCCGCGTCCCTGGCTGCCCTGGCAATCTCGGCTACCCGGTCGTCGAACCTCTTGATGTTGCCGGGATTGACCCGCACTGCTGCGCAGCCCGCGTCGATAGCGGCGAAGACGTACTTGGGCTGGAAGTGGATATCGGCGATCACCGGGAGCTGCGACTTGCGCGCGATGACCGGCAGCGCTGCGGCGTCGTCGGCGCTGGGGACGGCCACCCGCACGATGTCACAGCCCGCCGCGGTGAGCGCGGCGATCTGCTGCAGGGTCGCGTCGACGTCGGCGGTGAGCGTGGTGGTCATCGACTGCACGGACACCGGGTGTTCGCTGCCCACCCCCACCGCGCCGACCTGCAGCTGGCGGGTCTTGCGGCGGTCGGCAAGCACGGGAGGCGGCAAAGCCGGCATGCCGAGCGCGATACTGCTTCCTGGGGACACCAGGGTCACCTTTCCGGACAGTTATCGGGGCAGGCGGATCGGGTTGATGATGTCGGCAGTGATAGTCAGCACGCTTATCCCGATGAACACGATCACTACCGCGTAGGTCAGCGGCATCAGCCGGTTGTAGTCCACCGGCGGGCCGTTGGGGCGGCCAAAGGCCCGGCGAGCAGCGTTGCGGACGCCTTCGTAGACGTTGACCGCGATATGCCCGCCGTCCAAGGGAAGCAGCGGCAGCAGGTTGAACACCCCCACAAACAGGTTCAGCGCCGCGAGCAGGAACAGGAAGAACGCCCAGGCACCGAGGTCCACGGCGTCGCCGCCCAACACACTCGCCCCGACCACGCTGATCGGAGAGTCCGGGCGATCTTCGCCCGCGATCCGATCCAGCAGCAAGGGGACCTTCTGCGGGAGTTGCTGGACCCCCTCCCAGGTGTTGACGAACATCGTGCCGGTGAACGTGAAGGTCTCGCCTAACGCGTCAACCGGGCCGTACTGCAGCATCGCGGCATCTGCTGAGCGCTGCGCCTTCACGCCGATCGCTCCGACCGGCTTGTCGCCCTGGCCACCCAGCGCCGAAACCGGGACCCGGGCGACGTCGATCAGGGCGGTGCGCTGCTGCCCGTCGCGCTCGAGCCGGAACTCGGTGGGGCCTGAGCGGTTCTGGATGGCGGTGACGAGCTCGCTGAAGTCTCGCACCGGGGTGCCCGCCACGGCCAGCACGCGGTCGCCTGGCTGCAGGCCCGCGTCCTTGGCCGGCGCCGGGGAGCCCGGCTGGCAAGAACCGTCAGCCCGCGCCGCGATGCACTGGCTGACCTCGGCCACCACCGCGGGGGTCGGCGCCCGGTCCAGGTTCGGCAGGCCGGTGGACACCGCCATCACGTAGATCAGCACGATGCCCAGTGCGAAGTGGGTCAGCGAGCCCGCAGACAGCACCACCACCCGCTTCCAGGTGGGGAAGCGGAAGAACGCTCGCTTGCGGTCCTGCGGGTCGGGCAGCTCCTCCAGCGCGGTCATCCCGGCGATATCGCAGAAGCCACCGGCCGGGATCAATTTGAGGCCGTACTCGGTCTCTCCCCGGCGAAAGGAGAACAGGGTGGGGCCGAAGCCGATGAAGTAGCGGCGCACCTTCATCCCGAAGGCCTTCGCGCTGTACATGTGGCCGGCCTCGTGCAACGCGATGGAGATCCCGATGCCCACTGCGAACAGCACCACACCCAGCACGAACGTCACGCTCTGCTCCTCATCGTTTGGGGCTCCTCCCGACCGCAGCGGGTTGGCCCAGCAAGTCTCTGGCCCGGCTCCGAGCCCAGTCCTCGGCGGCCAGCACGTCCTCAACCGTAGCCGGGTCCTCCTGCCACCCCTGCGCCTCACCCAGCACAGCCTCCAGCGCGTCAACGATCCCACGGAAGGAGATGTCACCGCTCAGGAAGGCCGCCACGGCCTCCTCATTGGCCGCGTTGAACACCGCAGGAACGCAACCTCCCGCGGCGCCCGCCGCCCTGGCCAGCTCGAGGGCGGGAAACGCCTCGCCGTCCACCGGCTCGAATGTCCAGCTCACGGGAGCGGTGAAGTCGCAGGGTGGTGCCGCGTCGGCGACCCGGTCCGGCCAGCCCAGTGCCAGCGCGATCGGCAGCCGCATGTCCGGCGGGCTGGCTTGGGCCACCGTCGAGCCGTCGGTGAACGTGACCATCGAGTGGACCACCGACTGCGGGTGCACCACCACGTCGATGCGGTCGTAGGGGACGCCAAAAAGCAGGTGCGTCTCGATCAGCTCCAGGCCCTTGTTGACCAGGGTGGCCGAGTTCACCGTCACCACCGGCCCCATCCGCCAGGTCGGGTGCGCCAGGGCCTGCTGCGCGGTGACCCCGTCGAGCTGGTCGCGGCTGCGCCCGCGGAACGGTCCGCCGGAGGCGGTGAGAACCAGCCGGGCCACCTCGCCGGCGGTACCGGCGCGCAGGCACTGGGCAAGTGCGGAGTGCTCGGAGTCCACCGGCACGATCTGGCCGGGTGCGGCGGCACCGGTGACCAGGACGCCCCCGGCCACCAGGGACTCCTTGTTGGCCAGTGCCAGGGTGGCGCCGCTGCGCAGCGCGGCCAGCGTCGGCGCCAGGCCCCGGGAACCGGTCACCCCGTTGAGTACCACGTCGGCGGGCTGGGTCGCGACGAGCTCGGCCACCGCCTCGGGACCAGCCAGGATCCGTGGCATCCGGTAGTTGCCCCGGTCATAGCCGCGTCGCTGCGCCTCCGCGAACAGCGCCAGCTGCAAGTCCTGCGCGGCCCGGGCGCGGGCGACCGCGACGGTCCCGGCCCCAGTCTGGAGCACCTGTGCCGCCAGGGCCTGCGGGTCTGCCCCGCCGGCGGCCAGCCCGACCACCCGGAAGCGCTGCGGGTTGCGGTGCACGACGTCGAGGGCCTGGACGCCAATTGACCCAGTGCTGCCCAGCAGCAGTACCGAGCGTGGCCGGTTCGACAGGTCCATCTAGGTCATTCTCCCCGACAACAGGACTGCAGTTGATGCGCGGTGGCCCGAAGCGGGTCACACTGCTGTTATCGGGCACACGGGAAGGAGTGGGGGCATGGGCTTTCTCGGATGGATTGTGTTGGGGCTGCTCGCTGGCGCCATCGCTAAGTTGATCATGCCAGGTGACGATCCGGGCGGGATCATCGTCACGATGCTGATCGGGATCGTCGGGGCCGTGATCGGCGGGTTCCTCGGCAGCCTCATCTTCGGGATAGGACTCGAGAACTTCTGGAGCATTCGGACCTGGATCATCGCGATCATCGGAGCGCTGATCCTTCTCGGCCTCTACCGAATCTTCGCCGGTCGTAGGACAGTCCGGCACTGATGATCACCCTGAGGGACTGGCGGGACCAGCACTGGTCCCGCCAGTCCCTCGACGGTATGCGATGATGCTGCCGTGGCCGCGACTGACCAGCACCCTGCCGATCAGCACACGACGGCTCCTGATGTGGACCCACACCGGGAGCCGTCGGCCGACTGGGGTTGGCACGGCAGCTTCCCGGTGGCTGGCCCCATCGCCGGGTGGTTCACCGCCTTCGCATTGTTCGCGATGCTCATCGGGAACCACGAAAGCCGCGTCGAGGACTTCTGGCTGATCGGCCTGGGCCTGCTGCTCGTGGTGATGCTGATCGGCAGCCACCTGAACAACCGCAAAGCCCGGCGGCGCTGAGCCGCAGGCGGCCTCGGGTCGCGGTCAGGCGCTCGTGAGGACGTCGACGAGGTTGAACCGGACGGGCCGGTCGAGCTGGTCGTAGGTACAGGAGCGGGGGTCGCGGTCGGGGCGCCAGCGGACGAACTGGGTGGTGTGGCGGAACCGGGCGCCTTCCATGTAGTCGTAGCGGACCTCAACGACGCGCTCGGGGCGCAGCGGGGTGAACGACAGGTCCCTGCCAACGTTCCATCGGCTGGCCTCGGACGTGCGCGGGGTGCGCTCCCCCGCTTCCTGCCGCGCCAACGCCCACGGGTGATCGTTGAAGTCGGTGACGAGTGGCTCTAGCTCGCGGAACAGCTCACGGCGTCGCGCCATAGTGAAGGCCCCCACCACGCCGACCGAGGCAAGCACACCCCGGTCGTCATAAAGCCCCAGCAGCAGTGACCCGATGGCGCCAGGGCCGGACTTGTGCACCCGGTAGCCGGCAACAACGCAGTCGGCGGTGCGCTCATGCTTGATCTTGGTCATGACGCGCTTGTCGGGTTGGTAGCACAGGTCGAGCTTCTTGGCGATGAGTCCGTCAAGCCCGGCGCCCTCGAACTGATCGAACCACTGCCGGGCGACGTCGAGATTCTGGGTGGCCGGGGTGAGGTACACCGGCGCCGCAGCCTCGGCGAGGGTCTGCTCCAGCGCGGCCCGCCGCTGCGCGAGCGGTCGTTGCGTGAGGTCTTCGTCGCCGAGCGCGAGCAGGTCGAACGCGACGAAGCTGGCCGGGGTCTGCTGTGACAGGAGCGTGACCCGGCCGACGGCGGGATGGATGCGCTGTTGCAGCGCCTCGAAATCGAGGGTGTTGCGTTCCTGGTCGGCGATGACGATCTCGCCGTCGATCACCGCACGGGGCGGAAAATTCGCCAGGACGGCATTGACCACCTCGGGGAAGTAGCGGGTCATCGGCCGCTCGTTGCGGCTGCCGATCTCGACCTCGGAACCGTCCCGGAAGATGATCGATCGAAAACCGTCCCACTTGGGTTCGTAATGGGCGCCAGCGGGAATATCGGCTATGGGCTTGGCGAGCATCGGCGCGACGGGCGGCATGACCGGTAGCTGCATGGGCCCATCGTCGTGCCTGGTCAGCGGCCCTGTCCACCGAACGTCCCGGCGGGTTGCGGGGAACGCGCCGCCGGCCGCTGCCGACAGGACGTAGCCTCGGTCGGGATGAAATCGACCGTACGCGGAGCCACCGCGCCCCGTCGCCGACGGCTGGCCGGCGTCCTGCTCACCGCACTGCTCGGCGCCACGGCCTGCACCGGGACCGACCCGACACCGCCCGGAGGCCCGGACCCCGACGCCGGCCCGGCGGCGG
>DATHTJ010000218.1:0-9516 GCA_035463315.1 Pseudonocardiaceae bacterium
GTGCGCGTGCGCGTCTCGCGGACCGACGTGCGACTGGACAAGTCCCCCACAGCTCCACCCATACCGAAAGTCTGCCACGGCCTGCGACGGTCTGCACTGTTCGTGACCGAACGGGCCCGGAGGAGATCTCACAATCCGGGAGGGTGGTTGCGTGCCGCGGGGAGGCCCCGACTACCGTGACCGCGTGGCACGCGCCCTCCTGCTTCGCCGCCGCGACGGGGTCTGACGACGACCGGCCCCCCGTCGCGGAGTCGCCCGCGCGTATCCGCCGGTCGGCTTTGGTCCGGCTATCACAGAAGGCGCAGAAGCAGAAGATGACTCCCCAACCCGCCGGTATCGGCGCGTTCACCGCAGGCGGCACCAGCCGCATCCAGATCCCCTCCGCCCCGGTTCCCGCCGAGCAGGCCCCGTGGAACCCCCAGCGCGGCAGCGCGATGGCCGTGCACCGCTACCGGCCCTTCGCCCAGACCGTGGAGCCGGTGTCGCTGCCGGACCGCACCTGGCCCGACGTCACGATCAGCCGGGCGCCGCAGTGGTGTGCGGTTGACCTGCGGGACGGCAACCAGGCCTTGATCGACCCAATGAGCCCGGCCCGCAAGCTGCGCATGTTCGAGCTGCTGGTACGGATGGGCTACAAGGAGATCGAGGTTGGGTTCCCGTCGGCCAGCCAAACCGATTTCGACTTCGTCCGCGAGATCATCACCGCGGGCGCAGTACCCGAGGATGTGCGCATCCAGGTGCTGTCGCAGTGCCGGCCCGAACTGATCGAGCGCACCTTCGAGGCGTTGGAGGGCACGCCCAAGGCGATCGTGCACATCTACAACTCGACGTCGATCCTGCAGCGCCGGGTGGTGTTTCGGGAGGAACGCGAAGGGATCAAGAAACTCGCCACCTCAGCGGCCGAGATACTCGTGGAGTATGCGGGCAAGTACACCGACACCGACTTCCGCTTCCAGTACTCGCCGGAGTCCTTCACCGGTACCGAGCTGACCTACGCCGCGGAGGTGTGCAACGCGGTCACCGAGATCTGGCAGCCCACCCCGGATGCGCCGGTGATCCTGAATCTGCCGGCCACCGTCGAGATGGCCACCCCGAACGTCTACGCCGACTCCATCGAGTGGATGCACCGCAACCTGGAACGGCGCGGCGCGGTGGTCCTCTCGCTGCATCCGCACAATGACCGTGGCACCGCGGTGGCCGCCGCCGAACTGGGCTATCAGGCCGGCGCACAACGCATCGAAGGGTGCCTGTTCGGCAACGGGGAGCGCACCGGCAATGTGTGCCTGGTGACGCTGGGGCTGAACTTGTTCAGCCAGGGTATCGACCCCCAGATCGACTTCTCTGACATCGACGAGATCCGCCGCACTGTCGAGTACTGCAACCAGCTGCCCGTCCCCGAGCGGCATCCCTATGGTGGCGACCTCGTCTACACCGCGTTCTCCGGCAGCCACCAGGACGCGATCAACAAGGGACTTCGGGCGATGCAGGCCGACGCCGCTCGGGCCGGGGTCGGGGTGGACCAGCATCGCTGGGAGGTGCCATACCTGCCCATCGACCCGAAGGACGTCGGGCGCACCTATGAGGCCGTGATCCGGGTGAACTCGCAGTCCGGCAAGGGCGGCGTCACCTACGTGATGAAGGCCGAGCACCAGCTAGATCTGCCGCGGCGGCTACAGATCGAGTTCTCCCGGATCATCCAGCAGTACACCGACGCTGACGGTGGCGAGGTCTCGCCACAGCAGATCCGGGACATCTTCGCCGAGCACTACCTGGACCGGAACACCCCGCTGCAGGTGCTGCGGCATCGGCTGTCCGACGACGGCGAGGGCCATGATGAGATCCAGGCCAGCGTGCTGGTGGAGGGCGAGGAGCATCAGGTCACCGGCTCGGGCAACGGACCGATCGCGGCCTTCGTGGATGCGCTGGCCGCTCTCGGATTCGACGTCCGGGTGCTCGACTACTCCGAGCACGCGATGTCAGCTGGCGACAACGCCGCGGCCGCGGCGTACGTCGAGTGCTCCGTCGGCGAGCAGATCCTGTGGGGCGTCGGCGTCTCCGGGTCCATCGTCACCGCCTCACTCAACGCTGTCGTGTCAGCAGTGAACCGCGCTATGCGCTGACGCAGCGAACGCCCGCCCGCGCAAGCCCACCATCCGAAGAGCCCCGACACCCCACCCTCGGAAGTGCGACATGGATGCTTGTCGTCGTCCCAGCAGGCACCTCAGCAACCACAAGCATCCATGTCGCGCTCCGAGGGCGCGGGTGGCAACGTTAGACGGCGCGGCGGCCGGCCAGCGCGCGGCCGAGGGTGAGCTCGTCGGCGAACTCCAGGTCACCGCCCATCGGTAGGCCGGAGGCGAGCCGGGTCACCGACAAGCGGGGGAAATCCCGCAGCATCCGCGCCAGATAGGTGGCGGTGGCCTCGCCCTCGGTGTTCGGGTCAGTCGCGATGATCACTTCGGTGATCTCGTCCGCACCGATCCGGGTCAGCAACTCCCGGATCCGCAGCTGGTCGGGGCCTACGCCGGACAGCGGATCGAGCGCCCCACCCAGCACGTGGTAGCGACCGGTGAACTCACGGGTGCGCTCCACCGCAAGCACGTCCTTGGGCTCCTCGACCACGCAGACCACCGTCGGATTGCGGCGCGGGTCAGAGCAGATCCGGCAGGTCTCCTTCTCCGAGACCGTGCCGCAGACGGCGCAGAAGACCACGCCCTCTTTGACTCGCTGCAACGCCTCCTGCAGCCTCGTCACGTCAGCCGGATCGGCGGCCAGCAGGTAGAAGGCCATCCGTTGCGCGCTCTTGGGGCCGACGCCGGGCAGCCGACCCAATTCGTCGATGAGATCTTGGACGACGCCCTCGTACACGGTCATGATGCCGCCTCCGCGGGACAGAGTGCGTCGGCGGTCACATGCCGGGTAAGCCGAGACCTCCACCAGGCCCACCAAGCGCGCTGGCCAGCGGACCCATCTTCTGCTGGGTGAGGTCCTGCAGGGCGCGATGGGCGTCGACCATTGCTCCCACGATGAGGTCCTGCAGGGTCTCCACGTCGTCGGGGTCAACCACCTTAGGGTCGATGGTCACGCTGAGAATCTCACCGGAGCCGGCCAGCGTGACCACGACCAGGTCACCACCGGCCTGTCCGGTGACCTCGGCCTCGGCAAGTTCTGCCTGCGCGCTCATCAGCTGCTGTTGCATCTTCTGGGCCTGCTGCATGATCATATTCATATCGGGCGCTCCACCGGGTTGCACTGCGGCTCCTTTCATCGAGTCCGGGCCCACTGAGGCAACGCGTGCGGCCCGTGCGGCACAGAGTAGCCACGTCTGTGCCGAAGAAACCGGTGCGGTCGAGCCATGTTTGGCCGTAGCGTAAGGGGCGTGCAGCTCACCGGGGCGGAGCGCATCCATCGCGATGCTGTGCAGCGGCTGCGAGCCAGCTACCAGGCGATCCCAGCGGGGTCGCCGGTGCGGCTGGCCAAGCGAACGTCGAACCTGTTCCGGTCGCGTGCCGCGACGGGCAGCCCGGGTCTGGACGTCTCAGGCCTGACCGGGGTGCTGCACGTCGACCCGGCCGCCCGCACCGCCGACGTCGCAGGCATGTGCACCTACGCCGACCTCGTCGCTGCCACGCTGCCGCATGGGCTCACCCCGCTGGTCGTCCCCCAGCTCAAGACGATCACCCTGGGCGGTGCGGTGAGCGGGCTGGGCATCGAGGCGACGTCGTTTCGCAACGGACTGCCGCACGAGTCGGTCCTGGAGCTCCACGTGCTCACCGGCGCCGGGGAGATCGTCACGACCACCCCGGGGGACGACTTGTTCGCCGGGTTCCCCAACTCCTACGGCACGCTGGGCTACGCCACCCGGCTGCGCATCGAGCTGGAACCGGTGCGCTCGCACGTCGCGCTGCGGCACGTGCGGTTCGACGACCTCGACGAGCTGTGCACCGGGGTGGCGCGAATCATGGCGGCCCGGCAGTGGGACGGCGAGACCGTCGACTACCTCGACGGCGTGATGTTCTCCCCCACCGAGTCCTACCTGACGTTGGGCCGGCGCACCGAGCACACCGCCGGCGGAGCTGGCAATCCGCCCGCAGCCTCACCCAGCGACTACACCGGCCAGCAGATCTACTACCGCTCGATCCGGCAGCGCCAGCACGACGTCCTGAGCACCCACGACTACCTCTGGCGCTGGGACACCGACTGGTTCTGGTGCTCGGCGGCCTTCGGTGTCCAGCACCCTGTCGTGCGGCGCTTGTGGCCCGCGCGGCTGCGCCGTAGCGACGTCTACTGGAAGCTCGTTGCCCTGGACCAACGGCTCGACCTGTCCAACCGGATCGACGCCTGGCGCGGCCGCCCGCGCCAGGAACGCGTGATCCAGGACGTCGAGATTCCCCTCGAGCGCACCGCGGAGTTCCTGCGCTGGTTCGTCGAGCATGTGGGCATCAAGCCGGTATGGCTGTGCCCGTTGCGGCTGCGTGGCGAGCGCGACTGGCCGCTGTATCCCCTGAAACCTGGCCGTGACTACGTCAACGTGGGCTTCTGGTCGACGGTGCCGATCGCCCCCGGCGGGACGGGCAGTGACACCAACCGGGCCATCGAGCACCAGGTGGACGCGGTGGGCGGGCACAAGTCGTTGTACTCGGACTCCTTTTATCCTCGGGCGGAGTTCGACGCCCGCTACGGCGGCGAGCACTATGCGGCGCTCAAGGAGCGCTACGACCCGGACCGGCGACTCCTGGACCTCTACGCGAAGGCGGTGCGACACAGATGACGACCTTCCGGCGCCCTAGTCCGACGACCACCACCGCGGCGACGCTGTCGCTGGCTGAGATCGTGGACCTGCTCGCCGATGGCCGGTTCCCGGTCCGGTTCACCGCCTACGACGGCAGCGCCACCGGTCCACCCGACTCCACGATCAGCGTGCACCTGGCCACCCCGCGCGGCGCCACCTACCTGTTCACCGCGCCGGGCGACCTCGGCATGGCGCGGGCGTACATCGCGGGTGATCTGCACGCTTCCGGAGTACACCCCGGCGACCCTTACCAGGCGATGCGGCTGATGGCGGACGAAGTGCACTTCCGGCGCCCGACCGTGGCGGAGCTGGCGTTGATCACCCGCTCGCTGGGCTGGGAGGTGTTGCGGCCGGTGCCACCGCCGCCTCAGGAGGCGCGACCCCGGTGGCGGCGGGTGGTCGAAGGGCTGGCGCATTCCCGGCACCGCGACTCCGAGGCGGTGCACCATCATTACGACGTCTCCAACCGCTTCTACGAACTGGTGCTCGGCCCGTCGATGGCGTACACCTGCGCGGTCTTCGAGCATCCGGAGGCGAGCCTGGAACAGGCCCAGGAGCGCAAGCACGAACTGATCGCCGACAAGCTGGGGCTGCAGGCCGGGATGCGGCTGCTCGACGTCGGCTGCGGCTGGGGTGGCATGGTGCGCTACGCCGCCCGCCGTGGCGTCCGGGCGCTGGGGGTCACGCTGTCCGCGGAGCAGGCCCGCTGGGCGCAGCAGGCCATCGCCCGGGAGGGTCTGACCAGGCTGGCCGAAGTGCGCCATCTGGACTACCGGGATGCCCCCGGCCGCGACTACGACGCGGTGAGCTCGATCGGGCTCACCGAACACGTCGGGGTGCACTCTTACCCGTCCTACTTCGGGCTGCTGCTGGCCAAGCTGCGCCCCGGGGGGCGGCTGCTCAACCACTGCATCACCAAACCGGACAACCGGAGCCGCGTCCAGCCCGATGCGTTCACCGACCGCTACGTGTTCCCCGACGGGGAGCTGACCGGCGCCGGCAAGATCATCAGTGAAGCGCAGAACGCCGGCTTCGAGCTACGCCACGTGGAGAACCTGCGGGAGCACTACGCGTTGACTCTCACAGAGTGGTGCGCCAACCTCGCCGCGCACTGGGACGAGTGCGTGGCCGAGGTCGGTGAGGCCACTGCGCGAGTGTGGGGGCTCTACATGGCCGGTTCTCGACTGTCCTTCGAGCGCAACGTGATCCAGCTGCACCAGGTGCTAGCGGTCCGCCCCGACGACATCGGCAACTCTCACGTGCCCTTGCGCCCCTGGTGGCACTCGTGAGTGCGTAACAGTATTATAATACTGTTACGCACTCACGGCTCGATGCGGCGGGCGCCGAGCTGCTGGGCGAGCAACTCCAGCGCGACCTCCTCGGGATCCCGGTGGCTGGCGCGCTCCCGGCTCATGCTGGCGGCCTCAACGAGCATCGCCTCGTCGTCATCTCCCGGGGCCACCGGGCCAGGGTCCTCGGGATCCGGTGGCCGTGGGGGTGGGGGAACGCCGTCGTCGGGAGGCTGCGGCGCCGCCGGACGAGGACTGGCGGGGCGTTCCGCCGGGCGTTGCGGTGGGCGGGCCCGCTGGGACTGCTGCTGGGCGCCGCGGGGACCAGCGTCGGCATCAGCGTGCTCGCAGCGCACCTGCCAGTCGACGCCCAGGACGGCGCGCAGCGCTGCCTTGATCAGCTCAACGTTGCGCTCGTCACCCAGCCGGCGGGCCAGCGGAGCGTTAGGCAAGGTCAGAATGAGGGTGGAGCCCTGCACCGCGCTCACGGTGGCGTTGCTGAGCAGGACCTGGGTAGTCCGGCTCTGCTCGCGCACCGCGTCCAGCAGGGCCGGCCACACCCGCCGCACCGCGGCCGCGTCGAGCTGGTCCGGCGCGGCGTCGCGCTGCACCTCCGGAGCCGGTGGCTGGGCAACCGGTGACTGGGCAACCGGTGGCTGGACGATCGGCGGGTCGGCAGGACGGGCAGGTCGGCTCGGGTGTTCCGGACGCCCCGCCGACGGGGTCGGCACGGGGTCGATGATCTCGGCTGGGCCCGGCGAGTGCCCCGCGCTGGCGTCCGGCGAGGGCGAGGCGATGGTGAGCCGCCGCTCCAGCCGCTCCAGCCGGTGCAGCACCGCACCCTCCCCCTCGGCAACGGCCGGCAGCAGCATCCGGGCACACAGCAATTCCAGCAGGAGCCGGGGGGCGGTGGCGCCGCGCATCTCGGTGAGCCCGTTGTGCGCGATCTCAGCGAACCGGGTGAGACTGCCCGCGCCCAGCGCCTCAGCCTGGGCGGTCATCGTCACGAACTGATCCTCGGGAGCGTCGACCAGCCCGTGGCGGGCCGGCTCCGGGGCGACCCGCAGTAGCAGCAGGTCGCGGAAGCGCTGCAGGAGATCGGAGGCGAAGCGCCGGGGATCGTGTCCCGCCTCGACCAATCGGTCGATGGTGGCGAACGCCGTGGCACCGTCCTGGGCAGCAAGCGCGGAGACCATGTCGTCGATCAACGTGACGTCGGTGACCCCGAGCAGCGTCACCGCCCGCAGGTAGGTGATGCCCTCGGTGCCTGCCCCGGCGAGCAGCTGATCCAGCACCGACAGCGAGTCCCGCGCGGAGCCACCGCCAGCGCGGATCACCAGCGGGTAAACCGCGGGCTCGATGGGCACTCCCTCCTCGGCGCACACCTGCTCCAGCAGCCCGCGCATGGTGCTCGGCGGCAGTAGCCGGAACGGGTAGTGGTGAGTGCGGGAACGGATGGTCGCCAGCACCTTTTCCGGCTCGGTGGTGGCAAAGACGAAGACCAGGTGCTCCGGAGGCTCCTCGACGATCTTGAGCAGGGCGTTGAAACCCTGCGTGGTGACCATGTGGGCCTCATCGATGATGAATACCCGGTAGCGGGACTCGGCGGGCGCGTAAAACGCGCGATCCCGCAGGTCGCGGGCGTCGTCCACACCGCCGTGACTGGCTGCGTCGAGTTCCACGACGTCGATCGACCCGGGGCCCTCGGGCGCCAGCGCAACGCAGGACGGGCAGGCCCCACACGGGTCCGGCGTCGGGCCCTGCGCGCAGTTCAGCGAGCGGGCCAGGATGCGCGCACTGGAGGTCTTCCCGCAACCGCGCGGTCCGGAGAACAGGTAGGCGTGGTTGACCCGGCCGGCCGCCAGCGCAGTGCGCAGCGGTTCGGTGACGTGCTCCTGGCCGACCACCTCGGCGAAGGTTGCCGGGCGGTACTTGCGGTAAAGGGCCAGTGCCACGGCCGCGAGGCTACCGGGCCGGGAAAACGGTCCGCACAGCACGAGGTGCACCTCCGGTGGCCCCCCGACTAGCTCTGTGGCGGGCCGCCACGCCGTCGCACAGCTGTCCCGCTGGCTTTCGCTCTTAGCGATCCCAGTAGCCCTTGACGTACAGCGCGCGCCGATCGACGCCGCGCTGGTCGAGCAGGTACGCCCGGATCCGTCGCACCGTCGGGGTGTGCCCGGCGATCCAGATCCGGCCCTGCCCGGGTGGCAGCCGCTCGGCGCGCAGGGTGTCCTCGAGCACCGTGCTCGCGCCTGGCGCACGGTCGCCACGGTGCAACCAGCGCACCGTCAGGCGGGCTGATCCTGGTATCGGCTGGTGTTCCGAAGCGTCGGGGACCTCCAGGTAGAGAAACGCACAGGCGTCGGTCGGCAGCATCTCGACGTAAGCCTGGATCGCTGGCAGTGCGGTCTCGTCACCGGCGAACAAGTGCCAGTCAGCGCCAGGATCAGGCCGGTAGCGACCGCTCGGACCGATGAACTCCAGGGTCTCGCCGGGCTGCACCTGCCGCGCCCAGCAGGCTGCTGGCCCTTCACCGTGCAGCACGAAATCAATAGCCAGGCTCGGTTCCGCGGCGTTGTAGTCACGCACTGTGTAGTCGCGCGCCACCGGGCACCCGCTGACCAGGTCCGGAACGTAGATCTTCAGCGTCTGCCCGGGAATGGCACCTAGACCACCCAGGCTCTCATCGACGAGCCGGACCCGCGTCATGCGAGGAGTCAGTGCCCGCACCGACGCCACCGTCGCGACCGTGCTAGCGACGCGCCCGCGCGCGGCACCCTTGGGTTGCATCAGGCTCCCTCCTGGACTCGGTCGCATCCAGTCCAGGAGGGTGGACCTGGGAGAGCAACCTACCTAGCCGAGTCGGCCTCCGTGGCAGCGCCCGGCTCCGCGGCAAGGGTAGCCACGGCGTCCTTGACCCGGCCCTGCAGCGACCGATACTCCTGGTTGCCCGTCAGCCGGGTTTTGACCTTGAGATCGAACACGGCCGGGGTTCGCCACGGTGACACCCACTTACGGTCTACCTCGACGGCGGCCTCTTGCTTGATCACGGCCATCCGCTCGCGCATCGTCACCAAATCCCGCCGCACAGCATCCACGCCGCCCTGGACCTCCGCACCATCCTGGTTCACGTGAGGGTCCGCCTTCCACCATCGAGCCATGAGCGTGCTCTGCGCGCCGCTATCGGCTATAGCCCCTATCATAGATGATCATATCCTTTGGCGTTGGCTGGCAAGAGCGCGCCAGCCGCGCGATCGCCGCTGGCCGGATGACGGCCGTCGCAGCCAGGTGAGGAGATGAGGGGACCCCGCGCACCCGTCAGAGCCTGCTGACCCTTGCTGCCTTCCGGCCCTGGGGGAGTTCGCAAGATGGACGCCGCGCGGGGTCCGCCGCCCAGTCTAGGGGCTACCCCGCCGAGCGCACGACAGCCCCCTG
>DATHTJ010000219.1:0-18038 GCA_035463315.1 Pseudonocardiaceae bacterium
GCCGCGGTCGCCTTGCCGCCGCTGCGCTTGCGAGGCGTGGCCTTGCCGCCGCCACTGCCGCCGAGGGCGAAGTCGCCGGGCAGCGAGACCTCCAGCCGCCGGCCGCCGACCTCGACGACCACGGTCTGCCGCGGCGCCGCCGATGATGCCTCCGCCGGTGCGCCGTAAGGCTGGAACTCGGCGGAGAACTCGGTCTCGATCCATCGGGTGTGCACTGTGAAGTGCGCGCCGTCGGTGGCGGCGAAGGCCGGGTCGTTCACGACCGCCCGGTGGAACGGGATGACGGTGGGCAGGCCCTCGACGGTGAACTCGGCCAGCGCCCGCCGGGACCGCGCCAGCGCCTGCTCGCGATCCGCACCGACGACGATGAGCTTGGCCAGCATCGAGTCGAACTGACCCCCGATCACGCTCCCAGCGCGCACCCCGGCGTCCAGCCGCACGCCCGGTCCCGACGGCGGATCGAACACGGTGACGGTGCCGGGGGTGGGCAGAAACCCCCGGGCCGGGTCCTCGCCATTGATCCGGAACTCGATCGCGTGACCGTGCGGCTGCGGATCGGAAGTGATGGTCAGCTTCTCGCCGGCCGCGATCCGGAACTGCTCGCGCACCAGGTCCAGGCCGGTGGTCTCCTCCGACACCGGATGCTCCACCTGCAGCCGGGTGTTCACCTCGAGGAAGGAGATCGTGCCGTCGGGACCGACCAGGAACTCGACGGTGCCCGCGCCGGTGTAGCCCGCCTCGGCGCAGATCGCCCGGGCCGCCTCGTGGATGGTGCGGCGCTGCTCGTCGGACAGGAACGGCGCCGGGGCTTCCTCGACGAGCTTCTGGTGCCGGCGCTGCAGGGTGCAGTCCCGGGTGCCGACCACGACGATGGTGCCGTGCTGGTCGGCCAGCACCTGTGCCTCGACGTGCCGCGGCCGGTCCAGGTAGCGCTCCACGAAGCACTCGCCGCGCCCGAAGGCCGAGACGGCCTCGCGCACTGCGGAGTCGAACAGCTCCGGGATTTCCTCGATGGTTCGCGCAACCTTCAGGCCGCGCCCGCCACCGCCGAAGGCGGCCTTGATGGCCACCGGTAGACCGTGCTCCAGGGCGAAGGCCACCACCTCATCCGCGCCGGACACGGGATCCTTGGTGCCCGGCACCAGCGGCGCTCCGGCCTTGGCGGCGAGCTGCCGGGCGGTGACCTTGTCACCCAGATCCCGGATCGCCTGCGGCGACGGCCCGATCCAGGTCAGCCCGGCCTCGATCACGGCTTGGGCGAAGTCTGCGTTCTCGGCGAGGAACCCGTAGCCGGGGTGCACCGCGTCCGCGCCGGCCCGGGCCGCGACGGCGAGCAGCGCGGCCTGGTCGAGGTAGCTGTCCGCGGGGGTGGCACCGCCCAGCGCGAACGCCTCGTCGGCCAACCGCACGAACGGCGCGTCGCGGTCGTCGTCGGCGTAGACGGCGACACTGGCCAGCCCGGCATCCCGGCAGGCCCGGATCACCCGGACAGCGATCTCACCGCGGTTGGCGATGAGCACCTTGCGCAGGGCTGTCGTGAGGTGCTGCGCCACCAGTGCCTCCCGGGCTGGGGTCATCCGCCATGGGGTTATTCGGCCCATGGGGTTATTGGAACACGTGAGTTCAGTGTGGTAACCCGCGCACGGTGTGCTTGATCCGGGCCAGCATCGCGGCCACGCCGCGTAGCCGCAGCGGGCTGACCGCCTCGGCCAGGCCGAGCTGGCGGTAGAAGTCGTCCGGTGTGCCGAGCACGGTGGGCACCGGTTCGCCGTCCAGCCCGGTGTGCAGGATCGCCGCGAGCCCGCGGGTGGTGGGTGCCTCGGGCGGTGCGTCGAAGTACAGGTGCACCCGCTGGTCGTCGCCCACCTCGACGGCCAGATACAGCGGGGACTGGCACTCGGGTACCCGCTGCATCGAGTCGCGTGCCAGGTGCGGTGGCAGCTCGGGCAGCTCCGTTGACAGCTCCAGCAGCAGCTGCAGCCGCTCGGTTGGGGTGACGTCCTCGAATTCCTCTGCCAACTCGGCCAGCCGCGGCGGCAGGGTGGCCGGCGCGCTCATCGGCGTGTCCTCTCCTCGTCGGATGCGTACTTCCTGACCGTGCCACAGGATCAAGACCACAGCGAGACCACGGGGACGCCGACCTCGGCGAGCAGTCGCCGGGTCAGTGGCAGGCTGATGCCGATCACGCTGGACGGGTCACCGTCGACCCCGTCAACGAACCAGCCGCCCAGCCCGTCCAGGGTGAACCCGCCGGCCACCTGCAGCGGTTCCCCAGTGCCGACGTAAGCCGCGATCTCCTCCGCCGACGGGGTGCCGAAGCGGATCAGAGTGGTCTCCGCGCCGCTGGCGGTGGCGGTGACGGCGCCCTCGTCGAGGCGTACCACCGCGTGCCCGGTGAGCAGCTCGCCGGTGCCGCCCGCCATCGCCTGCCAGCGCTGCAGCGCGACGTCGGCGCCACCCGGTTTGCCGACCAGTTCGCCGCCGACATGCAGCATCGAGTCACATCCGACGACCACTGCGTCGGGGTGCTCGGCGGAGATGTCTTTGGTCACCGCGTCGGCCTTCGCCCGGGCTAACGCGGTGACCAGCTCTGCGGGGGTCGCGTTGAGCAGCACGGTGGCCAGCGCGTCCTCGTCCACTCCGGACACCCGTACCACCGGATCCACCCCGGCGGCGCGGAGCACGGCGAGCCGGGCAGGGGATGCCGACGCGAGGACCAGGCGCACAGCGGCGCACTGTACGGAAACGGCGCACGGCAGCTCGCCGGCCATGACCCGGGAATTAGCGGGGTA
The DNA here is from genome assembly GCA_035463315.1 of Pseudonocardiaceae bacterium. Classification (GTDB taxonomy): domain Bacteria; phylum Actinomycetota; class Actinomycetes; order Mycobacteriales; family Pseudonocardiaceae. The sequence continues at coordinate 2,793 of DATHTJ010000219.1, forward strand.
GCGCGGAAAGTCGCCAGGCTCCGGGGCCGGGGCGCAGGGGGGTGCGCAGCCGGCGTGAGGGCTCGGCCCAGGCTGAGCGCGGCGCCGGCTGCTCGGCAGCAGCAGCGCTTGCCGCCTCCGCGAACACCGCGATCAGCGCGGCGACCTCGTCGTCTGACGGCTCACCCCGCACGATCCGCAGCATGTGCACCTCCGTCCGGTGCTGGCGAGTGTGGTCTCGATCCGCAGCTTGCTCGTTTCGCACTTACAAGGGAATGTTCCCATGTTTCTTGGGGGGCAGAGTCTGGCGTTTGTCTTTGAGCATGCGCAGTGCGCGGGCTATGTAGGGGCGGGTGTAGGAAGGTGGGATCACTGAGTCGACGTAGCCCCGGTCGGCGGCGACGTAGGGGTTGAGCAGGGTGTCCTCGTACTCCTGCTGCCGCCGGGCCCGTAACGCGTCTACCTCGTTAGCTGCTGCGGCGGCGAGTTCCTTGCGGTGCAGGATGTTCGCCGCGCCGGACGCGCCCATCACGGCGATCTGTGCCGACGGCCAGGCCAGGTTGATGTCCGCGCCGAGGTGCTTGGAGCCCATCACGTCATAGGCGCCGCCGTATGCCTTGCGGGTGATCACTGTGACCTTGGGCACGGTGGCCTCGGCGTAGGCGTAGATCAGTTTGGCGCCGCGCCGGATGATGCCGTTCCACTCCTGGCCGGTGCCGGGAAGGAAGCCGGGCACGTCGACGAAGGTGAGCACCGGCACGTTGAACGCGTCACAGGTCCGCACGAACCGGGCGGCCTTCTCGGCGGCGCCGATGTCCAAGCAGCCCGCCAGCTGGGTGGGCTGGTTGGCCACGATGCCAACGCTGCGGCCCTCGACCCGGCCGAAGCCGACGACGATGTTGCGCGCGAACAGCTGGTGCACCTCCAGGAACTCCCCGTCGTCGACCACGCGGGTGATCACTTCGTGAATGTCGTAGGGCTGGTGCGCCGAGTCCGGGATCAGCGTGTCCAGCTCCCGGTCGGAGCCGGTGAGGGTATCGGCCACCGGCCGGTGAGTGAGGTCCGCAGCGTCGAACACCGGCGGTTCGGAGAGGTTGTTCGACGGCAGGAACGACAGCAGTGTCTTGACGTAGGACAGCGCGTCTTCCTCGTCGGTGCCGAGGTAGTGCGCGTTGCCGGACTTGGTGTTGTGCGTCCGTCCGCCGCCGAGCTCCTCGAAGCCGACCTCCTCGCCGGTCACCGTCTTGATCACGTCCGGGCCGGTGATGAACATGTGCGACGTCTGATCGACCATCACCGTGAAGTCGGTCAGCGCCGGGGAGTAGACGTGCCCGCCTGCGCACGGACCCATGATCAGCGAGATCTGCGGGATCACCCCGGATGCGTGGGTGTTGCGCAGAAAGATCTCGCCGTAGAGGCCCAGCGAGACCACGCCTTCCTGGATCCGGGCGCCGCCGCCCTCGTTGATCCCGACGATCGGGCAGCCGGTCCGCATCGCCAGGTCCATCACCTTGACGATCTTCTCGCCGTACACCTCACCGAGGCTGCCGCCGAAGATGGTGGCGTCCTGGCTGAACACGCACACCGGGCGGCCGTCGACGGTGCCATAGCCGGTGACCACGCCGTCGCCGTAGGGTCGGTTGGCATCCTGGCCGAAGTCGGTGCAGCGGTGCCGCGCCAGCTCGTCGAGCTCGATGAACGATCCAGGGTCCAGCAGCAGGTCGATCCGCTCTCGGGCGGTCTTGCGGCCCTTGGCGTGCTGGCGTGCCACGGCACGGGCCGACCCCGCGTGCACCGCCTCGTCGTTGCGGCGCAGCAGGTCGGCCAGCTTGCCCTCGGTGGTGTGGAGGTCCGGCTCGGCGCTGCGTCCGACTTTGCTGGGGACGTGGCCGACCGGCTCGGTAGCGCTGTTCATGGCTGCCGACCCTAGGGGTAGCGTCCCCAGATTGTGTGGTCCGATCTTGCGCGGCCTCCCCTGGACGAGGGCGCGCTGCGCCGGGCCCTGGTGGCACCGGCCGGGCCGTATGCGGCGCTGGACGTCGTCGCCACGGTGGAGTCGACGAACACCGCGCTGGCCGCCGCGGCCCGGCAAGGGGCCCCGGATCGCACCGTGCTGATCGCCGAGCACCAGACCGCGGGTCGTGGACGGGCCGCGCGTCGCTGGGTCGCCCCCGCCCGGTCTGGGTTGACGCTGTCGGTACTGCTGCGGCCCACCGAGGTGCCGCAGGCCCGCTGGGGCTGGATACCGCTGCTGGTGGGAGTGGCACTGTGCCGGACCGTCAGCACGCTGGGCGAGCTACCCGCGGTGGTGAAATGGCCCAACGACCTGCTGCTGGGCGCGGGCCGGCGCAAGGCGGCCGGGATTCTCGCTGAGGTGGTCCCCGGCCCCGCTGTGGTGGTCGGCATCGGGCTCAACGTGACGTTGCAACTTGATGAGCTGGGACTTGATGAGCTGGGACTTGATGAGCTGGGATCCGATGAGTTGCCGGGGCCTGGCGCAACCTCATTGGCCATCGAGCAGGCTGCCTGCACCGACCGTGACCCGCTGCTGCGCGGTCTGCTGCGTACCCTGGACAGCGAGGTGCGGGCATGGTGCGAGCACCGGGGCGACCCGGTTGCCGGGGGTCTACGGGATGCCTGCCGGCAGCGCTGCGCAACCCTGGGCGAGCAGGTCAGCGTGGAGTTACCGGGGCAGCCCGCGCTGGCTGGCACCGCGGTGGACCTGGACACCGAGGGCCGGCTGGTAGTGCTGTCGGGTGGGCAGCGGCGAGCGCTGTCGGCCGGTGACGTGACGCACGTTCGCTCAGCCCCAGCGGTACCGTGATCGTGCCGGTAACCCGGTGCAGTGGCGGATGAGGAGGAGCCGTGTCCTATCCGGAGGACCTGCTCAGGGATGACGAGCGGGTGGTGATCCACAAGCACCCGCACTGGAAGATGCTGCTGTGGCCAGTGGTCTTCTTCCTGGCCATCGCGGGGCTGTGCGGCTTCCTCGCCGCACTGGTCACCGGGCAGTCCTGGGAGCTCTACGGGTGGATCGCGCTGGGCGTGCTCGGCGGTATCGCCGTGGTGTGGCTGACTGTGGTTCCGCTGCTGCGCTGGCGCACCACGCATTTCGTGCTCACCACCAGGCGGGTGCTGGTCCGCGAGGGAATACTGTCCCGCAGCGGCATCGACATCCCGATCAGCCGGATCAACAGTGTGAAGTTCCGGCACAGCGTCATCGAGCGGATGCTGGGCTGCGGCACGCTGATCATCGAGTCGGCCTCCGACGAGCCACTGGAGTTCGACGACATCCCCCAGGTCGAGCGAGTGCATTCGCTGCTCTACTACGACGTGAGCCCGAGACCGCCAGCGAGATGAGCGCCAGGGACGTCGGCCTGCCCGATCGTCACCCTGGCGACGGGCTGCCGCAGCGGGTGACGATCTGGGAGGTCGGGGCGCGCGACGGCCTGCAGAACGAGTCCGCGGTGGTCGGAGTCGAGGTGAAGGCCGAGTTCCTGGATCGGTTAGCCGGAGCCGGGCTGGGGGTCCTGGAGGCGACCAGCTTCGGGCATCCGCGCTGGGTGCCCCAGCTGGCCGATGCCGAGGAGCTGCTCGGGCTGCTCGCACGTCGCGACGGGGTGCGCTACCCCGTACTGGTGCCCAATGAGCGGGGGCTGGATCGGGCCTTGGCGGCCGGTGCCACCGAGATCGCGGTCTTCGCCTCGGCTACCGACAGCTTTGCCCGGCGCAATCTCAACCGAGGCGTGGACGAGCAGTTCACGATGTTCTCGCCGGTGCTGCGCCGAGCTGCGGCCGAGGGTCTGCCCGTGCGCGGGTATGTCTCGATGTGCTTCGGGGACCCGTGGGAGGGCGCCGTGGCGGTGCAGCAGGTCATCGACGTCGGGCGCAGGCTGCTGGATTTGGGCTGCGACCAGCTCTCCCTGGGCGACACCATCGGGGTGGCCACCCCTGGTCATGTCATCGCGTTGCTGGACGGGTTCACCCACGCGGGCGTCGGGACTGATGCGCTCGCCGTGCACTTCCACGACACCTACGGCCAGGCGCTGGCCAACACGCTGGCCGCGTTGCGCGCCGGGGTGACCTGCGTGGACGCCTCGGCCGGTGGCCTGGGTGGCTGCCCCTACGCCGAGTCGGCCACCGGCAACCTGGCCACCGAGGACCTGGTCTGGATGCTGGACGGGCTCGGTATCGAGCACGGGGTCGACCTCGACGCCCTGGTGCGCACCAGTGTGTGGCTGGCCGGAGTGCTCGGCAGGCCCTCCCCATCCCGGGTGGTCACTGCGGTTGGCGGCTCTTCAAGGACACCCAACCCCGGCTCCGCGTGCACATAACGACAGCCAACTCCACGGCCGCTTGGCAGGACGTCGGCTCAGCTCAGAGAGCTGGCGAGACCGGTACGCAGGAGGGTGAAGGCGTGGTTGGCCGCGGCGACGGCGTGCGGGTGGAGGTGATCGGCGTCAGCTCCACTGACCAACTGCCGGCTGGTGTCCTCGGCGAGGGTCCGCTGGACAATCGTGATCTGTGCTGCCGCGAGTCGGGCGGTGAGCGGGTGAAGGGCGTCGACGGTCTCGATCAGAGCACCACCCAGGGCGTCTTCGCTGCGGGTGAGGTAATGCCGCAGCCGCAGGGCGAGGCTGGGCGTGGTGGTGAGCATGTGATAAATGGCCAGTGGCTCGGGATCGGCGGTGAGCCCGGTGATCGGATCGCGGCGGCGCAGTCCGTCGAGGAAGTGCTTGTGCAGTGCGTCCAGGGGCGACTCGTCGGCAGGACGGGCGCGGACCACGTCGGCGCTTTCCTGCTCGTGATCGGCGATGCGGTGTAGCACGAGATCTTCTTTGGTGGGGAAGTACGCGAACAGGGTGCGCTTGGAGACCTCAGCGGCAGCAGCGACCTGGACCACGGAGACGTTGTCGAATCCGTGGGCGAGGAACAGCGCGATGGCTGTGTCGGAGATCGCCGCCCGGGTGCGCTGCTTCTTCCGTTCCCGCAGTCCCAGCTGCGGCTCACCGTTCACCACACACTTCACTCTACAGTGCGTGGCACCTCGGTATATAAGTATCCTAGGTATACTATTGGCAGCTACGCGAGGAGAGGGGGCAGCATGCAGATCGACGTGCTGGTGGTGGGTGCTGGACCGACGGGGTTGATGCTCGGCACCGAGCTCGGGCTGGCCGGGGTGACCCCCGTGGTCATCGACGCGTTGCCGACGCCGAGCGGTCAGGCCAAGGGCGGTGGGGTGCAACCACGCACTGCCGAGATCTTTGACCTGCGCGGGATGACCGACCAGCTGCTGGACAGGGCGTTGCAGGGGGAGCCGGTCGGCGGACACTTCGGTGGCCTACCGGTGGAGCTGGACTGCCGGCCCTGGAATACCCGGCACCCCTACCCCGTGGCCATCCCGCAATGGCGCATCGAGCAGTGGTTGACGGAACGGCTGGCTGGCTATGGCATCTCAGTGCGTCGCGGCCACGAGCTCATCGCGCTGCATCCCGACGACGACGGGGTCACCGCCACTGTGCACGACCAGGCCATCGGCACTGACCTCCACATTCGGGCCCGTTACCTGGTGGCTTGCGACGGTGGACACAGCACGGTCCGCACACTGCTGGGTGTCCCGTTCCCCGGCCAAGCTGGCAGCCGGCCTGCGGTCCTCGCCGACGTACGCCTGACGTCAATCTCGGATCTTGTACCGACCCGCATCAGCCACTTCGCCGCGATGGTCCGCGATGGCGGCGGCTACTGGAGCATGCTCAACCCGCTGGAGGGAAACCTGTACCGGCTGGTGTTCGGCTCCTTCGAGGCAACCATCGAAGAGCAGCGACGCGACAGGCCCGTCGAGGCCGACGAGGTCCGCCATGCCCTGCAGGCCGTCTGGGGGCCCGATACTGAGCTTGGGGAGGTCACCTGGGGCTCCCGGTTCAGCGACGCCACCCGGCAAGTCGAGCACTACCGAGCCGGCCGGGTACTCTTCGCCGGCGACGCCGCCCACATCCACTCACCCCTGGGTGGTCAAGGCCTCAACCTCGGCATCCAGGACGCGTTCAACCTCGGCTGGAAACTCGCCGCCCAGGTTCAGGGTCGCGCTCCAGCCGGACTACTCGACAGCTATCACACCGAACGCCACCCGGCAGCCGCCCGCGTCCTGCACCACACCCGGGCCCAGCGGGTGCTCGCTGATCGCCGTCCCACCGACGATGTTGCCGCGCTGCGCGACATCGTCACCGACCTCGTGCGCCTGCCCGACACCAACCGCTATCTGGCCGGCATGATGTCCGGGCTCGACGTGCGCTATCCGATACCCAGCGGCGACCATCCGCTGCTCGGCGCCCGGATGCCCGACATCGATTTGGTCGTTGACGGTGTCGCCACCCGGTTCAGCGCGCTGATGCACACCGGCCGCGGCGTTCTCGTCGACTTCACCGAGAACGGCCACGTCACCGATGCCCTCGACGACCGCATCGACCTGCGCCGCGCCACCACCACCGATATCGACGTCACCGCTGTCTTGCTGCGACCCGACGGTCACATCTGCTGGCTCAGTTCGGCCGCGCAACGGCGCGACCCGAGCCTGCACGCCGCCATCGAGCAATGGTTCGGGGGCCGGTCTCAGCCGGCGAAACCTGGTTGCCAGCGCTGAGCGATCCCGCGCAGCGGCACGGTGGCGTCGAGCTGGCACAGCACGCCGAATGTCCCGGTGCTCACCCGGTGGATCAGCAGGTAGCTAGGTGGCAGGTTGAGTGCTCGCCCGGTCCGAAAATCCGGGCCGGAGAAGTCGCCGACGCGCTCGGCTTGAGCCTGCATCCAGGCCCGGGTGAAGTGGAAGGTCTCGTTTCGTACCGGATCGGCGAAGGGGCCGAGGTAGGCCAGCACGTCCTCGGCCCGTAGCTGCATGCCCGGCCGGACAAAGCCCTCCGACCGCAGCAGCTCAAGCAACTCCGCCGAGCGTTCCTCGACTGCCAGCCGGATCGCAATCCCCAAGGTGCGCGGGGTTCCGCCGGGCAGCTTCGCCGCGGCGCCGAAGTCGAGCACGCACAGCCGCCCGTCGTCCAGGCGCAGGAAGTTCCCTGGGTGGGGGTCGGCGTGCAGCAACCCGGTGAGGGTGGGGGAGGAGGAGTGGAACTCGGACAGTTTGCACCCGATGTCGTCCCGCTCGGACCGCGAGCCGTCGCGGATGATCTGCGCCATGGGAGTCCCGGCGACCCACTGCGACACCATCACCTTCGGCGAGCTGGCGATGACGTCCGGAACGGTGATCTCCGGATGGTCACGGAACGCGGCGGCGAACGCGCGCTGGTTATCGGCCTCGTCACGGTAGTCGAGCTCCTCGACCATCCGGTCCTGCAGCTCTCTGAGCAGCGGCTTGACCTCCATGCCGGGCACGATCGCCTGGAACAGTCGGCTGAACCTTTGCAGCTGCCGCAGGTCGGAACGCAGCGCCTCGTCTGCGCCCGGGTACTGCACCTTGACCGCGACCTCACGACCGTCATGCCACACCGCCCGGTGCACCTGCCCGATGCTGGCGGCTGCCGCAGGCTCGTCGGAGAAGTCGGCGAAGCGGCGGCGCCACCCTGAGCCGAGCTGCTCGTCGAGCACCCGCTGCACCGACCGCGGGGACATCGGCGGTGCCGCGGACTGCAGTTTGGTCAGTGCCTCCCGGTACGGGGCGGCGAGCGCATCGGGGATCGCCGCCTCGAACACGCTCAGCGCCTGGCCGAACTTCATCGCGCCACCCTTGAGCTCACCAAGCACCGCGAAGAGTTGCTCGGCGGTGCGGGCGCTGAGCTCTGCGCTGACGTCGCTCGCATCGTGCCCGGCCAGCCGCTTTCCCCACCCTGCGGCGACCCGCCCGGCCACCCCGAGCGGAAGGCTCGCGAGCCGGACGGTTCGCGCTGCGGCCTTGCGTGGGATGTCGGTCACGGAGTGATTGTCTCCCGCCCTTGCCCCGCGTAGTAGTGGTAGTGGTGAGGCGTCATCGGGCGCCGCATCCGCAGCGCGGATGGGCCGGGCGGGGGTGCCGATGCAACGTGCCGCGCACCGGGTCCAGTTCCAGGGCGGCGCCCCACGTCGGCGGGGCCGGCAGACCGGCATCTGGCCCGGCTAGCGCGGCGAGCACCTGCTCGGCGATCAGTGCGGCGGCGAGCTGGGTGCAGGCCAAGCCGGCGGCCGGGACCTTTCCGACCAGCTGGGCAGCCAATTTCGGCCAGGCCAGGTCCAGGTCCGCGCGGTGCAGCTCGGCGCAGTGCAGGCAGCTGCTGCGACCTGGCCACACCAGCGGGCCCACCACCGCCGTCCCCTCGTGGGCGAAGCCGATCAGATGTGGAACCCCGGTTGCGAGCAGCTCGGTCACCATGACCGGCTCCGCGACCACCATGTCGCAGAGCACGATCAGGTCGAGCGCCCGCCGAAGGGAGACGGTCATCCCGGGCGCGCACCGGCGCACGGCATCCGCTGCCGCTGCTGCGCGGGGCCGGCCGAGGTCGTCTGGCAGGTAGCCGGTGCCGACGTCTGCGGCGGTGACCATTCCGGTGGCTTCCACCGCGACCTGTCCCACCCCGGCCGAGGCCAGCAAGGTGGCCAGCGCCACCGCCACCCGGCCTGATCCGACCACCCGCACGGCGGCCTCATGCCGCTGGCGCAGCACGCGTCGCGTCGCGCAGGTGGTGTGTACCGACCAGCTGGTCGCCTCGGTGGCCAGCGCGACGCGGTGCCAGCCCGGAGGGCCGTCGTCGGCAGCCGTCGCGTCCTGCACGAGGCCCAGACGGTGCAGATCGGTGAGCATTGCGAGGGCATCGCCAGCTGCTGATCCGGCTGTCTCCGCCGCTGCGACCAGCTCAGCGGTGCTGCGGACCCCGTCCATGCGCTTGAGCAGCGCGGCGAGCGGTTCGGGCAGGTCCTCAAGGACCATGGCGCGTTGTGGGTCCAGCCCGAGTTGCAGGCAGGTGGGAGAGCGCCAGAGTGCGGCGCGGCCCGGCGCAAGCCGTATCCGCGCAGGGAGGGTGGACGGTTGTGCCTCGGACAGTGCGGTGGTGGCGCTCGGCGGACTCATGCCCGGCATCCTGGGTTGTCGGACCTTGTGGCTCAACTCGCTGTCCACAGGACCATGGAGTTGTCCACGAGTTACCCACAGCTGTGCACAAGTTGGGCATCCTGCGCCGGCCCGGAGGACAGCAGGTGACGAGGGATCACACCACAGGGGGCTGCGGTGGGTCATCGCCGCGGTTGCGGGGCTCATCGGGCGGCTGCTCGCGTGGGGCATCGGCCGCGGTGCGCTCCAGCGCCGCGATCGGGTCCTCCAGATCGGCGGCCCTGCTCGCGACCCGATCGACGAACCCCGCGGGATCGTCCAGGTCCTCGGTGGTAGGCAGCAGATCGGGGTGGCTCCACAGGGCGTCCCGGCTCTCGACACCCTGCTGCTCGGTGAGTTCTCGCCACAACTTGGCGGCCGCCCGGAGCTTGCGCGGCCGCAGCTCCAAGCCAACCAGAGTGGCGAAGGTCTGCTCGGCGGGACCCCCGGAGGCGCGCCGCCGCCGCAGCGTCTCGCGCAGCGCATCGGCACCGGGCAGCCGTTCGCCTAAGGCGTCCGCCACGACGACGTCGACCCAACCCTCGACCAGCGCGAGCAGCACCTCCAGCCGGGTCAAGGCGGCCTTCTGCTCGGCACTGGTCCGTTGCTCCAGCAGACCCGACGCCATCAGCTGATCCATGCTCTGCGGGTCGGTCGGGTCGATCTGGCTGGCGATCTCCTGCAGCGCGTCGGTGTCGATCTGGATGCCGCGGGCGAACTCCTCGATGGTGCCCAGCAGCCGCTGGCGCAGCCACGGCACGTGGGCGAACAGGCGGTGGTGCGCGGCCTCCCGGGCGGCCAGGAACACGATCACCTCGGAACTCTTGCGCTCCAGCCCGGTGGCGAACCGCTCGATCGAGGCCGGCAGCAGTGCCGCCACGCCCAGCGGTCCCAGCGGGAGCCCGATATCGGTCGAGGTGAGCACCTCGCCGCCGAGCTGAGCCAGCGCCGAGCCCAGCTGCGAGCCAAAGGCCATCCCACCCATCTGCTCGACCATCGCCACCAGCGGACCGGCGTTCTGGCGGACTTCGCTGGGCAGCGCGTCGATCCACGAGCCGGCCATCCGGCGGGCCACCGGGTCGCACAGCCGCTGCCAGGTGGGCAGGGTTCGCTCCACCCAGTCTCGCGGCGCCCACGCGGCACTGCTCTGCGTCCCGGTGGGTAGCGCGGTAGCCGGATCCAGCCACAGCTCGGCCAGCCGCACTGCATCGGTGATCGCGGCGGCCTGCTGGGCCGAGGGCAGCCCGGTCGTGGACAGCTTCTGCACTGCCATCTGCTTAGCCAGGTCGTAGTTCACGGGGCCCCCACCGCCACCGGCCGCGCCCTGGCTGAGCATCTGACCTAGCTGGGTGAGCATCTGGCCAAGGGCACCGACGTCGAAGCCGCCGGCCCCGAAAGCTGCGAACGGATTGGCCGGGTCGGCATTGCCGCCACCGGTGTCTTCGGGGGAGTTCCTCCGATCAGGGTCCCGGGGGTCTCGCGAGTCCTCGGGGCCGAAGCCGAAGGGCATGTCGCTCATGGAACCCACGGTACGCGGATCCGGGACACGTACGCTGTTCGGCCGTGAGCCGCCGCACCTGGACCCTGCTGGTCAGCCTCGGCCTCGCCATGGCGCTCGGGTTGCTGGGCGGGCTGGCGCCGGTGCCTTACGTCGCGCTTCGTCCTGGGCCCACGTTCAACACCCTGGGGGTGGTGGAGGGCAAGACGGTGGTGGACATCAAGGGTACCCAGACCTATCCGACCAGTGGCAACCTCAACATGACGACGGTCTCAGTGATCGACAACGTGACCTTGTATGGGGCGCTTGGCCTGTGGATCTCCGGCCGTAGCGCGCTGGTTCCCCGCGACGAGATCTTCCCGCCAGGGCTGTCTGTGCAGCAAATCGAGAAGCAGAACCAGCAGATGTTTCGAGACTCGGAGTCTCAGGCCGAAACTGCGGCGCTGCGCTACCTCGGTTATCCGACGCTGGTCGTAGTCGACCAGGTGACCGCCAACGGTGCCGCGAACGGAAAGCTGGCCGCTGGGGACCGGCTGCTGACCGTCGACGGCAAGGAGGTGCGTACCGCGCAGCAGTTGATTGACATGCTCACCGGCAGCCATCCCGGGCAGCTCGTGCAAGTCCGCTTCCAGCGTCCGGGCGCTGCGCCGCAGGAGCTGACGATCACGCTCGGCGCGGGCGAGCAACCGGGCCGCGGCTACCTGGGCATCGGGGTGACCGACCGACCGGATGTGGACTTCGACATCATCATCAGCCTGGCCGAGGTCGGGGGTCCCTCGGCGGGTCTGATGTTCGCGCTGGCCATCGTGGACAAGCTGACGCCGGGGGCGTTGACCGGAAACACCTTTGTGGCGGGCACCGGTGCGATTGACACGGGCGGTGAGGTGGGCCCGATCGGCGGTATCCCGCTCAAGATGATTCGTGCCCGCGAGGCTGGGGCGTCGGTGTTCCTGGTGCCCGCGGGTAATTGCGCTGAGGCGGTGCAGCGTGCCCCCGAGGGTCTGCGGCTGGTGCGGGTGGGCACCTTAGCGGAGGCGGTGCAGTCGCTGGATGCGCTGCAGGCCGGTCAGCAGCCGCCAGGCTGCGCCGCGTGAGTGCGTCAGCGCAACGTTTCTCGCAGCGCGCGAAGCAGATTCGGGGCGAGCTGCGGATCTTCCACCAACTCGTCGCATCCCTGGTCGTTTCCGGAGTCAGCCCGCAGTCGCAGTATGCAGGCCCCTACGCCGTCCCGAAGCACTGCCGCTACCAGCCTGCCTTCCCGCCGCTGCGGGTGCCCGGCGGCGGTGCGGCGGGCCTCCGCCGGGTCGTCGGGCAACTCACCGAGATCGGCTTGCGCCGCCGGCGGGAGCACCACGATCTCTTGGGCCAGCGCGCAGCCGGCGACCGCCTCGGGCCATTCGATGCCGGCCAGTGCGGCGTCCAGCTCACCCTCGGGCAGGGCCTCCTGGGCCACCGGGGTGAGCGCGGCGTCAGCGTCCAGCTGACCGGCCAGCTCAGGCTGGCTGGCCAGCAGGGTCGGGGTGGCCACCAGTGCGAACAGTTGTGGCTGCTGGTCCCACCCGGCGGCCGCGACGAACTCCTCGACCTCCCGCGCAATGGTTGCCAAGGTCTGGGACAGCAGGAACGGGTACGGCTTCGGCTTGCTCACCCGACCATGGTCGCACCAGTACTGGGCACCGCCTGTAGTGGTGAGGCACCAGGATCGGAACCTCAGGGCACTCCGTAGAGTTGGACAGGAAGGACTCAACCCGGCGTGGACGAGCACAGGCTGCGGCGAGGGGGGTCCACACCGCATCGCCGTCGTCGGAGGAGCGTGTCCTGTGGCCAACCGGCCTCCCGTCGGAGTTCCCGCCCTCTCCCCTCGTGCCCGGATTCTGATCACCGTCGGGGCTGTTGCGCTCATGGTGCTGATCATTGGATCGCGGCTGGTCGATACCTACGTGGACTGGTTGTGGTTCGGCGAGGTGGGCTTCCGCTCGGTGTTCTCCACCGTCCTGATCACCCGTATCGTGCAGTTCCTCGTCGTCGGGGTGGTGGTCGGCGGGTTGCTCGCGCTGAACATCGTGATCGCCTACCGCACCCGGCCGGTGTTCGTGCCGGTGGCGGGACCTGACGATCCGGTGGCGAGGTACCGCACCGCGATAGTTCAGCGGCTGCGGCTGGTCGGCATCGGAGTGCCGGCACTGGTCGGGCTGCTCGCAGGCCTGTCCGCGCTGGGCGACTGGCAGACCGTCCAGATGTTCCTGCACAGTGTCAGTTTTGGCGTGACCGATCCCCAGTTCAACTACGACGTCGGCTTCTACGCCTTCGAGCTGCCCTTCTACCGCAGGCTGCTGGCGTGGGCCTTCGTCGCTGTGGTGCTCTCCTTCTTCGGTGCGCTGATCACTCACTACCTGTTCGGCGGGCTGCGGCTGGCGGGGCGTGGCGGGCAGCTGTCCGGCCCGGCTCGGGTCCAGCTCGGGCTGCTGGCCGGCGTCTTCGTGTTGCTCAAGGCGTTGGCTTACTTCCTGGACCGCTACGGGCTGCTGTTCTCGGACCGCAATCCGCTGTTCACCGGGGCCAGCTACACCGACCTCAACGCCGTGATGCCCGCCAAGATCATCCTGATGTGCATCGCGGTGATCTGTGCGGTGGCTTTCTTCATCGGCGCGATGTTGCGCAACCTGCAGTTGCCCGCGATCGCCATCGCGCTGCTGGTGCTCTCCAGCATTCTGGTGGGCGCGGCGTGGCCGGCGATGCTTGAGCAGTTCGTGGTGCGCCCGAACGCCAACGAGCGCGAGGCCGCGTCGATCGAGCGGAATATCGCCGCGACTAGAGAGGCTTATGGCATCACCGACCGGCAGGTCATGTACTCCCAATACTCCGGGCGTAGTGACGCCTCGCCGGCCGATGTGCGGGCCGACACCGCCACGATCCCGAATATACGGTTGCTGGACCCCAACGTGCTGTCGCAGACCTTCACCCAGCTGCAGCAGCGGGAGAACTTTTACGGTTTCCCGGACAAGCTCGACGTCGACCGTTACACCGTGAATGGTGAAAAGCAGGACTACATCGTCGCCGTGCGGGAGTTGGAGTCCGCGTCGTTGGCCGAGAACCAGCGCACCTGGATCAACCAGCACCTCACCTTCACCCACGGCAACGGCTTCGTCGCAGCCCCGGCCAATACGGTGAACTCGGCATTGGACGACGCCGGCTTGGGGGAGGGCGGCTACCCGGTGTTCACCGTGTCGGACACCACGGTGCAGGGCGACATCCCGGTGGAGCAGCCGCGGATCTATTTCGGTGAGCTGATCGACAACTATGTGATCGTCGGAGGAAACCCTGGTGCCTCCCCACGGGAGTACGATAGCCGTTCGGCGAACTACACCTACGAAGGCAAGGGTGGGGTACCGATCGGGAGCTGGGCGAGCCGGTTGCTGTTCGCCTCGTACTACGGTGAGCGCAACATCCTGTTCAATCAGGCGATCGGGCCGGATTCGAAGATTATCTATAATCAGCATCCGAGAGAGCGGATGGAGAAGGTCGCGCCTTGGCTCACCGTCGACGGAGACCCCTATCCGGCCGTGATCGACGGCCGGATTCAGTGGATCCTGGACGGTTACACGACCCTGGACAACTACCCCTACGCGCAGCGCACCGTGTTGGGCGCAGCGACCACCGACTCCCTGTCCGGGGTGTCCCGCCTGCCTAACGACGAGATCAGCTACATTCGTAACTCGGTCAAGGCCACTGTAGATGCCTACGACGGCACCGTGACGTTGTACGCGATGGATGACAGCGACCCGGTACTGCAGACCTGGATGAATGTGTTTCCGGGTGCCGTGCAGCCGAACAGTGCGATCGGAGCCGAGTTGCGGGAGCACTTCCGCTACCCGCAGGACCTGTTCAAGGTGCAGCGCGAGATGCTGGCTCGCTACCATGTCGACAACCCGGCCGTGTTCTTCACCAACGATGATTTCTGGAATGTTCCCACAGATCCGACGCAGAACCAGCAGGGCGTCGACCAGCCACCGTACTACGTACTAGCCGGGCCGCCGAACGGGCAAGGTCCAGCGGAGTACCAGCTGACGAGTGCGCTGGTCAGCCTGCGCCGACCATTCCTGGCGGCCTACATCTCGGTGGCGTCCGACCCGGAAGACTACGGCAAGATCCGGGTGCTCGAATTGCCCGGCGAATCCCAGACGCTGGGTCCGGAGCAGGTGCAGAACCGGTTCGTGTCCTCCGCGGAGGTCAGCCGGGAACTCAATCTGCTGCGGCAGTCGGAGACCGATGTTCGCTACGGCAACCTGCTCACGCTGCCGGTCAGCGGTGGGCTGCTCTACGTGGAGCCCGTCTATATCGAGCGAGCCAACCAGCAAGCGGCGTTCCCGCAGCTGAACCGGGTACTGGTGGCTTATGCCGACCGGATTGGGTATGCCCCGACCCTGCGCGAGGCGCTCAACCAGGTCTTCGGCGCCGGAGCCGGGGATGCGATCACCTTGCCCGGCCAGGACCAGGTGCCCGATCAGGGTGCGACGCCGCCGACCCCGGCGGCGGTCGGTGGCGTCGTCAGTCCAGAGATGAGCCAGGCGGTCACCGACATCTCCGAAGCGCTCAAGCGCCTGCGCCAGGCGCAGGGGGCGGGCGATTTCACTGCCCAGGGTAAGGCGCTGGCCGACCTCGACGCCGCGACCAAGCGGTTCGACACGGCCGCCGCTGCGGC
>DATHTJ010000220.1:0-6285 GCA_035463315.1 Pseudonocardiaceae bacterium
AGGTCGCGCACCGACCAACGGGCGATCTCGCACCGGGAGAAAATCAACGCTGGGTAATCGCGATGTACTCACGTTCGGTGTGCCCGGTGTAGACCTGACGCGGCCTGCCGATCTTGGTTTCCGGGTCGCTGATCATCTCGCGCCAGTGCGCGATCCAGCCCGGTAACCGGCCCAGCGCGAAGAGCACCGTGAACATCTTGGTCGGGAAACCCATCGCCCGGTAGATCAGACCGGTATAGAAGTCGACATTGGGATAGAGCTTGCGCTCGACAAAGTAGTCATCGGCGAGCGCCTTCTCTTCCAGCGTCAGGGCAATGTCGAGCAGCGGGTCGTTGACCCCCAGCTTGTGCAGGATCTCGTCCGCGGTCCTCTTGACGATCTTCGCGCGGGGGTCGTAGTTCTTGTACACCCGATGCCCGAAACCCATCAGCCGCACGCCGTCGGAGTGGTTTTTCACGTTCGTGACGAAGGTGTCCACGTCGCCTCCGTCGGTGCGGATGCGTTCCAGCATCTCCAGCACGGACTGGTTCGCTCCACCGTGCAGCGGGCCGAACAGCGCATTGATCCCCGCCGAGATCGAGGCGAACAGGTTGGCCTGCGAGGAACCGACCATCCGCACGGTGGAGGTCGAGCAGTTCTGTTCGTGGTCGGCGTGCAGCACGAACAACAGGTCCAGCGCGTCGGCCACGACCGGGTCGACCTCATAGGGCTCCGTGGGGAGTCCGAAGGTCATCCGCAGGAAGTTGTGCACCAAGCTCAGCGAGTTGTCCGGGTAGAGGAACGGCTGACCGATCGACTTCTTGTAGGCGTAAGCCGCGATGGTCGGCAGCTTGGCCAACAGCCGCACCGTGGAGATCTCCACCTGCTCGTGGTCGAACGGGTTGAGGCTGTCCTGGTAGAAGGTGGACAGCGCGGACACTGCGCTGGACAGCACCGGCATCGGATGGGCATCGCGCGGGAAGCCGTCGAAGAAACGTCTGAGGTCCTCGTGCAGCAAGGTGTGGATGCGGATCGCCTCGGTGAAGTGCTCCAGCTGACCGCTGGTCGGCAAGTCCCCGTAGATCAGCAGGTAGCTGGTCTCCAGGAAAGTCGAGTGCTCAGCGAGCTGGCCGATCGGGTAACCGCGGTAGCTCAGCACGCCCGCGTCCCCGTCGATGTAGGTGATTTCCGACGTGCATGTGGCGGTGTTCACGAATCCCGGATCGAGGGTGACCATCCCGGTATCGGCCCGTAGGGCATCCAGGTTGATGCCGGACGCACCCTGGGTAGCCCCGGTGATCGGCATCCGGTGCTCGCCGCCCGAGTAACACAGAGTCACGGCGTGCTCGCCACGATCGTTGCTGGACGGTCCAACCGACGCTTCAGACGCAGTGGCGTCAGGCATGGCGGTCCCTCTCCCTGCTCAGACGGCAGCGCAGCGCTGCTGTAACCGGTCGGGCCGCACAGCGGAACACCGTCGGGGACGACGACATACTCCACGGTAACTCCACCGGTGGTGAACCGCCCGCCCTGCAACTCAGTAGTAACTCAGCAGTTTCGAGGCGCCCCGGCGGATCCGCGCGGGGCCGAGAGAAATCTCACTCGCGGGTCAGGGTGGCCGGGTCGAACTCGACCTTGCCCACAAACAGCCGGTTGACCAGCCAGAGCAGGACCCCCACCGCCAGCAACACGCCGGCGAGCAGGTATTGGTCGGGGTCGCGACCGGACAACGGGGTTACCAGGTAACCGCACAGCAGCGCCCCGAGCCATGGGCTCCAGGTCGGGGCACGGAAGTGCTTGTGCTCGGCGCTTTTCTTGCGCAGTACCAGACAGGCGACGTTGACCAGGGTGAAGACGGCGAGCAGCAGCAACGATGTCGTACCCGCCAGACCTGCCAGCGGGACGAAGCTGACCAGGATCACGGCGATCGCACTGGTGAACAGGATCGACACCCACGGGGTGCGCCGGCTCGGGTGCACCGCGCCCAGCACCCGCGGGATAATCCGTTCGCCCGCCATGCCGTAGACCAGCCGGCTGGCCATCAGCATGTTGATCAGCGCCGAGTTGATCACCGCGAAGAGCCCGATGGCGGCGAACAAGCCCAGCGGGAAGCCGGGTGCACCGATCCTGACGACCTCTAGCAACGCGCCACTCTCCAGGTCAGCCAGCCGGTCGGCGGGTACCAGCAGCGACGAGGTGACGGCGACCAGCACGTAGATCAGCCCGGCGGCGCCCATGCCGAGCAGCATTGCGCGCGGGAAGATCTTGGCCGGCTCCTTGCACTCCTCAGCCATGTTCACCGAGTCCTCGAAACCGACCATCGCGAAGAAGGCCAGCGCGGTGGCCGAGGTGATCGCCAGCAGCACACCAGAGTCTGCGGTGTCGATCTGGGTGAGCCGGCTCGGCTCGCCCTGACCCGAGCCGACCGCATAAACCCCGATCGCAATGATGATCAGCAGCCCCGACAGCTCGATGCAGGTGAGCACCACGTTGGCCTTGAGCGACTCACCGACGCCCCGAAAGTTAATCAGCGCGAGCAGCACGATGAAGGTGATCGCGACCGCCCAGGTGGGCAGCGTGACGAACTCCTTGAGGTACGTCCTGCCGAACGCCACCGCCGCCGAGGAGGCACTGGTGATGCCCGAGCTCATCACGGTGAACGCAACGATGAAGGTCAGGAACGGGATCCCGAATGCCCGGTTGGTGTACAGCGCGGCTCCGGCCGCCCGGGGATACTTGCCGACCAGCTCCAGGTAGCTGAACGCGGTGAGGAAAGCAACCAGGAAGGCGCCAAGAAACGGCACCCACAAGGCGCCACCAATCTCCCCCGCGACGTTGCCGGTCAGCGCGTAGATCCCGGTGCCCAGGATGTCACCGATCACGAAGAAGAACAGCAGCTTCGGCCCGATCACCCGTTTGAGCTCGGTCCGAGCCGCACCGCCCGGGGCTCTATCCTGCGCCGTCGTCTCGCTCATGGCACGCAGTCTGGCGGTCCCGCGCGCTTCAGTCACGCACTGGGGGTGAGGGGTGCCCTCACGGTGCGAGCCGGGCCACCGTCCATTGGCCGTCATCGCCGAGGCGGTAACGCAGCCGGTCATGCAGCCGGTTCGGCCTGCCCTGCCAGAACTCCACACTTATCGGCCGGATCCGCACCCCACCCCAGTGCGCCGGCAACGGCACCTGCTCGGCGTCGGCGAACCGCGCAGTGACCTGCTCCAAGGCATCGTTCAGGGCGCGCCGGTCCGGCACCACAGTGGACTGTGCGGAGGCCCACGCCCCCAGCTGCGCCCCCCGCGGGCGAGTCTGCCAGTAGGCGGTGCACTCCTGCGGCGTGACCAGCTCGGTCGGCCCGCGCAGGTGCGCCTGGCGGTACAGGGCAATCCACGGAAACGTGGCCGCGGCAAACCCGGTGACGTTGATGTCGTGCATCTTGGCGGAGGTGAAGTTGGTGTAGAACACCACACCCCGCGAGTCGAGGGCCTTGGCCAACACGGTCCGGGAGCTGGGTAGCCCGTCGGCGTCCGCGGTGGCCAGCACCATCGCATTGGGCTCGGGAAGACCTGCGGTCAGGGCGTCCTCGAGCCACCCCGCGAGCTGCTCGTACCACGTCGCGGCCAGATCGGCTTCGTCCAGCTCACCGGCAGGGTAGGCGACCCGCATCCGAGCCAGGTCAGTGGCCGGCTCCTCCCGTTGCGTCCACCCAGTCTCCACGCCGCACACTCCGCCCTGCACGATCCGCCTGTTCTGAACCTACGTCTTGAGAACCTACGTCGTCGACGGCCCGCTGACCTCATTCGGCCTCGTGCGATGCAGGAAACGTTGCCACCAGGTGGGTTTCGGGTGCACAGTTAGCCAGCCCGCGCGGCGCCGCAGTGTGGCGCGCCCCAACCGCTGGCCGGTCAGCGACCCGCGCGTGCCCAATTGAGGGCCTATCGCGCGAGGAGGACAGCGTGACTGCGTTGAACGGGCTGGTGACGGATACCACCACCAGTTTCAAGCCGGGGCTGGAGGGCGTGGTCGCCTTCCACACCGAGATCGCCGAACCGGACCGGGACGGCGGAGCGTTGCGCTACCGCGGCGTGGACATCGAGGATCTTGCCGGGCATGTGACCTTCGGTGACGTCTGGGCGTTGCTGACCGATGGACGCTTCGGGCACGGCCTGCCGCCCGCGGAACCGTTTCCGCTGCCGGTACACAGCGGTGACGTCCGGGTCGACGTGCAGGCCGCGCTGGCGATGCTTGCCCCGGTCTGGGGCTACCGCCCGCTGCTGGACAGCGCTGACGCGCAGGCCCGCGCGGAACTGGCCAGGGCGTCGGTGATGGCGCTGTCCTACGTGGCGCAGTCCGCCCGCGGAATCCACCAGCCTGCCGTGCCGCAGCACCGGATCGACGAGTGCTCCACCATCACCGAACGCTTCATGACCCGGTGGCGCGGCGACCCGGACCCGGCACACGTCAAGGCCGTGGATGCTTACTGGGTCGCAGCCGCTGAGCACGGGCTCAACGCCTCGACCCTCACCGCCCGGGTGATCGCCTCTACCGGTGCCGACGTCGCCGCCTGCCTGTCCGGGGCGATCGGCGCGATGTCCGGCCCGCTGCACGGTGGCGCGCCGGCCCGGGTACTGCCGATGATCGAGGAGGTGGAGCGCACCGGCAACGCCACCGCGATGGTGCGCCGGATACTGGATGGCGGCCAGCGGCTGATGGGCTTCGGTCACCGGGTATATCGAGCGGAGGACCCCCGAGCCCGGGTGCTGCGCCGGATCGGCAAGGAACTCGGCGCGCCGCGTCACGACGTGGCGGTAGCCCTGGAGCGCGCCGCGCTGGCCGAGTTGCGGGAGCGGCGACCGAACCGGGCGATCGAGACCAACGTCGAGTTCTGGGCTGCAGTGATTCTCGACTTCGCGCAGGTCCCGCAACACATGATGGCAGCAATGTTCACCTGTGCCCGCACCGCCGGCTGGTCTGCGCACATCATGGAGCAGAAACGCACCGGACGGCTGGTCCGTCCTGCGGCACGTTACGTGGGCCCCGCTCCACGGCGGCCGCAGGATGTGGAGGGCTGGAACGAGCTCGGGCACGTCTAGCCGGGTGGCCGTCGCAGCGCGTACCGGGCGAACAGCTGGCTCTCGGCCTCCAGCAGCCAGATCAGATCGAGGCCGACGGGCTCGGCCAGCGGCGCCCGGTCGACGATGGACAGTGCTCCGGCGCTGCCCGCCAGTGCCGGAGCGATGGCCAGGAAGAGCTCGTCGACCAGGCCGGCGGGGAGCAACGAGGCGTTAAGCGCCGGCCCGCCCTCGCAGAGCACCGAGCGCACGCCGTGCTCGGTGCGCAACCGGGTGAGCATCGTGGCCAGGTCCAGCTCCTCGCCTGGTGCCGGTCGCAGGTAGCCGACCTGTGCGGCGCACTGTGTGAGTTCAGCGGTACTGGCGGTGAGCACGACCACCCGGGAGTGCGGATCGGCCAGCAGCGGCAGGTCGGGGGTCAGGGCGAGCCGGCCGCTCACGACGACCGCGAGCGGGTCAGGCGTCAACCCGCGGTCGACCCGGCGCGCTCGGCGTTGCGGGTCGCGGACCAGGCGCCCGTACCGCTCGGCGCGCACCGTGCCGGCGCCCACCATGACCGCATCGACGTGCGCCCGCAACTCGTGGAACAGCTGCCGGTCGGCGGGGTTGCTGATCGGGGCGGTGCGGTGCGCCACCGTCGCGGCGCCGTCGGCGGTGGCCACCATGTTGAGCACCACGTACGGGCGGTGATCAGCGGCCAGATCGGCGAGCGCGAGGCCCTCCAGGGCCTCGATGGCGGTGACGGCTCCCGGCTCGGGCAGCAGCCGCCGCAGCACCACCGGGGGCACATCCACGGCGGCCAACGTACCGGCGCGCTCCTCCTCGCACGGCCAGCCCTCACGGGGGGAGTTCAGCGCGGTGCGCGAGGCCCCAAAAGGTCGATTTCTCGGCACAGTCGCAGAGAGCCCGGGAGAACCGCTTGGACACGGGGATACTCGCCGGACGAGGCATGCCGTTACCTCCCGCACCTCCCGCTCGCGTCACCGCATGGTGGCAGCGCGCCCGGCGGATCGAACTGTCCCCGCAGGTGAAATCTCGTCCACCCGGTTCGCTCTGCCAGGTTGACGCTGCCCGGGCAACCTGGCCGCGACAGAACGCGAGGTTCCGTTGCGTACGGCTACGGAACTGGTGCTCAGGCCGGGTCCTAGCGTCCCACCGGGACAATGCTATCGGCCGTCGATGAAAGGTCTGCACACCGCATCGCGGTGCTCGGCGATGTCGGCGAGCCGGCGCAGGAATT
>DATHTJ010000221.1:0-3325 GCA_035463315.1 Pseudonocardiaceae bacterium
GTCTGCGGTGTGGTCGCGGATCGAGGCATGGTCGTCGTTCCGACCACTGATCGCCGAGCGGGCTCGGCGCAGCGACACCGCCAGGGCCAGCCACACCAGCACGAACAGCGCCCAGCCGACCGCGTCGCCAGAGCCGAGCAACGCCGGGATGCCCAGCAGCGCGGCCACGCCGACCGCGAGCAGAATGCCGACGGCCACCGCGCCGTCATCAACCAGCAGGCCGAACGCCTCGCGCCCCGCGGTCAGGACTGCCTTGAGCACCGCGCTCACCGCGACACCGCCAGGTCGGCGGGGCGGCGCAGCCACCAGACGCCCAGCCAGGACAGCGCCACCGTGGCGGCGAGCAGGTAAGCCAGCGCGGCGGCGCCGCCAGTCCACGCCACGCCGAGGCCCTCTGCGGTCCAGTACACCCCGAAGGTGACCAGCATCGCGCCGACGGCGTACTTGAGGGTGTTCTCCGGAACCCGGGTCAACGGCTGGCGCAGCGCTGCGCCAGCCGCGACGACCAGCAGCAGGGCAGCTCCGGCCCCGAGGGTGGGCGCGGCGTAGCCGCCGCTGGTAGCGCCGAGGGTGAGCACGATGAACGCCACCTCCACGCCTTCGAGGAACACGCCCTTGCCGCTGACGGCGAACCCGGCCCAGTCGAACCCGCGGGCCCGGCGGGTGCGGCCGAGTGCGTCGACCTCCTCAGTGAAGGCGGCCGACTCGTCGTGCTTGGCGATCAGCCCGGCCGAGCGCAGCATGGCCTTGCGCAGCCACCGGCCGCCGAACAGCAGCAGCAGGGTCCCGATGACCAGCAGCAGCACCCGCTCGTCGACCCGCTCGAGCAACCCCGGCCCGAACGCGATCAGCAGCCCGGCCAGCGCGACGGTCGCGGTTGCCGCGCCGGCCAGTGCGGCTCGCCAGCCCCGGCTGGTGCCTACCGCGAGCACGATCGTGAATGCCTCGACGAACTCCACCAGCGAGGCCAGAAACGCGGGCAGCGCGACCGTCAGCAGGGCCAGCACGAGCTGAGAGTAGCTTTTGCTACGTCAAAACTCCAGAGGAGTAGTAAATGATTCATCATGCCGCTGATCGGATCGCCGCCGGTCTGGGCGGTCTCGCGCCGGCGCAGCGCAAGGTCGCCCGGTTCTTCACCGAGCACGCCGCCCAGCTGGGGTTTTTCTCCGCCGCGGAGATCGCTGCTCGGCTGGGCACCAGCGATGCCACCGTCGTGCGCACTGCCCAGACGCTGGGCTACCGCGGTCTGGCCGATCTCAAACGGGCTCTGCTTGCCAACGCATTGCCGCCGGAGCCCACTCCAAGTGCTCGGCTGGGCGCCACCTTGCGGCACGCAACGACACCGACTGAGGTGCTTGACCATGTGCTGGACGTGCACCGGGCGGCGCTGGACGCTGCTCGGGAGAACCTCAACGAGCGTTTCCCGGCTGCAGTGGCGCTGCTGGCGGCCGCTGAGCGGATCGTGCTCAGTGGCACCGGACCCTCGGCTGCCGTCGCGCACTACGCCGCGGTGTTACTCGGCCGGGTGGGCCGCCCGGCGGCTACGATCACCGCTACCGGGGTGTCGATGGCCGATCAGGCCCTGCAGCTGCGCCGCGGCGACGCGCTGCTGCTGCTGGCCTACACCCGCCTGCACACTCACGCCGCCGTCCTGCTCGACCTGGCCCAACGCCGGCGGATCCCCGTCCTGCTGGTCACCGACGTGCTGGTCGACGTCGGTGGCGTGGACCTCGCGCTCACCTGCCCGCGCGGCCTGCCCGGCGAGCAGTCCAGCCATGCCGTCACCCTCCTGCTGCTCGAAGCCATCGCGGTCGCACTGGCCGCCGCCGAGCACTCCCGCGCCCGCACTGCCCTGCGCGAGCTCAACCGGCTGCGCGGCGAGCTGCTCGGCACTCCCGCCGACGTCGACGCGCCCGACGGAGAATCCCACCCACCGGACACGCCCTGCTGAAGGGCTTGGGCACCCGGGTGGACCGAACGTGGCCTGACGCGGTGAGGCATCCCGCCGGTGTGTGTCACAGTGGCATGGGCCAGGAGTAAGGCCCGCTGGGGTCGTCGAGCCACACGTATTGTCGGTTGATGTCGTCGAGGGCGGAGACTCCGAGTCGGGAAATGCGTGGTTGTTGAAGATGGTCCCACAACGCCACGGCTGTTTCGATGGTGTCCCAGATGCGGCACGGTCCCCGTTGGACGACGGGCCATCTCCCGTCCTCGGCGGGGTGGAAGGAGACATTGGCGACGGCATCGGCGGTGTGGACGATGATTCTCATTACGCGGGTGGGATTGGTGGATTGTGTGATATCTGTGTCGTAACCTAGCTGTAGTCCGGGCACATGGAGTTGGCAGAACAGGGACAAATCTGGGCTGGCTTTGTGAACCCGACGGGGATCTGTTGTGGTGGTACCATAGTGGGCCATTCCAGATGCGGTGGAGCTGACTGTTTCACCGGGACGAAGGGGACTGTGGAGGTCGTGGCGTAGTGGCATGAAGCCGACGTTGTTGTTGTCGAAGTGACCGGTCACCTCGTCTGGTGCTGTCTTGTCCAGAACGAGGAGAGGTTTAGCTGAGTTGCCAGCGATGGGTGCAATGATACGGCCGCCATCAGCAAGCTGCCTTATCCATTCGGGCGGGACGTGGGTGATCGCGCAAGTGGCCAGGATACGATCGTAAGGCGCGCCGTCGGCGAGTCCGGTATAGCCATCGGCGGTAACTAATGTGGGATGGTAACCGAGACTCTTGAGCGCAAGCCCGGCCTGGTCGACCAGTGCGGGATCGATGTCATTGGAGTAGACATTCGCCGCGCCGAGCCGGTGGCACAGCAGCGCTGCGTTGTAGCCGGTTCCGGTGCCGATCTCCAGAACCCGGTGGTGATCCTGCACAGCTAGCCGTTCGAGCATGACGGCGACTGCGCCGGGAGCGCTCGCCGAGGAGGTCGGGCGCTTGTTACCCAACTCGTCGGCGGTCCGCCATTGGGTGACCAGTGCTCTCAGGGAGTAGGCGTCAGTCAGGCTGTGATCGGGAACGAAGATGTGCCGCGGGATTTCGCTGAACGCTTGTTGCCACGCTGGGTTGGTCAGCTCTCCGGTGGCGATGAGTTTCTTGGCCATGGCGGTGGCGAGTGGCTGCCAGTCGGTCATTGGTCGTCCCCGGTTAGTTCGTCGGCGATGGCCTCGGCGATCGGGAGCCCGCATTCCTCGGCAAGCCAACCCCACTGCCCAGCCGCGTTGCATTCCAAAAGTATGTAGTCCTCGGTGTCAGCGGTGACAATAAAATCGAACGCCCCATACGTGAGACCGGCCGCGGAAAGGAAACCGTGGGCCTGTTC
>DATHTJ010000222.1:0-7391 GCA_035463315.1 Pseudonocardiaceae bacterium
ACGTAGGTCGAACGGACTTCGCGCCAGGCCACTCGGCGCACGGGCTGCCCGAATGCCGCCTGGGCCTGCGGGGCGACTCGGGTGAGTGCTTCGGCGAAGGTGTCCTCGTCGCAGTCGGCGAAGAACAGCTCTCGCAACCGATCAGAGCGCAGGACTGCGGTGCCGTCCGGTTGCGGATGCACCCAGGGCGCCGGGCCGGCGCCAGCGGCGTCCGCATGCGACTGACCCAGATCCGGCAGCGCCGACGTGATGTAGATCAAGTGCCGTACGTTCGGCTCGTCTGCCCCGGCTTCGGTGATCACGGTGCCGCCGTAGGAGTGGCCGCACAAGATGACCGGTTCACCTGCGGCGGCCACCGCGTCGGAGACCGCAGCGGCGTCGGCGTACATGTCCCCGAGTTCGCCAGGTGCTCCTTCGCAGCTGGGAAGAACGACCGCCCCGGTGGAGAGACCGCGCCGGGTGAGGGGTTCGACCATCCGATGCCACCACCACTGGCCGTCGCGGACCAAGGCCCCGTGCACGAACAGAACGTTCACTGAGCTCGACCTCCAGTGGTGATGGTAGCTACCTCAGAGTCACAGCCTGCCGCATGCGACGGTCGCCACCCACGAGGAAGTCATGACGCTCAGCAAACCGTCCTCAGCTGTACGGGCTCAACATTGGCTACGTCGACGCACAGCTGCTCGCGGCAACGAGCGCAAACATGGCGGTAGTGGTTCATGGCTGGCGACGCTATATCCTCAACTATAGTTTAGGTAAAGTTGAGTATGAGGAGAGTCATGGAGGAGCCAACGTGGGACCAAGCCGAGCTCACCGTCGGGCAACTCGCCGCGCGCAGCGGTGTGGCGGTCTCGGCGCTGCACTTCTACGAGCGCCAAGGCTTGATCAGCAGCCGGCGCACCTCGGGCAACCAGCGCCGCTACAAGCGGGACGTCCTTCGGCGGGTGGCGCTGATCCGCATTGCCCAGCGGGTTGGGATCCCGCTGGCCGAGGTCGCCGCCGTGCTCGCGCTACTGCCGGATGGCCGCACCCCCACCCGGAAGGACTGGCAACGAATATCCCAATGCTGGCGGGCCGAGCTCGATGCGCGAATACGCCATCTCCAGCAGCTCCGCGATGACTTCACCGACTGCGTGGGATGCGGTTGCCTGTCCATCGACCGCTGCCGGTTGGCCAACCCCTACGACCAGCTCAGCAAGCACGGACCGGGCCCCCGGCGACTGCTTGAGCCCACGAGTGAGCCATGCACTTGACCCGGCGCCGGTCACGACCACAGTGGAAGAGATCACCGGAACACTGGCGCGCACGTCCCGCGAATGGGCGGTCTACCACGCCCACGACTTCCGGCCTTAGCGCAGCCAGCGGTAGCGCAGCAGAGCAAAGCCGTTCGGGTAGATCTTGTGACCGGTGAGTGTGGCGGGGCGGGGTCCGACCACGCCGGCGAAGAGGGGGATGCCTGATCCCAACAGGATCGGGTTCACCTTCATGATCAACTCGTCGATCTCATCCACCAAGGAAGCGGCGAGTCGCCCACCACCGCAGAGCCAGATGTCCTTTCCAGGTTCAGCTTTCAATGCCTGCACCCGGGTGGCTGCGCTGTCGTCGATCACCTCGACCGCGGGGTCGGGTGGTGAGCTGGTCGAGGTCGAGACGAGTATCTGGCGCAGATGTGGGTACGGACTGTTAATACCGGCGGCTTGCCCGACTTCGTAGGTGGCGCGTCCCATCAACACCGTATCGAACCGCTGGTTCCCGGCAGTGACTCCCAGCAGTTCGCGATCGTGCCCGGCGATCATCTCGGGGAACTCTGCAATCAGGTCCGGCATGTGCGGACCCTCGAACGGAAAGAAGTCGAAGGCACCGTCGACGCCCGCGATATAACCGTCGAGCGTGCAGGCCACCAAGTAGACCAGCGAACGCATCGTGTCAACCTCCTGGAAAATCAAGTGTGCAGTCTGGAGACAGAACGCGGTTAAGCGGCGGCGGGTGTGGGGTGAGGGCGGCCGATTCGGCGTAGCCGCAGGGCGCCCGCTCCCCGGCAGGTCAGGTAGATCACGAAGGCGATCGCGGTGACGTAGCCGCTGATCGGCGCGCCGGGCGCCAGCGATGCCACGATCCCGCCGAGCACCGCGACCTCCGCGAACAGTGTCGCGAGCAGAAGTGCGGTGACGGGATTGGCGGTCACCCGGGCGGCCGCGGCGGCCGGGGTGATGAGCAGCGAGAGCACCAGCAGCGCGCCGACCGTGGGCACCGCGAGCCCGGTGGCCACCCCGACCAGCACGGCGAACAGCACTGACAGCCCGCGCACCGGCACCCCGCGGGCCTGGGCCACGTCGGCGTCCACGCTGGCGAACAGCAGCGGACGCCACACCATCGCGAGCACCAGCAGCACGCCCGCCGCGCAGCCACCCAGCAGCCATGCGTCGTTGCGGGAGACCCCCACGATCTGGCCGAACAGCAGGGACAGCTGGTTGGATGCCCGCCCCGGATACAGCCACAGAAACAGCCCGCCCAGGCCCAGCCCGAAGGCGAGCACCACGCCGATCGCCGAGTCGCGCTCCCGCTCGCGCAGCCCGAGCAGGCCGAACACCAGCGCGGCGACCACCGCGCCGGCCAACGCGCCCACGCTGACCAGTGAGCTGCTCACCAGCAGTGCTGCTGCGGCGCCGGTGAAGGTCAACTCGCTGGTGCCGTGCACCGCGAAGGACACTTGCCGGGTCACCACCAGTGGCCCCAGTGCCCCGGCGATCAGGGCCAGCAGCGCGCCGGCGATCAGGGCCTGCTGGACGAAGTCCAGCCGCAGCAGCTCCCCCGTGCCCTGGAACGTGAGCAGCCGGCGCAGGATCTCTTCTGGGCTCACTGGTGCGGGTTCCCAGGTGTGCCGATCACCAACAGCCGGCCCCGCACCTTGATCACATCGACGTCAGTGCCGTAGAGCTGCGAGAGCGTCGCGGAGTTCATCACCTCGTCCGGGGTGCCGATCCGGAACCGGCCGTCGACCAGGTAGAGCACCCGGTCCACGGCGGGCAGCACCGGGTTGATGTCGTGGGTGACGAACAGCACCGCGGTGCGTGCCGTGCGCCGCCGGACGTCGATCAACTCGCTGACCAGCTGCTGGTAGGCCAGGTCCAACGACAGCAGCGGCTCGTCGCACAGCAGCACGTCCGGGTTGCCAACCAGGGCTTGGGCGACCCGCAGCCGCTGCTGCTCGCCGCCGGAGAGCAGTCCCACCGGTGCGTCGGCGTAGTGCCGGGCACCGACGGCGTCCAGCGCCTCGAGCACCCGCGCGCGGCGCCGCGCCGACGGGAGCCCGAATCCCCAGCGGTGGCCGTCCAGGCCAAGGCCCACCAGATCCCGGCCGCGCAGGGTCAGTGTCGGGTCCAGGGCACGTTGCTGCGGGATGTAGCCGACCGTGCGGTTCCCGCGGCGCACCGGCTGCCCGCGGATCGCCACCGAGCCGGCCGACAGCGGCTGCAAGCCCAGCAGCACCCGCAGCAAGCTGGTCTTGCCTGAGCCGTTGGGACCGAGCAGGGCCAGGAGCTCGCCGGGTGCGATGTCGAGATCCAGCGAGTCCCACAGCACTCGCGGGCCGTAGGCCAGCCGGGCGCCGCTCAGCCGGACGGCCGGTGGCGCAGACGCCTGGGCGGGGATCCGCGCCGGCGTGTGATCGGTCCTGGTGGTCACGGTTGTCCCTGCAGTGCGGCGGCCAGGGCGTCGATCTGCCCGGACATCCATCCGCGGTAGTCGGTGTTCTCGGGCAGGGTCTCGGTCATGGTCACCACCGGGATCCGGGCGGCCTCGGACGCGGCGCGGATCTGGCTGGTGACCGGGGTCTCGGCCTGCGGGTTGTAGACCAGTGCCCGCACCTGCCGCTGCGTGAACAGCTCCCTGGTGGCGGCGACGGCGGCCGCCGGCGGATCCGCTTCCTCCTCGACGGCTTCGAGGAATTCGGGCGGGGTGGCGTCGGTGAGCCCGGCCGCGGTGATCAGGTACTGGGCTACCGGTTCGGTCATCGCGACCCGCTGGCCGCTATTGGCGCTGGCGATGCCGGCCAGCTTGCTTTCGAGGCCTTCGATCTCGGTCTGGAAGGCCTGCGCCCGCGCGATGAATTGCTGCGCCTGCCCGGGGTCCAGCTGGCCCAGCTTTTCGGCAATCTGCTGCGCCACGCTCTGCACCACGGGGAGGTCGTACCAGACATGCTCGTTGGGGTGGGCATCGTCCGCTGGGGTCTGCGTTTCCAGCGCGAACGCCTCCACCGTGGGCTTGTTCCCGACCGCCTCGAGGATCTTGGGCATGAATTCGTCGTACCCGCCGCCGTTGAACACCACCAGATCGGCGTTGGTCACCTCGGCCGCGTCGGCGGGCTTGCTCTCGTAGGCGTGCGGGTCAGCAGAGGGGTCGTTGATGATCGACTTTACGTCCGCGGCGTCACCTGCGACGGAGCGCGCGACGCTGCCCCACACATCGGTCGAGGTCACCACCATCAGCCGGTCATTCCCGCTGGCTGGCTGGTCCGCCGAGCCACAGCCGGTAGCCCCGAGCAGCGCGATCAGGGCCCCTGTGCTGATGAGGGGGACCGCCACGAGCCGGCGAATCCGGAGGACCATGGGGACTCCTTGTGGTGCACGATCATGAAATGGAAACCGTTTTCGTAACCACTATAGAGTGTCCCTCAGACGAATGACTAGCTTGCGCAGGTTCACCACGGAGTGCTGACCCGATACCGTCGCATGCATGGCGCGATCGGTGAGCAGTCGCCGTCCAGCGACCCTGGCAGCACTGGCCGCGGCGCTCGGCGTTTCTCGCACGACGGTGTCCAACGCCTACAACCGGCCCGATCAGCTGTCCTCTGAGCTGCGCGACCGCGTGCTGGAGACGGCGCGGCGGCTGGGCTACCCGGGCCCGGATCCGGTGGCCCGCTCGTTACGCACCCGCCAGGCCGGGGCGGTGGGCCTGCTGCTCACCGACGCGCTGTCCGATGCCTTCCGGGATCCCGCCGCGATCAGGTTCCTCGAGGGCCTGGCGAGCGCCTGCGGGGACGCGGGGCAGGGACTGCTGCTGATCCCGGTGAACCCGGACGCCGACGAGCGGGAGATCACCGCCGCAGTGCATCGGGCCGGGGTGGACGGCTTCGTCGTCTACTCGGTGCCCGATGGCGACCCCAGCCTGGCTGCCGTGCTGCAGCGCGCACTGCCGACCGTGGTCTGCGACCAGCCGCAGGTCCAGGGCGTCGACCACGTCGGGATCGATGACCGGGCGGCGATGGCGAGGCTTGGTGCATACCTGATCGGGTTGGGTCACCGCCGGGTCGGCGTGGTGTGTACGCGCCTGGGTCGGGACCGCCATGACGGGCTTGTCGACCTGCACCGGCAGCGCGCCGCGCGCTTCCATGTGCAGCGAGCCCGGCTGGCCGGGTTGGCCGACGCGTTCGGCAAGGTGCTGCTGGACTGGAGGGCTGTCCCGGTCGTTGAGCGGTTCGACCACACGATGGCCTCAGGCGCCTCGGCGACCAGTGAGCTGTTGGAGCGGGACTCAGCGCTGACCGCGATCGTGTGTACATCCGACGTCCTCGCGCTCGGTGCTCTCACCGAGATCCGCCGGCGGGGCCTGCGGGTGCCTGAGGACCTGACTGTCACCGGCTTCGACGGAGCGCCCGAAGCTGAGCGGGCCGGGCTGACCACGGTGTCTGCGCCGGTGCTGGAGAAGGGGCAGGCGGCCGGGCGGTTGCTGCTGGATCGCCCCCAGCTGGATCGCCGCCAGCCCCGCCGCCGCACCGTCACGCTGTCCGCCGAGCTGGTGGTGCGCATCACCAGCTCGGCGGCAAAGATCCGCCCGTGAGTGCGTAACATCGTTATAGCGCTGTTACGTACTCACGGCTCAGGATCCGCGGAGGGCGTCGAGGAACGAGCGCGCCCAGCGCTCCACGTCGTAGGCCATCACCTGCCGGCGCAGCGCCCGCATCCGCTTGCGGCCCACCTCGGGGTCGATAGTGATGGCTTGATAGATGGCACTCTTGATGCCGTCGAGGTCGTGCGGATTGACCAGGAACGCGTTGGTCAGCTCGGCCGCCGCGCCAGCGAACTCGGACAGCACCAGGGCGCCACCCAAGCCGTGCCGGCAGGCCACATACTCCTTGGCCACCAGGTTCATCCCGTCCCGCAGCGGTGTAACGAGCATGACGTCCGCAGCCACGTACAACGCGACCAGCTCGCTGCGTGGCACCGACTGGTGCAGGTAGTGCACCGCCGGGTGACCGACTCGGCCGAACTCACCGTTGATCCAGCTGACCGCCTGCTCGATGTCGTGGCGCATCCGCTGGTAGTGCTCCACCCGTTCGCGTGACGGGGTGGCCAGCTGCACCATGACGACGTCGTCGGCCGAGATCTGGTCCTGCGCATAGAGTTCCTGCAGCGCGCGCAGCCGAACGTCGATGCCCTTGGTGTAGTCCAGCCGGTCCACCCCCAGCAGGATCGTTGCCGGGTTGCCCAGCTCGTCGCGGATCTCCGCGGCGCGCCGGCGCACCGGCTTGCTGCGGGCCAGCTTGTCCAGCGCGGCCGAGTCGATGGAGATCGGGAAGGCGCCGACCCGGATGGTACGGTCGCCGACGTCGACCTGCCCGGGCCTGGTGCGGACGCCCACCGCGCTCTTGGTTGCCGACGCCCCCACCAGCTTGCGCGCCAGGAACAGGAAGTTCTGCGCGCCACCGGGCAGCTGGAACCCGACCAGGTCAGCGCCGAGCAGGCCACGGATCAACTCGGTCCGCCAGGGCAGCTGCATGAACAGCTCCACCGGGGGAAACGGGATGTGCAGGAAGAACCCGATCCGCAGGTCTGGCCGCAGTTCCCGGAGCCGGCGGGGCACCAGCTGCAGCTGGTAATCCTGTACCCATACCGTGGCGCCCTCACCAGCGATCTTGGCAGTGACCGCGGCGAATTGCTCGTTCACCCTGACGTAGGCCTCCCACCAGTGTCGATGGAACGCCGGGGGAGCCACCGCATCGTGGTATAGCGGCCAGAGCGTGGTGTTGGAGAAGCCCTCGTAGTAGTTGGTGACGTCCGCGTCGGACAGCGCGACCGGATGCAAGGTGATGTCACCGTCGGTGAGGGGCTCCGCCTCGACGTCAGGCATGCCGGGCCAACCGACCCAGGCGCCGCGGCGGGACCGCAGGAACGGCTCCAGCGCGGTGACAAGCCCGCCGGGGCTGGACTTCCACCGCGGCGTGCCATCAGGCCGCGGTTCCAGGTCCATCGGCAACCGGTTGGCGACCACCACGAAACCCGCCTCGGTGGTCGAGGTGCTCGTACCGTCGATCACGGATTGGCCTCCCTCGTCCGCACCATCACCCACCGAGACTAGCGGCGCGCCGCGCCGCCCGCCTGTTGATGATCTTT